>NZ_AOJF01000038.1:0-162242 GCF_000337395.1 Halorubrum distributum JCM 13561
ATTCCCGGCTCGAAGGGGGTGTTGGCGGGTGTCAATCTCGTTGAAGACGAGAGTTGACACACCATTGCATTGGTCTGTGTGGTGTCCGGCGCATCCAACGGCTTGGATGACACCGAACGACCACGGCTCACATCAGATCACCGCTTACGCCGGAGCGCAGGGGGCGTGATCCTCATCCTTCGCGGACCTGAACGTACCGGACGACGGGTCATAAACCCATCGGAACGGTACGGGTCCAGCGAAACCGGGCCGAGTTGAACGGCCCGAGTCCGCGATGCGTTCTTCGCATTTCTTCGAATGGCCGGGTTGTATTTAACCCCGTCGAACTACCGACGCCACGTCATGCGATTTCATGCCGAGAGCAGCGGCCCAACTGACCGGATCGAGTCGAGACGGAAGCAATCCTACCCGGGACAGTAGCTCTGTGGCGACAGGGTGATCAACTCCGAGACATTCCGGCCGGTCGACGGAGAAAACGAGAGATCGGAACCGGCGGCCCGAGCGTTACTCGTCGTCGAGGTACTCGATGCCCTGCTTCGAGACGTTGGCCTTGGTGATGTCGTCGAGGTCGTTGAGCCAGAAGTCGTCGTCCGCGTCGTCGACTTCGGGAGCGCCGTCTTTCCAGGCCCATCCCTCGTACTCGTGGACCTTCTGGGTCCCCTTCTCCCGGAGACGAAGCGTCGTTCGCTCCGCCTCTTCCTCGGAGGGTGCCGGCTCAAGGGTTCGAGCCGCTTTGAGCGCCGCCTGACGCGGCATGTTGCCCGAGAACTCGCTCGGTTCCGATCCGTCTTCCTCTCGCAGGGCAAAGTTTCGCTTACCGTCTTCACGTACCATGGTTTTGCCTCCGTGTGACACCAGCACACAGTGTGTATTAAATATATCGGGGAAATGAAAGCTGTGCGCCACAATTTTTATATATCACCTCGGCGGCGGCTGGCGATTTGGGGCATCAAAGCGGGAGCGAAACGGTCTATCTGCGACGATCGGCGGAGCGTTCAGCGCGCGCGACACGCCGATTCGGGGTTCGGACGGCGATTTCGGCCGCAGCTCGTGGACGGATCGGTCCCGGCTCCCGAGGCCGTTCATCCCGCGGATCGGCTCTGTTGGTCGCGCCGCGCGCACGCACGATTCACCGGCGGGGGAGTACGCGTAAACAACACTTATGTGTCTGCTATGGCGAAGGGCGACAAGCACACCCGCGATGGTCCGCAAAAAGAAGCTCAGCCCCAGTGGCGCCAAGGACGACGACGGGGAGTACCACAACGTCCACGTGAACCTCCACGAGGACGAGCTCGCCGTCGCCGGCATGGAGATCGGCGACGAGGTGTTCGTCCGGGTCAGAGACGGGAAGATAATCATCCAGAAAGCGGACGCCAACCCGGAGCAGCTCGAACACGACTTCTGACGCGGACCGCGGGAGTTCGACGTATTTTCGCCGCCGAGCGGCCGCGATACGGGCCGCGGTCGGCGGATTGATTGTCGCTCGTGACGAGGCCCAGACGATGGGCGCGTACGACCTGTTGAAGCCAGCACTGTTCCGGCTGCCGCCGGAGACCGCACACGGACTGATCCACCGACTGCTCGGCCGCGTTCAGGGGACGCCGATCGCCGACGCCCTCGCCGAGCGGTACGCGGTCGACGACGATCGGCTCGCGGTCGACGCGTTCGGGTCGGCGTTCCCGAACCCGGTGGGCGTCGCGGCCGGGTTCGACAAGAACGCGCACGTCCCGCGAGCGTTGGCGTCGCTCGGGTTCAGCCACGTCGAGGTCGGCGGCGTCACCGCCGAGCGACAGCCCGGGAACCCGCGCCCGCGACTGTTCCGGCTGCGCGAGGACGAGGCCCTCGTCAACCGGATGGGATTCAACAACGAGGGCGCCGACCGGGTGGGCGAGCGCCTCGACCGCGACCCCCTCCCCGAGGTGCCGGTGGGGATCAACATCGGGAAGTCGAAGTCGACGCCGCTGGAGGACGCCCCGGACGACTACCTGTACACGTACGAGCGCGTCGCGGACGCGGGCGACTACTTCGTGGTCAACGTCTCCAGCCCGAACACCCCGGGCCTCCGCGAGCTACAGAACCGCGAGGCCCTGGAGGGGATCCTCGGGACGCTCGCCGACGCGGGGGCGGACCCGCTGCTCGTGAAGCTCTCGCCGGACCTCCCGGAGCCGGCGGTCGACGACGCGCTCGGCGTCGTCGACGACCTCGACCTCGACGGCGTCATCGCGACCAACACGACGACCTCCCGGCCGGACTCGCTGCGGAGCCACAACCGGGCCGAGCGCGGCGGGCTCTCGGGGAAACCGATCGAGTCGCTCGCGACGGAGCGTGTGCGGTACGTCGCGGAGCGCACCGACGTCCCGGTGATCGGTGTCGGGGGGATCTCCGACGCCACGGGCGCCTACGAGAAGATACGGGCGGGCGCCTCGCTGGTCCAGCTGTACACGGGCCTCGTCTACGAGGGGCCGGGACTCGCGCGCGACATCAACGAAGGACTCGTCGAACTGCTCGAGCGCGACGGGTTCGACTCGGTCGAGGACGCCGTCGGCGCGGACCTGTGACCGAGGGAGAAGCCGAAGGGAGGAGGGAATCTACGCGTCGTTGCGGACGATGACGACGACGTCGTCCGCCTGAAGCAGTTCGCCCTCGCCCCGGTACTGCCGCTCTTCCTCGACCGCGAACTCGTCGCCGACGAGCGTGACGCCCGCGACGTGAAGCTCGTCGCCGTCGATATCGTACTCCTCCTGCGCGAGGGCGGCCTCGATGTCGCCGACTTGGTCGCCGTACTTCGGGCCGACGGTGGCGTAGTCGAGGTCGATGCCAGTGATCACCGTCTCGACGGGCGCGTCGCCGTCGGGGTGGACCGCGAGGTCGTCGACGTGCATTACGCCGGTGATGTCGTCCTCGAAGCCGCGCACGTCGGCGTACACCTCCACCGCGTCGAGCGCGGCGGTGAGGGGGAGCTGGTTCTCGCTCTTGTACTTCCGGAGGGCGCCGACGACGGCGGTCGCGGCGGTCCCGGCGTCGCGGTCGGCCTCGATCCCCAGCGGCTCGGGCCAGTCGGCGAGGTGGATCGAGTCGCCCGCGCCGTCGGCGAGGCCGGTCTCCTCGGCGTCGGCGGAGTCGGCAGCGCCGGCGCCCGCGTCGGGCACGGCGTCGGCGTACATGTCGTGCCACAGCTCCTCGGTGACGTGCGCGAGGAGGGGCGCGAACAGCTTCAGGAACCGGCGGTGCGCGGTCCGGAGCGTGTACGCGGCCGCGTCGTCCTCGCGCTGTTTCGCGATCTCGAGGTAGTCGTCGCAGAACGTGTTCCAGAAGAAGCTCCGGAGCTCGTCCCGGGCCTTCGAGAACGCGCGGTCGTCGAGCAGCTCGGTGAGCCGTTCGACCTCGGCGTCGAGCTCGGCGAGGAGCCAGCGATCGAGCTCGCGGAGCCCGCCCTCGGGCTCGGCCGGGAACGGCTCCGGCGCGAGCGACTCGACGAGCTTCGAGGCGTTCCACAGCTTCCGGATGAGCTTCTCGCCCGCGCGGAGGTCCTTCTCCTTGAACGGGAAGTCGTCGCCGACGGCGGTGCCGGCCGCCCAGTAGCGCGTGGCGTCGACCGGGAACTCCTCCAAGACGGCCTCGGGCTCGACGACGTTGCCGACCGACTTCGACATCTTCTCGCGGTTCTCGTCGAGGACGTGCCCGTTGATCATCGTCTCCTCGAACGGGACCTCGCCGGTGTGCTCGTAACACTTGACGAGCGTGTGGAACAGCCAGAAGCTGATGATGTCGTGGCCCTGCGGGCGGAGGTCGAACTGATACAGCTCCGGATGCTCCATCGTGAACTCCTCGGCCTCCTCGTCCCAGTCCCAGCCGGCGTTGATGAGCGGCGTGAGACTGGAGGTGGCCCACGTGTCGAGCACGTCGTCCTCCGGTTCGAATTCATCGTGCCCGCACGCGGGACAGGCGTCGACCGGCGGGTCGTCGGAGAGCGGGTCGACTGGCAGGTCGGCCTTCTCGGCGATGACCTCCTCGCCGCAGTCCTCGCAGTACCACACGGGGAACGGGATGCCGGAGGAGCGCTGGCGGGAGATGAGCCAGTCCCACTGGAGCCCCTCGACCCAGTGCTCGTACCGGGTGAACATCTTCTCGGGCGACCACTCCATCTCCCGGCCGACCTCGAGGTACTCGTCCGTCTTGTCGAGCATCTCGATGTACCACTGCTCGGTGACGAGGAACTCGACGCTCGTCCCGCAGCGCTCGTGGACGTTGACGGTGTGGGTGATGTCGCGGCGGTCGAGCAGCGCGCCAGCCTCGTCGAGGTCCTCGACGATGGCCTCGCCGGCCTCGTCGGCGTGGAGCCCCTCGTACCCCTCGGCGACGTCGGTCATGTGGCCGGACTCGTCGATGGCGACCCGCAGGTCCAGGTCGTGGACCTGGTACCACTCGATGTCGTTCTGGTCGCCGAACGTACAGCACATCACGACCCCGGAGCCCGTCTCCATGTCGACGCGCTCGTCGGCGATGATCGGCACCTCGTGGCCGAACAGCGGGACCTCGGCGGACTCGCCGACGAGGTCCTGGTTCTCGTCGTCGTCCGGGTGGACGAAGACGGCGACGCAGGCCGGGAGGAGTTCCGGGCGCGTCGTCGAGATGACGAACTTCTCGGGGTCGTCGCCATCGCCGTCACCGCCGCTTTCGGCGACGGAGAAGGCGATGTCGTTGAAGTGGCTGGCCTGCTCGTCGTCCTCGGTCTCGACCTGCGAGATGGCGGTCTCGCACTCGGGACACCAGATCGCGGGGGCCTTCTCGCGGTACTCGCGGCCCTGGTCGTACAGATCGACGAAGGAGAGCTGGGAGACGCGCTGGACGCGCGGCTCGATGGTCTGGTACGTGTGGTCCCAGTCGACCGACACCCCGAGCGACTGGACGTTCTCGGTGAACTGCTCTTCGTACTGCGCGCAGACCTCCCGGCACTTCGCTTGGAACTCGCGCCGTTCGAACTCCTGGTGGCGGATGTCGAGCTCGTCCTCCGTCAGCCGCTCGGAGGCGATCCCGTTGTCGTCGTAGCCGAACGGGAAGAACGTCGTGCCGCCGTTCATGCGCTCGAAGCGCGCGACGAAGTCTTGGAGGGTGAACCCGTACAGGTGGCCCATGTGGAGGCTCCCCGATACCGTCGGCGGCGGGGTGTCGATGGAGAAGACGGTGTTCGGGTCGACCGGGTCGTCGGCGGAGTAGGCGTACGTCTCCTCGTCGACCCAGCGCCGCTGCCAGCGCGGCTCGACGGCGTCGGGGTCGTACTCACCACTGGGCATTTCGGTCACACGTTCCGCCGGTTCCCCCTTAACGGACTCGGTTGTGTGGGCCGATACGACGGTGGTATCCCTCAGACTGTGTCGTCGAGGTCGTGTTCGGTCGCCATCTTCGACGCCTCGGACGCGAACCGCTCGACCTCGTCGGCCGGGCTCTCGCCGAGCGCGCTCTCGTCGACCACGCGGCCGGCGGTGATCCCGTCGCCCGTGACGAGCCGCTGTTCGGCCAGCTCCTTCGTGTGCATCCGCTCGCCGTCCTCCGTGGCGTAGGTGAGCCGCACGAGCCCCTTCGAGTCGAACTGCCGGTCGACGAGCCAGACGGTGGGCATGCGCGAGGATGGGTGCCTGCGACGCTTAAAAAGGACGGTCGCGCTGTGGGAAGTGGGTGGCGAGGGGCGATTCCGGAGCGCGGTTGCGGTGGCGCGTGCCGACGAGCAGCCGTTAGGCTGCGAGTCGCACGCGCGAGGTCGCCGGCGCTACGCGCCGGCTGCCAGAGGGACCTCCGGTCCCTCGCTGGACGCGGCGACCGGAGCGAAGCGGAGGGAGCCGCGAGGCTGGGGAGGTGTGAGGTGCGGTCGCGGGGCGGGACTCGAAGGGGCGGCCGGGAGAAGTTCGGAGGCGACGCAAGCACCGCAGCGAAGGAGCGGAGCGACTGAGCGAGGCGCGCAGCGAGCGTCCGGACTTCTCCCGGCCGGGGCTTTGGAGGAAGTCATCGCCGATCGCCTTTCAGAGCCCCACACCTCTCGTCGTCACCGCTTTGTATCGGCTCATCTAACCGAGAGCCATGTACGTCGAGTTCGACCGCGACACCTGCGTCGGGATGTACCAGTGCGTCGCCGAGTGGGACGCCTTCGAGAAGAACCTGAACGACGGGAAGGCCGATTTAAAAGGGAGCGAGGAAGCAGACGAGGACTTGTTCGTCGTGGAAGTGCCCGACGGCGAAGAGCTCGACGCGAAGTTCGCGGCGCGCTCGTGTCCGGTCGACGCCATCGAAGTGTACGACGACGACGGCGAACAGGTGGTGTGACGGGGTCTGGACGGTGGGGTAGCTGTTTATAAATTGGTGCTGCTGGATCGGTCCAGAGAACCGCCTCCAAAGCCCCGGCCGCGAGGACTCGCGCGACTCGCTGCGGTCCTCTGTCGGTCGCTGGCGCTCCCTCCTTGCGGTCCTTGCGTCGCCGGGCTTCGCCCTCGCGGTCGCCCCTTTGAGTCCCGCCCCGCACAGCAACCGCACCTCTCACCTCCCCAGCCTCGTCGGTGGTCCTCCGCTGCGCTCCGGACCACCGACTCCCTCGCACGCGCTGCGTCGCGGCCGCCGGGGGCGGCCGCTCGCAGGCGCGCGCCGGGGTAAATGGTTGAGGGGACGCGTCTGCGAGCGACCGACTCTATTTATAAGTGATCGGCCACGTCCTCGGCGAAATAGGTAATGATGAGGTCCGCGCCCGCGCGCTTGAGCGCGGTGAGCGACTCCAGCGCGGTCGCCTCCAGGTCGAGCCACCCCTTCTCCGCGGCGGCGTGGAGCATCGCGTACTCGCCGGACACGTTGTACGCCGCGATGGGGCGGTCGAACTCCCGCCGGAGGTCGCCGACGATATCGAGGTACGGCAGCCCGGGCTTCACCATCAGCACGTCGGCGCCCTGCTCGGCGTCGAGCCGCGCCTCCCGGAGCGCCTCGCGGCGGTTCGCGGGGTCCATCTGGTAGTGCCGGCGGTCGCCGAACTCGGGCGCGCCGTCGGCGGCGTCACGGAACGGGCCGTAGAAGGCCGATTCGTACTTCGCTGCGTAGCTCAGGATGGCGACCTCCTCGTGGCCCGCGCCGTCGAGCGCCTCGCGGATCGCTCCCACCTGCCCGTCGGTCATCGCCGAGGGGGCGACCACGTCCGCGCCCGCGTCCGCCTGCGAGACGGCGGTCCGAGCCAGCAGGTCGAGCGTCTCGTCGTTCTTGACGGTGAGCGTCGGGTCCGACTCGGCGGTCTCCTCGATGACGCCGCAGTGGCCGTGGTCGGTGTACTCGCAGAGGCAGACGTCGCCGATCACGGTGACGTCGGTCTCGGCGGAGATCCGGCGGATAGCGCGCTGGACGACGCCGTCGTCGGCGTACGCCCGGCTCCCGGACGCGTCCTTCGACTCGGGGACGCCGAAGAGGATGACGGCCTCGACGCCCGTCTCGCGGATCTCGGCGACGCGGTCGACGGCCTGATCGACCGGGACGCGCTCGTGGCCGGGCATCGTCTCGATAGGCACGCGCTCGTCGGTCGTCGCGTCGACGAAGACGGGCGCGACCAGGTCCGACGCCGAGAGGTCGGTCTCGGCGACGAGCGGGCGAACGCCGTCGGTCCGGAGGCGGCGGGGCCGGTCCTTGAGGTCCATGGAGGGAGTTGGCCCCGCGCGGCCTTTTACCGTTCGTCTCGCACCGACTGGGTCGCTCGGCGGAGGGAGGGGTCGGCCGAGGCGGCTACTCCGAGGACTCGATGTCGATCCGGTCGCGGAGCTCCGCGAGCTCGTCCGACTCCGCGAGCTCCTCGACGCGCTGTTTGAAGTGGGACTCGCAGAGCCCGACGACCACGCCGCCCTGCTCCGCCTCGTACGTGGCCTCCCGGTCGCAGTAGTGACACCGCATGCGTCGTACTCCGTTCGGCGCCGGCTTAATCCTGTTCGTCGGGCTCCGCGCCGGGGGAGGCCCCGACCGCGAACGCCTCGACCGAGACCGGTTCGGGCAGCCGCTCGCGGACGGGCGCGAACGCCGATTCGGTCAGCCCGGCGACCCCGAGCGTCCGCTCGTGGGCGTCCGTCCCGCCGGTTCTGAGCAGGTCGCTCTCGGCGGCGAGGCGGTCGATCCGCGCGTCGTCGACGGCGCGGCCGTACGGATAGAAGCGTTCGATCGCGTCGATGGCCGGCGCCTCCGCGGCGACCCCGAGGGCCTCGTCGACGCGGTCGTAGCGGAACGGGTGCGCGAGCCCGACGAGCGCGCAGGCGTCCGCGAGCAGGTCGAGCCCCTCGTCGAGCGGCGTCACGTCGCGCGCGACGTAACACGGGCCGTCGTTCCCGATCAGCTCGTCGAAGGCCCCGGCGTAGTCGTAGGGCGCGTCCAACGCGTCGATCGCCCGCGCGATGTGGGGGCGCCCGAGCCCGGCGCGCGGTTCCACGTCGAGGTCGACGCCGAGCCGCTCCTCGACGCGGTCGAGGATGGCGGCGCCGCGCTCCCGGCGGTCGCGCTGGAGGCGATCGACCTCCGCGTCGAGCGCGTCGGTGTGCTCGACGCCGTAGCCGAGGAGGTCGAGGCGCTCGAAGCCGGCGTCGACGCGGAGCTCGATCCCGCGGACGACCCGGACGCCGTCGCGCTCGACGACCGGCGCGTCGAGCCCCGGGTGGATCCGGTCGTGGTCCGTGACGGCCACCCAGTCGACGCCGGCCTCGCGGGCGGCCGCGGGCACCTCGCTGAGCGTCAAGGTCCCGTCGGAGACGGTCGTGTGTGCGTGGAGGTCGGCGACGATAGGGTCGGCGGGACGTGCGGAGTCGACGGGGTCACCGGAGGCGGCGGAATCGTCGGAATCGGCGGGCATAGGGGCGAATAGCTGCGCCCGACACTAAGCCGCGGCGGTTCCGAGAACCACCGGAGGCGAACCGATATAAGGCGATATAAGGAATCCCCTCCGACTAAGGTCGTACATGGACAATCATTAAGAACCATCGGCGGTTTCCATCTGTTGATGCGCTTGAACGGCGTCGACGACCGACTCGAACGGCACCAGTACCCGACCACCTCTGAGGAGATCATCGCGGCTCACGGCAACGCGACCGTAGAGCTCGCGAACGGGTCCGAGCGGCTCGGCGACGTCTTGGAGCGGTTCGGCGACCAGACGTTCGAGAATCCGGAGGACGTGTTCACCACGCTCCGGGCCGGCGTCTGCCACCGCGGCGTCGGTCGCCGGTTCTACTCGGACCGCGACCCGACCACCGACGCGGAGGAGGGACCCTCGCCGGTCTCGTTCTGACGCGCCGAACCGCACGGAGTCCATACCCTTTCTTTCGAAACCCGACCGCGGAGAGCCGCAGATCCGCCCAAACCGGGAGCGGCTACGTCACCGCAGAGCGACGCGGCTACGACACGCCGTCGACGACCCCGGAGAGGTCGAGCGGGACCGACCCCTTCCGATACCCCTCGATCGAGCTGTCGGGCTCGGCGCGGTAGACGACCGCGGGCTTGTGACGGACCGCGGGTTCGGCCTCGCGCACGGCCTTCCACTCGTCGGCGGGGAACGACGAGCAGTCGACGAACAGCGTGACGCCGCCCGCGTGGGCCGCGAGCTGGCCGCTCGTCTTCGTCTCGGCGGTGTCGCGGACGGCCGCGACGGGGTCGTTCGCGGAGCGGCCGGCGGTCGGCTGCGGGCGCGTCACCTCGACGAGGTGGCCGGCGCCCGTCTCCGGGTCCGTCGCGCGGAAGTCGAGCGAGTGGCCCGTCGTCACCTCGATCTCCGGGGTGACCCCGTACCCCGCGTCCGTGAGGATCCGGGCCGCGGTGAACTCGGCGATGGCCGCACTCATGCGGACGAGGTCCCGCGAGGCGGAGGTGCCGAGCTTCCCGGCCATTACCTCTCGGTGGTCGTCCAGCGTCCCGGGCCGGAGCGTCTCCTCGACGAACCCGGTGCCGGCCTCCCGGGTCGCGTCCGGGAACCCGGCCGCGTGGTCGCGGAAGAACGCCCGACTCGTCTCCGCGCCGTCCTTCGAGCAGAAGACGGGCAGGAAGTACCACGAGACGTGCGGGTAGTCGGCCAGCCACGGCTCGTCGTCGTGGAGCCCGGCGAGCAGTTCGCGCTGCGCCCACCGCGAGACCGGGTACGGCGCCTCGTCGAACCCGTACTTGTCCGTCCGCCAGAGCTCGCTCGGCGTCTCCGTGTTGCCCAGCCAGTACCCGGCCGGCCCGCCGTCGGCGCCCGGCGGGGGGTCCGCGTCGTCGTCGGTCCAGCAGAACAGCGCGAACGACCCGTCGTCCATGTCGAACCGGCGCGCCTCGTACGCCGGCGGCGGCGCGAACCACGGGTCGCCGGCGATCGCTCCGAGGTTCTCGTCGAGTGGGCGACCGATCTGGGACCGGACGCGGTCCGCGGTCCACCGGTCGGGCGAGCGCCTGAAGCGGAGCGGTTGTGCCACGGGCGTTCGGTATCACGCCGCGGGATTAATCGATTCCGGTGGACCGACCCGATCGTTCACGGTTTATGATACCTTTGCCGACAGGTATATAACAGGAAACGGCCAAGTGTAGTCGTACCATGTCAATGGGTGCCTATGATGAGGCCGAACACGAGCGTCGCGAGAAGAAGACCAGCGAAGTCGACGCCGACTTCGACGCGGAGCGCCCCGAGTACTCCGGATCGCTGACCTACGACTCGGGCGACTCCACGGAGGCACTCCTCGACAAGTTCGAAGAGCTTCAGGGCAAGTGACGCGGCCGCGGCGACGCCGCGCCTTTTAATTCCATCCTCGACGCCGGTAGCGACGGGTAACGGTCGCGACAGCGATGAACGACCGTCCGAACGGAACCGAGAGCTCAGGTGAGTAGGATCGCCGCCGAACAGACGACCGCGACCGCGATGACGTGGCCGACCACCGCGCCGAGCAGCACGGGCTCAGTGAGGAGAAACGGCACGAGTGCGAGCTGAACCGCGGAGAATCCGATGTTCTCGGCGTCGAGCCGCCGGACGGTCGCCCGCTCCTCCGGCGAGAGGTCGACGTGGACCGCGCGCCACAACGCGACGACGGCGCTCCACCAGGAGGTACCGATGCGGTACGTCAGGTCCCAGAGCACGAGCAGCGTGAGGTAGACGACGGGGAGCGGCGGCTCCGGCCCGAACAGCCGGTCGATGAGCGTCGTCCCCACGGCCCCGTCCCACGCGAAGAGGTACGTCACCAGCGCGATGAACGCCAGCACGCCCAACACGATCTCGATGCTCGACCCGAACAGCAGCCGCTTGTGTTCCGGCGGGGTCCCGAGCAGCCGGTTCTTCTCGCCCAGGCGGTGCATCTCGACGCTCCCGACGGCGGCGACGACGACGGCGACCGTGCCCGCGGCGACGGCGTTCCACGTCCCGTAGTACCAGCCGAGCCCCACCACGCCGACCTCGAAGATGAGGAACTGGAGCGCGACCGCCAGCGTCCGCGAGATCCCGAGCCCCGGGATCCCGCCGACGAGGCTCTCGTACACCCACGTCTCGCCGTACTCGCGGCTCACGGCGAAACCCCGGGGAGCGCGCTCAGTCGCGACCCCTCGTCGTCCCCCGACTCGGCCAGCGCCCGCGCGACCGCGAGCTCGAAGGGCGTGCGCTCGACGGGCACGAACTCCCGGACCCGGTCGTCCTCGACGATCACGGTGTTGCGGAGCCCCTCGACCAGCGACCGGGCGAGGTAGGGGTTCACGT
Source organism: Halorubrum distributum JCM 13561 (assembly GCF_000337395.1). Classification (NCBI taxonomy): domain Archaea; kingdom Methanobacteriati; phylum Methanobacteriota; class Halobacteria; order Halobacteriales; family Haloferacaceae; genus Halorubrum; species Halorubrum distributum. The sequence continues at coordinate 11,708 of NZ_AOJF01000038.1, forward strand.
CGGTGACGAGGCGGAGCCACCGGGCCGACAGCTCGGGGCTCAACACCGGCACCCTGACGATCCGGAGGCCGCCGCCGAGCTGTCGCCTGGTCCGCCGGAGGATCTCGGCGTAGGTCAACACCTCGGGGCCGCCGATCTCGAAGGTCTCGCCCGCGGTCTCGGGGACGTCGAGGACGCCCGCGAGGTACGCGACCACGTCGGCTATCGCGATCGGCTGACACAGCGTGTCCACCCACTTCGGGGTGACCATCACCGGAAGCCGTCGCGCGAGTCCGGCGATCACCTCGAAGCTCGCGCTGCCCGCGCCGATGATGATCGCGGCCCGAAGCGTCGTGAGCGCCGGGTCGCCCTCGCCGAGGATCCGCTCGACCTCGCGGCGGGACCGGAGGTGTTCGGAGAGCTCCTCGCGGTCCTCGCCGAGCCCGCCGAGGTAGACGATCCGGTCGATCCCCGCGTCGGACGCGGCCGCGGCGAAGTTGGTCGCGCAGTTCCTGTCGCGCTCCTCGTACCCCGGGCCGCCGTCCATCGAGTGGACGAGGTAGTACGCGGCGTCGACCGTCTCGCCGTCGAGTTCGAAGGCGGGCGGGAGCGACTCCGGTTCCAAGAGGTCCCCCTCGACGACCGAGACCCCCTCGGGCGCCGCGTAGCCGTCGGCGTCCCGGACGAGCGCGACCACGTCGTGGCCGCGCGCGCGCAGCGTCGGGATGAGTCGGCTCCCGACGAACCCGGTCGCGCCGGTGACGAGCACTCGCATACCGTCCCCTCGGGCGGCGCGACCATAAGCCCCGGCCCGCGCGGCCGACCTCTCCGGGTTCCGAGAACGCCGCGAGCGCCGAGGTCGTCGCGAGCGCCGGGGGCGCGGACCGATCGCTAGAAGTGCCCCCGGGTCCCTCCTCCGGTATGCGCGCTGGCGAGTTCGAACCGGTTCGCGGCGTCGAGGACCTGTACGTCCACGACACGGGCATGTTCGACACCGACGAGTACGGCGCCGTCTACGTGTACGACGCCGAGCGACCGATCGTGATCGACACCGGGACGGGGGCGAACCGGGAGGCCCTCTTCGAGAGCGTCGAGGAGATCGGGATCGGCCGCGAGGAGCTCGCGTGGATCCTCCCGACCCACGCCCACCTCGACCACGCCGGGGGCGCCGGCTACCTCGCGGAGCGCTATCCGAACGCCGAGGTCCGGGTGCCTGAAAAGGGGGTCCGCCACCTCGTCGATCCCGAGGCGCTCGTCGCGGGCACCAAGTCGGCGGTCGAAGAGCAGTGGGAGCACTACGCGGAGCCGAAGCCGGTCCCCGACGACCGGATCGAAGGCGTCGCCGAGGGCGACCGGATCGACCTCGGCGACCGCGAGCTCGTCGTTCACGAGGCGCCCGGCCACGCGCCCCACCACGCGGTGTACCACGACCCGGAGGCGGACGTCGTGTTCGCCGCCGACGCCGCCGGCATCTACGTCCCCGAGATCGACGCGGTGACGCCGACGACGCCGCCGCCGCAGTTCGACTTCGAGCAGTGCCTCGACGACATCCGGCTGATCGAGGACCTCGACCCGGACACGCTCTGTTTCGGCCACTTCGGACCGCGCGACTGCGACGCGGACCTGCTCGGCGAGGCGAAGCGGGCGTACGTCGAGTGGGTCGAGCGGGTCCGCGAGAAGCGCGCCGACCTCGACGACGACGAGGCGGTCGTCGACCACTTCGAGGCGGCGAGCCGGGACATCGACTACTGGAACCGCGAGCGCGCGAAGGCGAACACGAGCCTGAACGCCCGCGGCGTGTTGACATACCTCGACCGCGTTGACGACGAGGAGTGACTCGCCGGCGAGACGGGGCGGAGCCGTCGAGCGGCCGGCGGAACGCGACGCGGACCCGCCGAGAGAAACGCCCTAAACCCCGCCGCACGTAGGGGCGAGCAGATGGGCATCTTCGACACGATCCGGGCCGTGCTCGGGACGAGCGCCGAGACCGACGCGACCCGCGAGGCGGATCCCGAGGACCTCTTCGGGATGTCGACCGCGTACATGACGATGGAGGCGGACCTCCGCTACGACCACTGCGGCGAGGCCGCCCTGTGTTTCTCCGGGATGGACAGCACGCGCTTCGACGAGGCGGTCGAGACCGTCGAGGCCATCCTGGAGGCCGGCGAGATCGACACCGGCACCGGGTTCCACCGGTACGAGGACGACCACGGCTACCAGTGGTTCGTGCTGGAGGACGACGACCCCGAGGACCTGGTGACGAGCGTCCACTTCGCGGCCGACCAGTTCATGGAGGAGGGGTTCGGGTCGCGGCTGCTCGCGGCCGTGTTCGGCTTCGAGAACGACGACGGGCCGGTGTACTGGGTCTACTCGTTCCGCCGGGGCGCCTATTACCCGTTCGCGCCGCGAGGGACGAACGACCGGAACCAGCGGGTCGAGTTCAAGCTCCAGTCGGTCCTCGACGGCGAACTGGGCCTGGAGGACGACGAGTCGTACTGGTACCCGCTGTGGCCCGACGCGCCCGGGAACCACCCGTGGGAGTGAGCGCGGGTGACGAGATGAACGACGGCTCTGACTCGGATGTTTCCGGGCGAAACACGCCGAAGAAGCGCTTGCTCCGCGGAATTGCGATCCAGACAGCGGCCGTCGCCGCGGCGGTCCACCTGCTGTGGGCGTGGTCGCGCCTCGGATCCCCGCCGGACGCGCGCCCCTACTTCTTCGTCGCCGGGAGCGCGCTCGCGGCCGCGGTCGCCGTCGCGACGCTGCGGGGCGGCGAGTACCGGCGGCTGTACGCGCTCGGCGCGGGGACCCTCGGGGCGTTCCTCGGCGGGTTCCTCGCGTGGCACGGGGGCGACGCGGCCGCCGCGCTCGCGGCGGAGCCGCTGGCGGTCGCGGCGGTGATCGTCGAGGTCGTCGGGGTCGGCGCCTTCCTCGGGCTGTACCGGCTCGCGCCGCCGACGAGCGTCGCCGTCGCGCGGCGGCGCGAGGGCGAACCGGACGAGAAGGGACGGAACGAAGCCGAGGAGGGAGCGCCGTGACGGACGCGTACCGGACGGTGGCCGAGCGCGCGACCGCGCGGTTCGAGGTCCAGGGCTCCGAGTTCCTCGGCCACGTCGCCCCCGTCGACACGGTCGAGGCGGCGGAGTCGTTCGTCGAGGAAGTTCGGGGCGAGTACGCCGACGCGACCCACAACGTGCCCGCGTACCGGGTTCCCGCGGGCGAGCCCTCCGAGCGGGCGCCGGGGTCGGAGCCGATGCTCAGGGAGTACTCCTCGGACGACGGCGAGCCGACCGGCTCGGCGGGCAAGCCCGCGCTGAACGTCCTCCAGCAGCGCGAGGTCCGGAACGTCGTCGCGGTGGTGACGCGGTACTACGGCGGGACGAACCTCGGGGTCGGGGGACTCGCGCGCGCCTACTCGCGCGCGGTGAAAGACGGCGTCGACGCGGCCGGGGTGCTGGAGGAGCGGCCGCACCGGAGCCTCGTCGTCGAGACCGAGTACGACGACTCGGGGGCGGTCCGGGGCGTGATCGAGTCGACGGGCGTCGAGTTCGACGCCGACTACGGCGAGCGCGTCCGGTTCGACCTCCGGGTGCCGGTCGCCGAGGTCGAGGAGCTCCGGGAGCGCCTCAACGACGCGACGAGCGGGCGGGTGGAGATCGGTCGCTGACGCGCCGCCGGTGGGGTACTACGAGAACTTCCGGACGGTCATGTCGAGGGTGTCGAGGTCGAGGATCGGCGCGTAGCCGGCGTCGGGGTCGATGTTGACGGACTTCTGGAAGTCGGTCTGGGCCTGCCAGCAGCCGGAGTTGACCGCGAGCACGTTGTGGTACTTCCCCCAGCCGAGCTTGTGGACGTGGCCGGTGTGGAACACGTCGGGCACGTCCTCCATCACGAGGTAGTCGCGCTCCTCCGGCGCGACGCGGGTGTGGCCGCCGAACTGGGGCGCGACGTGGCGCTTCTTCAACAGCTGGTACATCGCCTTGTGGGGCTCGTCGTAGCTCGCCTTCTCCTCGGGGAGCTCGGCGATCACCTCGTCGAGCGAGACGCCGTGGTACATCAGCACCTCGACCCCCTCGACGGAGACCGTGGCCGGATTCGAGACGATCCGAGCGTCGTGGACGTCCAAAATCTCCCGGATCTCGTCGTCGAACCCGGGCTGCGGCTCGGCCAGGCGGACCGCGTCGTGGTTGCCCGGGATCATCACGACCTCGGTGTCCGCGGGCACCTCCTTGAGGTGTTCCGCGAACGCCTCGTACTGCTCGTAGATGTCGACGATGTCGAGCTCCTCGTCCTGGTCGGGGTAGACGCCGACGCCCTCGACCATGTCGCCCGCGAGCAGGAGGTACTCCACGGGGTCGGCCTCGGGCGTGTGGAGCCAGTCGGTGAAGGAGTGCCACGCGTCGGCCATGAACTCGTCGCTGCCGACGTGGACGTCCGAGATCAGCGCGGCCTGAACGTGGCGGTCGGCCCCCCCGGGGTGATGGGTGCGGGGGACGTCCGGGAAGTGGAGCGAGTCCGCGAAGAGGATGCCGGCGTCGTCCGCGAGCGTCCCCTCGACGGCGACGCACTCGTCCAGCAGGATCTCGTCGACGACGTCGGCGAGGCCCTTGTCCTTCATCACGAGGGCGGGGAAGGTTCCGGTGGTGTCCTCCAACTCGATCAGCCAGTGGCCGGACTTCGTGGAGCGCACGTCGTTGACGAGGCCGATCATCGCGGCGTCGCTCCCGCCCGGCATGTCCGCGATCGCCTCGGCGGGCCGGTGGTTGACGCGCCCGCGGAGGATCTTCGAGAGGCGCTCGTAGCGGTCGCGGAACGTCGTGACGAAGTCGGCGTACTCGCCGGTCCCGGTGCTGCGCCCGGTCATGTCGTTGCCGACCTCTATGTCGCGCAGGTCGGGGTTCCGAGGGGAGTCCGAGTCCCGGGAACTGTCGGCGTCGACGGAGGAGCGGTCGTGATTTCGAGCGGAGTCGGGGCCGGCAGACGAGGGGCCGGAGTCGCCGACCGCCGACTCGGGACCCGACTCGATCTCGCCCGAATCCGGACCTGAAGACCCCTCTGTTTCGACTGGAGATTGTCCGGGTTCGTCCGGAGAGGCGGCCGATCTGTCGGTGTCACCGATCGCCTCGCGGACGTGATCGGCGGTGATCCGGAGGGCGTCGTCGGGGGCGCGATCGACGGCGGCCGCGACGGCGGCGGTCGGATCGGGCGCGCCCGCGAGCAGGGTGACCGCCTCGCGCTCGGCGTTGTAGCCGCGCTCGGCGAGGGCTTTGGCGATCCGGGCGTTCGACTCCAGCGGCACGATACCCGAAAGGGGGGTCGCGGGCAAAACCGTTCCGGAGGCGTCGGCCGGGGCCGGCGGGCAGCGTCGCGAGCGAGGCCGGAGCCCGCGCGACCCGGAAGCTTATGAACGGAACTCCCCAAAGGCGACCTAATGGACGAAGGGGATCGGCCGACGGACACCGACGGGTCGGCCGGTCGAGACGAGCGGGCCGAAGACCAGTCCGAGGCGACTTCCGAAAGGTCGGACGACGAGATTCTCGGCGGGTCGGACGACGAGGTTCTCGACGGGTCGGACGACGAGCTTCCAGACGAACCCGACCGCGTGGCCTCGGGTGGACCGGGCGACGAAGCCGATACCGACCGCGAAGTCGACCTCGGGGACGAGCCCGAATCACCCGGGGAAGCAGACGAGTCCGCTGAGTCCGGCGAATTCGATGCTGGGGGCGACGCGGAGACCACACCGGAGTCAGTAGGGGATCCCGGGTTCGAGACGGCGGAGACGACGGCGGAGACGACGGCGGGGACGACGGCGGACGAGTCGCTGATACACCGGTTCCGTCACGACCGAGAGGGCGCGCTGATGTGGATCCGGGAGATGCTGGCGAGCGTCGCCGTCGTCCTCCTCGTCGGCCTCCTGCTGTTCGGCGTCAGCGGCGTGTGGCCGCCGATGGTCGCCGTCGAGTCGGGAAGCATGGAGCCGAACATGCAGGTCGGCGACCTCGTGTTCGTCACCGAGCCCGGCCGGCTCGCGCCGGACGCGGCCGAGAACGGCGTCGGCGTCGTCACCCACGAGGTGGGCCAGGAGGTCGACTACCGGACGTTCGGGTCCTACGGATCGGTGATGATATACACGCCCCCGGGGCGGACCGGGTCGCCGATCATCCACCGGGCCATGTTCCACGTTACCGAGGGAGAGAACTGGTACGACCGCGCCGACCCCGAGCACCACAACGCCGTCGACTGCGGGTCGCTCGCCAACTGTCCGGCGCCCCACGACGGGTACATCACCCTCGGCGACAACAACGGCGCCTACGACCAGGCCAGCGGCCTCTCGCCGCCCGTCAGGGCCGAGTGGGTGAACGGGGTCGCGCGGCTCCGAGTCCCGTATCTCGGGTACATCCGACTGATCGCGACGGGACAGGTGGAGCTGAACGAGGCGATAGCGGGTGCGGTGGGGAGCGGTCTCCCGGCGACGACGGAGGGCGGTCTTTCTGGGGAATCGCCCCTCGATTCGTCCCCGCCGGCGGCGTAATGGGCGCCTCGACGGCGCGCCTCCGTTGTCGAACTGGGCTTAGTTGTCGAACCGCGCCTGGACGAACGGCTGCGCGTTCTCGATGTCGCCGAGCCGCGAGTCCGACAGGAGGACCGCCTCCGTCTCCTCGACCGGGACGGAGAGGCCCATCTCCTTCGTCCGGCCGTAGCGGCCCTTCGAGACGACGACGGCGTTGACGATCCCGAGCATATCGAGCTCGCTGATGAGGTCGGTGACGCGCCGCTGGGTCAGGACGTCGGCGTCGATCTCCTCGCAGAGCCGCTTGTAGATGTTGAACACCTCGCCGGTGTTGATGTTGTGGACGCCGTTCTTTTCGAGGAGTATCACGGCGAACAGGACGATCTTGCTCTGGGTCGGGAGGGTGCGGACGACCTCGACGACGCGGTCGAGCTCGATCTTGTCCTGTGCCTGCCGGACGTGTTTCTCCGCGACGATCTCGGCCTGCGAGCGCTCGGCGAGCTCGCCGGCGGTGCGGAGGAGGTCGAGCGCGCGTCGCGCGTCGCCGTGTTCCTGCGCGGCGAACGCGGCGCACAGCGGGATCACGTCGTCGGTGAGCGCGTCGGGCTTGAACGCGGTGTCGGCGCGGTGCTGGAGGATGTCGCGGAGCTGGTTCGCGTCGTACGGCGGGAAGACGATCTCCTCCTCGCCGAGGCTCGACTTGACGCGGGGGTCGAGGAAGTCGGTGAACTTCAGGTCGTTCGAGATCCCCATGATCGAGATGCGCGAACGGTCGAGCTCGGAGTTCATCCGGGAGAGGTTATAGAGGGTGTCGTCGCCGCTCTTCTCGACGAGCTTGTCGATCTCGTCGAGCATGATCACGACCACGCGCTCGTGGTAGTCGACCGCCTCGAAGAACGTCGAGTAGACGCGGTCGGTGGGCCACCCCGTCATCGGGACCTCCTCCATCTCGTCGGCGTCGTCCTCCAGCGTCTCGATGCGGTCGTCGAGCTCGGCGACCGAGTCGAACTCGGTGTCGGCCAGGGCGGCCGCCGCGTCGCGACCGGCCGTGTCCTCGGCGTCCGTCGCGTCCTCCCGGAGGGCTTCGAGCCGCTCCAGCCGGTCGGCGATCACCGCCTGGTTCTCCTCGATGAACGTGTTCGCGAGCTGGGCGAGGACGCGGTACTGGGTGTCGGTCACCTCGCAGTTGATGTACTCGACCTCGCAGGGGACGTCGTACTTCTGGGATGTGGACTCCAGCTCCTGGGAGACGAACTTCGCCGAGGCGGTCTTTCCGGTCCCGGTCTTCCCGTAGATGAGGATGTTCGATGGGGTCTCGCCGCGGAGCGCGGAGACGAGGATGGTCGCCATCCGGTTGATCTGGTCGTTGCGGTGCGGGAGCTCGTGCGGGGTGTACGAGGGGCGGAGGACCTCCTTGTTCTCGAAGATCGGCTCGCCGGAGAGGAGGTCGTCGAACAGCCCCTGGTTGTCCTCGTCGTCGTCGAGGACGACGCCGTCGAAGTCGACGTCGGGCGACGACCGGTCGCGACCGCCGTTGTCGATCCCCGCCGTTTCGGGTCGAGCGTCGGCCGAGAGGGAAAGCGTGTCGGCGTCCGATTCGATCGATTCGACGTCCGGCGTATCGTGACTCGTTCCGTCTTCGACGTCGAGGGCGGTATCGGGGTCGGATCCAACTTCGGCGGACGTGTCGGCCTCCGTTTCGGGTCGAGCGTCGGGGTCGGCTTCAGTCGAACCGTCGCCCTCCGTTTCGGTTGGAGCATCGGGATCGAAATCCTCGATGTCAGGGTCTTCGGCTTCGGGATCTTCGGCTTCGGGGACCGCGGCTTCGGGAACTCCGTCCTCGGAGTCGTCGGTTTCGGAGCCCTTGACGGCGAAGCCGTCGGCGTCGGGAGCCGAAGAGCGACTGGGCGACGAGTCCTCGGAGTCGCTACTGTGGTCCGATTCGTCGCCGTCGTCCGGGTCGATGCCGCCGTCGGCCCGCGGTGTGTGTTCGCCTTCGTCCATGTGAACCCCTCTGTTTCAGGTGGAGACGGTCGGTCATATCGCTTGAGACGTCGTCTCCCGCCCGAAATACGCATTCGCGGTCGGATTCGAGACCGACCACGTCCAGTTGATACAGTCGAACCAGATGAAGAGACGGTACAAAAGTGTTCCTCTCTGGAGTTGAAACGACCCCCTCACACGGGATGTCGGGGCGATCGAGAGGCGGTTCGGACCGATCGACGGGACGGTCGAACCGGTCAAGTAGTCGAGAGAATGGGAACGACGAGCGTGGATATCTCGAGTCTCTTTGACAAGGCTACGCCGGTGTGGCGGGTTTTAGACACTAATGCGACGTATCCGTCAGAGTCTTGATCGGGCGTGACTACCTGTCCTCGGACTGGCAGTTCCGTTCAGCGGTTCCGTCGCGTGGGCTTCGCCGCTCGTTTCCCGGCTCCGTCGAGTCGACTTGATCGGGGAGACCCCCACACCCCTTTGTTTCGGGTGGAACGAGAAAACAGGGTGGTGGGGGTGGGAGGCGGGATTTTGGTACCGGTGGTTTTATTACCACAAGATTTGAATAGTGCCCTCGACAATCCCTATTAGAATATATTGGAGTTATTGTGGTTGTTTTATTTAGATCCAAACGCAGAATTATCTGAGAGGATCCGGATCGACCTCACACACCCGACCCACCCCCCGACAGCTTACGCGGTTCCACCCGAAACGAAGGGGTGGGGGGCTCCCGAACAACGACCGGTATCCCGTCGACTCGTCCTGCCAGTCGGCTCCCGACCGCCGGACCGTCCCGTCCAACTCCACCGGACTGTCCCGTCTAACTCCGCTGGACCGTCCAGTCCGACTCCACCGGACTACCAAATATCACGGTCGACGCCGATAGTTTTACCACCTGGTAAGCAAACCGTACACACAGCAATGAGAGGATTCCGAATTCCGGACGAGGTGGTTGGATGACCGATACCGACGACACGGGCTCCGCGGGCTCCCCGGGTAGCGGGCGGATCCTAGACGGCGTCACCGTCCTCGACCTCTCGACGTTCGTCACCGGCGGCTTCTGCTCGGCGATGCTCGCGAACCAGGGCGCGGAGGTCGTCAAGATCGAACAGCCCGGCTACGGAGACGCCGTCCGGCACTCCGGGCCGCCGTTCATCAAGGGCGAGTCGCCGTACTACTGGACGCTGAGCTACGGGAAGAAGAGCCTCGAACTCGACCTGAAGAACGACGACGCCAAGGAGGCGCTGTATGAACTCGTCGAGGAGGCGGACATCTTCATCCAGAACTTCCGCCCGGGAACCGCGGAGCGGCTCGACGTCGACTACGACACGCTGTCCGAGCACAACGACGACCTGATATACCTCGCGATCTCGGCGTTCGGCCAGACCGGTCCGTGGCGCGAGCGGTCCGGGTACGACCTCCTCATTCAGGGGATGAGCGGGATCATGAGCGTCACTGGCGAGGCGGACCGGCAGCCCGTCAAAGTGGGTCTCCCGATGACCGACCTCATCACCGCGATGTGGGCCGCATTTGGCGCGACGACGGCCCTCTACCGCAGGGAGCGGACCGGCGAGGGCGAGTACATCGACCTCGGGATGCTGGAGGCCACCCTCCCGTGGCTCACCAAGCAGGCCGGCATGGTGTTCGCGGGCGAGGAGACGAAGCGCATGGGGACGAAAGACCCCGTCCTCGCCCCGTACCAGACGTTCGAGACGAAGGACGGGTTCATCAACATCTGTATCCTCAACGAGAAGCTCTGGGGCGAGCTCTGCGAGGCCCTCAACCGACCGGACCTCCCCGCAGACGAGCGCTTCGAGATGAACGCCGACCGCGTGGAACACCTCGACGAACTCGAGGCCGAGATCGAGGCCACGCTCGCGGACAAGACGACCGACGAGTGGATCGAGGTCATCGCCGAGGACGCCGGCGTCCCCGCCGGCCCGGTGTACAGCGTCGAGGAGGCGCTCAACAGTGAGCAGATCGACGCCCGCGGCACCATCACCGAGATCGACCACCCCGAACTCGGCGAGGTGCCCGTGATCGAACACCCGCTCAAGTTTCGCAACGCCGAGAGCGGCTTCGAGCTCCCGCCGCCGCTGCTCGGCGAGCACAACCGCGAGGTGTTCCGCGAGCACGGCTACTCGGAGGCCGAGATCGACCGCCTCGCGGAGCTGGGGGTGTTCGGCGACGCGGACGACGCCGACGAGGGCGACGCCGACGAGGGCGACGCCGACGCGGACGACGCCGACGCGGACGACGCCGACGCAGACGACGCCGACGCGGACGACGCCGACGAGGCGGACGATACCGACGCGAATGGCGACTGAGGTCCGCGTCAGCGGCGTCGGCATGACCCCGTTCGAGGGCGACTCCCAGCGCCCGCTCGCCGACCTGGCCGCCGCGGCTGCCGAGAAGGCCCTCGCGGACGCCGGGGTCGACCCCGCCGACGTCGACGCGCTCCACTTCGGCAACGCCCTCGCCGAGGCGCTCGACGAGAGCGCGGGCCTCGCGAACGCACTGGCGGCCGCCCTCGGCCTCGACGGCGCGTCCGCGGACCGCGTCGAGAACACGAGTGCGACCGGGGCGAGCGCCTTCCACCGAGGCGTCGACCGCGTCGAAAGCGGGACCGCCGACGTCGCCCTCGTCGTCGGCGCCGAGAAGATGTCCGCGGGCGACACCCGGAGCGTCACCGAGGCGATCAGCCGGCTCGTCCACCGCCGCGAGTACGCGCAGGGAGTCACGCTCCCCTCCTTCGGCGGTCTCGCCGCCGGTGCCTACCTCGACTGCCACGACGCGCCCCGCGAGGCGCTCGCCGCGGTCGCGGCGAAGAACCACCGGAACGCGGTCCACAACCCCGTCGCGCAGTTCCGCAAGCCGATCGACGTCGAGGACGCGCTCGATTCCCCGGTCGTCGCCGCGCCGCTTCGACTGTACGACTGCTGTCCGATGTCGGACGGCGCCGCGGCGGTCGTGCTGACCCGCGCAACCGACGAGGACGACGACGGGCACCCAGCGGGCCCGCGCGTCGCAGGTACCGCGAGCGCGACGGGAACCCACGCCGTCGCCGAGCGCCCGGACCCGCTCTCCATCGACTCAGTCCGGACCGCGGGCGAGCGCGTCTTCGACCGGGCCGGGATCGCCCCCGACGACGTCGACGTCGCCTGTATCCACGACGCGTTCACCGTCCTCGAACTGATCGAACTCGAAGAGCTGGGCTTCTACGACCCCGGGAACGCGTGGGTGGCGACGCTCGACGGCGGCACCGCGCTCGACGGCGACCTCCCGGTCAACCCCGGTGGCGGGCTCAAGGCCCGCGGTCACCCCCTCGGCGCGACCGGCCTCTCGCAGATCGTCGAGCTCGTGTGGCAGCTCCGGGGCGACCTCCCAGAGAGCCGCCGCGTCGACGGCGCGGAGACGGCGTTCGCGATCAACGTCGCCGGGTTCGGGAACAACAGCGTCTGTACGGTGTTGCGCGCGTGACGGGCTCAAACAGCGGAGTCCCGGAAAACGGCGCCGCCGCGGACCGCGACCTCCCCGCGGACCGCGCCTTCGCCTGCGCTGACTGCGGGCGACGCTGGTACTACGACCGCCGCCGCTGCCCGGACTGCGACCGGTCGGCGGCGGACGCCGCGTCGGTTCGACTCGAAACGGGGGCGGTCGTCGCGACGACGACGGTCGAGACCACGCCGCCGGACGTCCGCGCGCCGAACCACCTCGCGCTGGTACGGTTCGACGAGGTCCAACTGATCGCGCAGGCCGCCGACGCCGACCTGTCTCCCGGCGATCGCGTTCGATTCGACGGCTCCCACCGGCTTCGCGACGGGCGCGACCGGACGGATCCGCGGCTCGTCGCCGTCGAGGAGTCGTAGCGATCGCAGAAACGCGGTCGGGGGTTCGGTTCGGTCGATTTCGGTGATCCCGGCCTACTCCGTCCGCTCCAGCGACTCGAAGATGAACTCGTCCATCGCCTTCCGGGCCTCTTCGGGCGCGTCCTCGTGACCCAGCGAGATCCGGCGCCCGCGCGCGGCGTGGATCACGTCGGTCACCAGCTGGCCCATCCGCTCGGCGTCGACGTCGCGGAAGACGCCCTCCTCGATCCCCTCCTCGACGACCTCGACGATGCTGCCGCGGAGGCGGTCGTAGTGTTCGTTGAACACCTCGCGGTGCTCGCCGTCGTTCTGCGCCTGCGTGTACAGCTCGTGGTACACCTTCATCCGGTCCCAGTGGCTGAACTCCTCGAACTCGGGGCCGAACAGGCACTGGTCGACGCGGGCTCGAAGCTCGGTCCGCGGGTCCGCGTCGCCCTCGACGACCACGCTCCCCTCGTACTGGTCGATGATGTGTTCGAGGAACGAGGACATGAGGTCGTACTTCCCGTCGAAGTGGTAGTGGATCACCTGCCGCGTGAGGTCCATCTCCTCGCCGATGTCGCGCATCCGGAGGTCCTTGTAGCCGTGCTTGCTCAGCGCGCGGAAGGTCGCCTCCATTATCACCTCCTTGGTGTCCTTGGAGGAGACCGTTTCCTCGCCGGACTCGCCGGACCCGTCGGAGGAGGTCTCCGTTGGAGGGTTCCCTTCGGAATCACCCGTTCCAGCGTCGGCGCCGTCGGTCGGGGACTCGACGGATTCGCTCGCCGATCCGTCCCGTGATTCGCTCATACGGGTACTCTACGTGTGAGGTACATAATACGGTTGCCTCTCCGAGCCTACGGTCGCCGCCATCGACCTTTACCGCCCGGTAAAGTTTTAACCTCTTGGTCAAACCCTATTATCGAACATGACACAGACGATCGTGCGAAACGGGACCGTGGTCTCGCTCGACCCGGACGTTGGGGAGTTCGAGGCGGCCGACGTCCTGATCGAGGACGGGGAGATAATCGAGGTCGGTACCGGACTGTCGGCGTCGAACGCGGAGGAGATCGACGCTACCGGGAAGATCGTCGTCCCGGGGTTCGTCGACTCGCACATTCACCTCGCGCAGACGCAGATGCGCGGCATCGCCGGCGACTGGTCGCTCATGGGCGAGTACTTCGACCACATGCTCGGCAACATCACCGGGCTCTATCAGCCCGAGGACATGTACCTCGGCGGCCTCTACGGCGCCTTCGAGAAGCTCTACACCGGGACGACGACGGCCCTCGACTGGTCGTACCCGAACACGCTCGAGCACGGCGAACGCGCGGTCGACGCGCTGCAGGACACCGGCCTGCGCGCGGTGTACACGTACGGCCCGCCGGGCGACGACGCGGCGAAGTGGTGGTACGAGAGCGACGTCGGCCTCCCCGAGGAGAAGATCCGGAGCCTCCACGAGGAGAAGATCCGCGACGACGACCTGCTCAGCCTCGCGCTCGGGCTCCGCGGCCCGGACTTCTGTACCCCCGAGACCGCCCGCGCGGACCTCGAACTGGCCCGGGACCTCGGCGCGCTCTCGACGATCCACATGGGCGCCGCGCTGTGGCCGTCCTCCGAGTACGGCGACGATTATCAGGGCTTCGGCGCCATCGAGGACATGCTCGGCCCCGACGTCAACGTCGCCCACGGGAACCACTTCACCCAGGAGGACATCGACCACGCCGTCGAGCAGGGCGTCTCCTTCTCGTCGACCCCCGAGGTCGAGATGCAGATGGGCCACGGCATCCCCGTCACCGGGAAGGTGCTCGAGGCGGGCGGCCGCCCGGCGTGGGGCGTCGACGTCTGCTCGAACGTCAGCGGCGACATGGGCAGCCAGATGCGGATCGGCTTGCAGCTCCAGCGCATGTTCGACAACCAGGCGGTCTTGGAGGGCGACGAGGAGGTCACCGAGGTGAGCATCTCCGCGCGCGACACCCTGGAGATGGCCACCATCGAGGGCGCGAAGGCGCTCGGCCTCGACGACGAGATCGGGACGATCACGCCCGGCAAGCGCGCCGACCTCGTCTTGTTCGACGCGGACGACTTCATGACCGCGCCCTGCCACGACCCGGTCCAGACGGTCGTGTTCCAGACCGACCCCTCGCACATCGACACCGTCCTCGTCGACGGCGAGGTCGTCAAGCGCGACGGCGACTTGACGAACCCGAAGGTCGACGAGGAGTTCGACCGCTTCGTCGCCTCCGGCGAGCGCCTGCTCGACGAGGCCGGGATCGACCTGTAACGCCGCGGACCGACAACACCCACATTTCACATGCGAATCGGACAATACCGTACGACGGACGAACAGACACCGTGGCCCGGCGTCGCGACCGACGACGGCGTCGTCGACCTCGCCGAGGCCGGCGCCGCCGCCGGGATCCACGTTCCCGACCGAACCAGCGACCTCCTCGCCGACTGGGAGTGGCGCCGCAAGGCCGACCTCGCGGTCGAACACGCCGCCGAGACCGGCGTCGGCGTCCGCGACTCGGCGGACCTCGACCGCGCCGCCCCCGTCGACGACCCGCAGAAGGTCGTCTGCGTCGGGCTGAACTACCGCGACCACGCCGAGGAGGGCGACAACGAGATCCCGGACGAGCCGGTCCTCTTCTCGAAGTTCCCGACCTCGGTCGTGGGTCCCGACGATGCGGTCCGCTGGGACCCCGAGTACACCGAGAAGGTCGACTACGAGGCCGAACTCGTCGCCGTGATCGGCGAGCGCGCCCGCCGCGTCGACCCCGACGAGGCGATGGACCACGTCGCCGGCTTCACCGTCGGCAACGACGTCTCCGCGCGGGACCTCCAGCACGGCGACGGCCAGTGGGTCCGCGGGAAGAGCCTCGACACGTTCGCCCCGACCGGCCCCGACCTCGTCACGACCGACGAGGTGGGCGACCCCCACGACCTCGACATCTTCGCCGAGATCAACGGCGAGCGGCTCCAGGAGTCGTCGACTGAGAACCTGATCTTCGGCGTCGACGAGCTGATATCCTTCTGTAGTCAGGCGTTCACGCTCGAACCCGGTGATCTGGTCTTTACCGGCACCCCGCCCGGCGTCGGCGTCTACCGCGATCCCCCGGTGCTGCTCGGCGATGGCGATTCGGTCACTATCGGCGTCGAGGGCGTCGGCGAGCTCACGAGCGAGTTCGAGACGGAGTAGGATCCTCGCCTCCTCGGGGTTTATAAGAGATTACCGACGTGGCGGCTTCGTCGAAATCGCATTCTTCGGACTCGCTCGTACATCGCTAACTAACCTACAAGTGTCCTCGCGCTGTTACATCGCCAATGGAGGATCTGTACCTCTACACCGGCTCATTCGCCGTTATCGGAACCTCAATCGGAGGGCCAGCGGTAGCGTCGGTCGTCGCTGGCGATCGCAGCATCGCGATACTGCTCATGGCGATCGGTGGGGCTGGAATGCTCGCCGTTGCCGGCTACGAATCCCTTCAAACTGACCCAGAGGAGTTTACTGCCCCTCCTCTCGTCCTTCTGGCGTTGGTCGGTGCCGCCTGTCTGACTCTTCTCGGAACAGTACTCCCTGCGGTGACCGGGTTCTAAATGGCTTGGACCGACCGGAATCGGAATGTCTTCTCTGTAGAGAATCTCAACGGAGCCCGTACAGTGAACTTCTCTACAGCTCCGGCCGTTCACTTATAAATAGCTGATTACAGATCGGCGGTGAGTACCTCCAAAGCCCCAGTCGCGAGGGCGACGTACGCTCGCTGCGCGCTTCACTCGGTCGCTCACTACGTTCGCTCCCTCGTTCCAGTGCTTGCGTCGCCTACGTCGCCCTCGCGACTGCCCCTTTGAATCCCGCCCCGCCCGCACAGCACCCGCACCTCACACCTCCCCAGCCTCGCGGTTCGCGCTCTGCGAGCGCTCACCGCGTCCCTCGCGGGCTGGCTCGCAGCCGCCGGTGGCGGCCGCTCGCAGGCGCGCCACCGCACCGCCTGCCATTTATAGACGCTCGTCGCCGTCGCTCGCCTCGTTCGCGACTCTCCCTCGCACACCGTCGTCTCACGGTCGCTGTCAGCCACGCACGGAATCGCAGTACGTCTCTCGGAGGCTGCGGCAGAGCCACCGGCAACGCCACCGCGACCCCGCGGACCGATTTGAACATCCTACTCCGCCAGCCCGAACACGTCCCGCGGGTTCTCGTACACGACGGTCCGGATGTCGTCGACGTCGATGCCGTAGCGGTACAGCTCGAATATCGCGCGCTTCACCGCGTAGGGGTCCGTGCGTAGCACGTTCGCGGTGTCGGTGTCGATCATGATCCGCTCGGGGCCGTACTCGTCGATGGCGTTCGCCACGTCGGCGGCGTCGACGCCCACGAGCCACGAGTGGCCGATGGTGTAGCTCAGATAGCAGTCCGTCTCCGCCATCAGGTACGCGGTGTTGTTCGCGTCCGCGTGCGAGGCGACGACGCGCTCCTCGTCGAGGCCCGCGTCGCTCGCGGCCTCCACATCGCGTTTCACCGCTTCCAGCGCCGGGTTCTCGCCGTCGAGGACGGGCTCGGTGCCGAGCCCGGCGTTCTTCTCGTAGCCGGGGGTGACGCCGAGGTCGTCGCGGTACTCCCGTTTCGCGTCGGGCGTGGTGTTCGGCGTGTGGAGCAGGACCGGGAGGCCGTGGTCGTCTGCGAGCTCCATCTGCGCCTGAACGACCGCCTGCTGTGCGTCGACGTCCCAGCGCTCGACGTGCTGAGTCGGCGTCACGCCCGTCTCGCCGACGGCGACCACCTCGTCGAGCGCGCAGTAGTCGTCCATCGCGGCCAGCAGCTCGTCGGGGTCCTCGATCCGGACGCCGGTGTGGACGCCGAGGCTCAGCTTCGCCTCGAAGAAGTGGTTGCGCTCGATCGCTCGGCGACGGTTGACCGCGTCGTCCCACAGGAACCGGATGTCGCTGGCCTCGACGGGCTTGTAGGGTGTCCAGTGGTATCCCGACGACACCATCACCATCGACCGGCAGCCGGAGAGGGCGTACCGCTCGCGGTCCTCCCACGAGAGCGTGTGCGCGTGGTTGTGCGGGTCGATCCACGGCAGGTTCAGCAGCTCGGTCGGGAGGTCGGCGGCCGACTCGTTCAGGTGGTCGGCGTCAGTTGGGCGAACGGTGGCGTGAGGTGCGGGCATGGATTCCCCATCGCCCCCCGGACACTTAGCGTTTTACAGGTTGGTAAAACTTTATTGCCCCGCCGACCGACGCCCGAATATGACACTGTTAATCGGGACAGACTCCGGGCTGTACCGAGCCGACGACGTCCCCTTCGAGCGCGACGAGCTCGACCACGTCCTCGACTGCGGGGTCGTCACCGCCGTGAAGTCGTGGGACCACACCGAGGGCGTCTTCGTCGCCTCCTCGACGGGCGCGTACCGCTCGGTCGACGGCGGGGAGACGTGGACCGACCTCGAAGTACCCGTCGGCGACCGCTTCTGGCACGCCGGGCAGAGCGAGGTCTGGTCGATCCTCGCGACCGCGGACGGCGCGCTGTACGCCGGCACCAACGACCCGTACATCTTCCGCTCGGTCGACGGCGGGGAGACGTGGACCGAACAGAAGGGGTTCCGCGAGCTCCCCTCGCGGGGCCACTGGGAGTCGCCGATCGATCCCCACTACGCACGCCTCCGCGCGCTGGAGACGGTCCCCGGCCGTCCCGACCACCTGATCGCGGGCGTCGAGGCCGGCGGGATCCACGTCAGCCGCGACGGCGGCCGCACGTGGTCCGACCACCGGGACGCCATCGTCGACGACGTTCACCAGATCCTCCCCGTTTCGGAGGACGTGTGGCTGGTCGCGACCGGGTACCTCGACCACGACCTGGAGAACCTCGGCCTCGGCCACGCGGTGGGCGAGGGCGGCCTGTGGCGGACGACGGACGCCGGCGAGTCGTTCGAGCGGATCGACACCGGGAACGACTACTCGTACATCCGCCGCGTGTTCGTCCACGACGGGCGGGTTATCTTCTGCGGCGGCGAGGAGGCGCCCCCGGCGTGGGTGAACGACGACCACGGAGTTGCCCTCTTCGAGTCCACCAACTTCGGCCGCGACTTCGAGCGCGTCGACTTCCCCGGCGAGCCCCACGAGGTCATCGAGACGTGGGCGGTCCACGACGGCGACGCCCTCTGCGGCTCCGGCCTCTTCGACGTGCCCGACGAGCGCGACGACGTGGAGGGCCGGATCATGCGCCGCCTCCCCGGCGAGGAGGACGAGGGTCCGACCTACGAGACGGTGGGGCGCGTCGACGCGAACGTCAGCCGGATCGAGGTGGTCTGAATGGCCGCCGACACTGATTCTCCCGACGGGTCGGACGCGGACCGGGGTCGCGACGCGCCGTCGCTGCTCGGCCGCTCGCTGTACGGCGGCGTCCTCGCGTACATGGCCGTCGACGGGTTCAAGAACAACGACAAGCGCGTCGCCGTCGCCGAGGAAAAGGGCGTCCCGATGCCCGACGTCCTCGTTCCGTTCGTCACCGGAATGCTGCTGGTCGCGAACCTCGGGATCGTCCTCTGGCGGCTCCCGCGGGCGGCCGCGGGCGCGATCGTCGTCTTCTTCCTCGGGACGACGCCCGCTATCCACGACTTCTGGACGATGGAGGGGAAGGAGCGCCACGGCAACAAGATCAACTTCCTGAAGAACCTCGCGCTGCTCGGCGGGGCCCTCGTCTTCCTCGACGCCGCGAGCGGGGGCGACGAACCGTAGTTCTGTCTCCCGATTTCGCGTTCGTCCGGCGCCGACGCTCCGGATCGGCGATGTCTGACGCAGTTCTTAAGTGACCGCGGCGTGGATGCTACCGTAATCCCCCGAACGGGCGTCGAGCGTCGGATCGAACGGCGTCGCGGAAACGAACGCGGTGTTCGGGAAAACCACACGGACTGGAGGTCAGGATGGGACTGCTCACGAATCTCAGAGACAGCATATCGCGGGTCACGGACGGCCTGTTCGCGGCCGACGAGCCCAAGCGGATCGGGATCTACGGACCGCCGAACGCCGGTAAAACGACCCTCGCAAACCGGATCGCACGCGACTGGACGGGTGACGCCGTCGGCCCAGAGAGCCACATCCCCCACGAGACTCGCCGGGCCCGCCGGAAGGAGAACGTGGAGATCGAACGCAACGGGCGGACGGTCACCATCGACATCGTCGACACCCCCGGGGTGACGACGAAGGTCGACTACAAGGAGTTTCTCGACCACGACATGGAGAAGGACGACGCCGTCCGCCGGTCGCGCGAGGCGACCGAGGGCGTCGCGGAGGCGATGCACTGGCTCCGCGAGGACGTCGACGGCGTCATCTACGTGCTCGACTCCACGACGGACCCGTTCACGCAGGTGAACACGATGCTGATCGGGATCATCGAGTCGCAGGACCTGCCCGCGCTCATCCTCGCGAACAAGACGGACCTGCCGGGGTCGGACGTCCAGCAGATCGCGAACGCCTTCCCGCAACACGAGACGATTCCGCTGTCCGCGCTGGAGGGCGACAACATGGACGAAGTGTACACCAAGATAGCGGAGTACTTCGGCTGATGCCCGGCCCGAAAGCCAACGTCGACGCGGCGGACGACCCCGACGACGGCGACGACGGCGTCCGGATCGACATGATAAGCGGCGCGCGGATGGAGGGACTCACGAGCATGGAGAAGATCCGGCTCATCCTCGACGGCGTCCGCGAGGGCAACATCGTCATCCTCGAAGAGGGGCTCTCCCCGGACGAGGAGTCGAAGCTCATCGAGGTGACGATGACCGAGATCAGTCCCGACGACTTCACCGGCATCGAGATAGAGACGTACCCGAAGGCCGAGGCGGGCGACCAGAGCTTCCTCGACAAGCTGATGGGCCGCGAGTCCACCCAGAAGCTCACGGTGATCGGCCCGGCGAACCGCATCGAGACCCTCCACAAAGACGAGAATCTCATCAGCACGCTCGTCTCCCGCAAGTAGATGCCCCATCAGTGTACCACCTGCGGGCGGACGTTCCCCGACGGCTCCAAGGAGATGCTGTCGGGCTGTCCCGACTGCGGCGGGAACAAGTTCCAGTTCAAGCCCGCCGGCGCGACGGAGGACCCGACTGCCGACGAGGCCGATCAGGCGTCCGGCTCCCCCGCCGGACCGTCCGACTCCGCCGTCGACCCGTCCGACAGGACGCCGCCGGCCCCAGCCGACGAGCCGGCGCCCGACGAGAGCGCGGCCGACCGTCGTCCGAGCGAGTCCGCGGACGAGACGCCGAACGAAGCCGCCGCGAGCGCCGACTCCGCGAGCGAAGCCGACGGCACGGAACAGATCGCGGACCGGAGCGACGAGGACACCGCGCAGGCGAGCGCGCGCTCCGAGGTGGTGTCGCCGGACGAGCTCGACCGCGCGAGCCGCGACGTCGAGCCCGCCGACGCGCCGCCGGCCGAAGAGGAGCCGAAGCCCGGCATCGACGCGCTCCGCGACGAGCTCAACGACCAGTTCGAGAGCATCCGCATCGTCAGCCCCGGGCAGTACGAGCTCAACCTGATGGAGCTGTACGACAGACAGGAGTACATCATCTCCCTCCAGGAGGACGGCCGCTACGTCATCGAGATGCCCGACGCGTGGGGCATTCAGGACGAGTAGCGCCTCTATCCGTCTTCCCTGCGCGCGTCCCTCCGTCCGTCTTCCCTGCGCGTGTCCCTCCGTCCCCTGCGCGCGTCCCTCACACACCCCGACCTCTGATTCCGAAATGCGCTGATCGTTCGTTTCGTTTTCACCCGCTCGCAGCCGCCGATTCGTGCGGTTCTGCGATTCGGGCGACCCTTGTCGAAGAAGATACTGTTATCCGGCTTCCTCCGCTACGGAGTCGCATGTTTACCGATCGCTTCCGCCGACCGGGCCGGGACTCCGGCGTCGGTCCGGACCCCGCCGTCGCCCTCGAACCGCCTCGACCGTCTCTCGGAGACCGACCCGCACGGACGCGGAACGGAGTAGCCGCATGCGCGTAATCGCCAAGTTCGGCGGCACGAGCCTCGGGAGCGGCGACCGGATCGAACGCGCCGCCGACTCGGTGGCGAGCGCCGTCGCGGCCGGCCACGAGATCGCGGTCGTCGCGAGCGCGATGGGGTCGACCACGGACGACCTCCTCGACGACATCACCTTCGAGACGGACGACGCCGACCGCGCGGAGATCGTCTCGATGGGCGAGCGCACCAGCGTCCGCATGCTGAAGGCCGCGCTCTCCGTCCGCGACGTCGACGCCGTCTTCCTCGAACCCGGACACCCGGACTGGCCGGTGATCACGGACGAGCGCGGCGAGGTCGACGTCGCGGAGACCAAGCGTCGGGCCGAGGAGATCGCCGCCGACATGGACGGCGTCGTCCCGATCATCACCGGGTTCCTCGCCGAGGACCACGACGGCAACGTCACCACGCTCGGCCGCGGCGGGTCGGACACGACCGCGGTCATGCTCGGCAACTACATGGACGCCGACGAGGTCGTCATCGTCACCGACGTCGAGGGCGTGATGACGGGCGACCCGCGGGTCGTCGAGGGCGCGCGCAACGTCGGCCAGATCACCGTCGACGAGCTTCGCAACCTCTCTTTCCGCGGCGCCGAGGTGGTCGCGCCCTCCGCGCTCTCGTACAAGGACGAGGGGCTCGACGTTCGGGTCGTCCACTACCAGCACGGCGACCTGCTCCGGGGCGGCACCCGGATCGAGGGCGAGTTCGAGAGCCTGATCGACATGCGCGAGGAGCCGCTCGCGTGTCTCACCATCGCGGGCCGGGCGATCCGCAACCGACCGGGGATCCTCTCGGAGCTGGCGAACGCGCTCCGCGCCGAGGAGATCAACATCGACGCGGTCGCCTCGGGGATGGACTCTGTCACCTTCTACGTCGACGTCGACGTCGCCGAGACCGCCGAGGCGCTGCTCCACGAGGCGGTCGTCACCGACGAGGCGCTCTCCTCGGTCACCGTCGCCGACCCCATCGCCGTGATCCGCGTCACGGGCGGCGAGCTTCCCAACCAGTCCGGCGTCATCCAGGAGATCATCGCGCCCATCGCCGAGGCCGGCATCAACATCATCGACCTGATCACGAGCGCGACCTCCGTCGCGGTGTTCGTCGACTGGGACGACCGCGAGGAGGCGCTCGAAATCGTCCAAGACCGCTTCGACTGAGCGACCCGCCCGCGGGAGACGGTTCGGTCCGGCGAAACGTCGCCCCTGACCACAGCGACCGCGTTCAACACGCCACGGGAGACACCACGGGGGTTGACACGCGATCGACCGCTCGGCCGACGCGTAACGCGACTCCGTGAGCTATTTCGCATTTTAGCGTGATACGCCGAGTATGACCGAGGAGACCCTGTACGAACGTCTCGGTGGCCACGAGGGGATTCGGAGCGTGGTGGACGACTTCTACGACAGGCTTCTCGACGACGACGAGCTGGGACCGTTCTTCGCCGACGCGGACATGGAGACGCTCCGACGGACGCAAACCGACTTCCTCTGCGAAAAAGCGGGTGGCCCGGAGACTTACGACGCCGCGCCAGTCCGCGAAGCGCACCTTCACGTCCCCTTCACGCCCGATCACATCCAGAGAGCGCTCGAGCTGTTAGACGAGAGCCTCGCGGAGTTCGACGTTCCCGAACGGGACGCGGAGGCAGTCGTACAGGCGGTCGCCGAATACGAACAGGAGCTGCTGGCACGCCCGGACAGCACCGATCGCTGACGGGTGACGGATCCGGCCCGATCGGCCGACACGCGCGCGGTGTCCCGAGGCGCCGCTCCCGCGCGTCGGCACCGGCGGGTTTCGACCGGGCCTCGGATTCGGCGGTCACCGTCTCCGACCTTCACCCGCCCTCCTCCGGATCGAACCGGTACCGCGCCGTCGACGCGCCGTCGATCCGCGGTCCCGAGCCGACCGCCGCGAACCCGACGGCCTCGGCCGCGTCGACCGCGGTTCCGTCGGTCGGGAGGACGGCCTCGACCGTCATTCCCTCCCGGGTCGCGAACCGCACCGGCTCCTCGAACAGCCGCCGGACTGCCTCGGGGTCGCCCTCGACGTTCGTCACGTGGACGACGCCGTCGCGCACGTCGAACGCGACGAACGCCGCGACCGCGTCGACCGGGGTGTCGTCGTCGGCGCTCCGACCCGCCGGGTCCGCCCCGTCGCTCGCGTCGTCGCGCCCGGTCGCCTCGTCCGTCACCCCGACGCGTACCGACCGGTCGTGGATCATGTTTCGGACGACGCCTTCGGGCCGGCCCGTCATCGACCCCAGGGCCGCGGCGTCGGCCTCGACCGCGTCACGAACTCGCATACCTCCGTACTCTCGTCTGGCGACATAAAATCGCCGCACGCTTGCCGCGGACCGGATGATTTTAACGACCGGCGGACGCACGAACGCGCATGAAGAAATCGACTCAGATCGTGGTTGGTACGGTCGGCGTCTCGGCCGTCCTCTCGGTGCTAATCATCCTCTCGTACGTCTTCGCCTGATGTTCTCGCCCCGGTCGCTCGACGACGACCTCGCGGCGGTCCGCGACCGGTACGCGCCGGGGTCGCCCGTCCTCGACGTCGACTCCGACTTCGAGACGCTCCCGCCGGCCGCCGCGGAGGACCTCGGTCTCTTCGTCGACGGGCTCGGCCCCGCGTCGTACCCCGCCGACTGGCTTCCCGAAGCGGTACCCGACCTGCTCCGGAAGCACGCCGGCCCGGCGTTCACCGTCGGGCTCCCCGGGGACGGGACGGTCGTCCGGACGACGCAGACCGACCCGGCGACCGTCCTCGTCAAGCGGCGCGCTGAGGGGACCCCGGAGGACTTCCTCGCGTTCCTCATCGCCGAGCGGCTGGTCCAGATCGGGTGCGAGCCGGCGCCGGGCGCAGTCGGCGGCGACGCCTCGTCGAACGGTGACGCCGCGAACGGCGGCGATTCGTCCGGTCTTCCCGAGTCGTTCCTCCCGTTCTTCGGCGAGCGCTATCGCGACCTCGACGCCGCGATCCGCCGTCCCGACCCCGAGACGGGCGAATCCACGACCGGGTTCGGCCCGACCGACGTCTTCCAGGTCGCGAACGCGCTGTTCGACGCGTGGGTCGGGCTCCACGCCCGCGACGAGTTCGCGTCGTGGGAGGGCGAACACCCCCGCCTGTTCGACGCGTGGGTCGACGCCGGCGAGCGACTCTCCGGCCGGCTGGGCGGCCTCTCCGGCGAGGTCGCACGCGGCGACACCGACTTCCCGAGCGCGACGGAGTACGCCTGCTCGGCGGTCAAACACGGCCTCGACCTCCCGGCGCCGTACGGCGCGCTCGACACGACCGCGTACCGAGAGCGCGGGGCCGACTACGCGGTGGCGTGGGCGGAGAAGACGTTCGCGGCGCTCGTCGACGAGGAGTGAGGAGTCGCGCGTCCCGCGGCGAAGCGGCCGCTCAGACGTCGACGACGACGTTACCCTCGCCGTCGAGGTCGATGACGCCGTCGAACAGCTCGCGGAACCGGTCGAGCGTCGCGACCTCGTGGACCTCCTCCGAGAGGTGGAAGATGCCGACCGCGTCGTGCTCGTTGAGGAGTTCGAGGATCTCGGCGGCGGCCTCGTACACCGCGTCGTCGTCGGCGTAGTAGGCCATCTCGGTGAGCGAGTCGACCGAGACGCGCCGCTTCCCCTCGTTCTCGGTGAGGAACCGCTCCACGCGGTCGACGACGCCGTCGAGGTCGTCCGGCGCGGAGACGTAGTAGACGTCGTCGGCGGTGCGCCGCGAGTACCCGCGCTCGACGGAGAGCGTGTCGAGGATGGTCGCTTTCGTCTCGTCGACGTCGTAGTACTCCAGCTTCTGTTCGACCTCGCGGGCGGTGGTCCGCGTCGAGACGACGAGGAACGCGTCGGTGTCGGTCTTTAAGAAGTCCGTGTCGATCCGGTCCGTCTCGCCGATGCTCGGGTGGACGAGGAGGAGTCCGGTCCCGCCCGGTATCGTCTCCGGCCCGTTCTCGACGGCGAGGGAGTAGTCCATGGGATCGGAACTCGCCCGATGGACTTAACGGTGCGGGCCGGAGCCGTCCGAGACCGTCGGACGCGGCCGGGTCGCTCCCGTCGCGCTCGGTCGGCGTCGTGTCCGTGCGCCACCGACCCCACCGTTTCGTTTGGAGATACAGACACTTATGGGACGATCGCTCCCCGAACCGCTCACGGGCGCTCGCGGACCGACGGCGGTCGCCGCGCGCGGCGGTCGGTTTTTTTGCCCCGCCCGCCGTCGGTGCGTTCGATGCCCGGGCACGACTCCGCGCGCGACATCTATCGGCAGGCGCTCCCGGTTATCTCCGTCAGCCTGATCGCCGGGCTGTTCGCGGGGACGATACTCGCCTCCGACACCATGCGCGCGAACATCGCGGAGGTTCCCGGACTCCTCCTCCTCCTGCCGGCGTTCCTCGCCACCCGGGGCGGGGTGTACGGCTCGCTCGGCGCCCGGCTCTCGACCGGGCTCCATCAGGGGCTCATCGAGCCGCGGTTCCGGCTGGACCGCCGGCTCACGAACGCGGTCGTCGCCTCCTTCCTCAACGGGATGACCGTCTCCGTGTTCATCGCGGTCGTCACCTATCTCACGCTCGTCCTGTTCGGCGACGGCGGGAGCCTCTTCCAGCTGGTCGGCGTGATGGTCGTCGCCGGGTTCCTCTCGGCGGTGCTGATGATCACCGTGCTCATCTCGGTCATCTTCGTCGGCTACCGCCGCGGGCTCGACCCCGACAACGTCATCGGGCCGGTCGTCACGACCCTCGGCGACGTGTTCGGCGTGTTCTTCCTCCTCGTCGGGGTCGCCGCCGTGGGGGCCGTCTCGTGACCGAGCCCCGGTCGACGGCGGTCGACGAGTGGTCGGTCCGCCGGATCGTCCGGACGATGATCCCGCTGCTCGCCGCGCTGTCGGTGCTTCAGCTCGTCTCCGGGACCGTCTTGGAGACCTACGAGGCGGTGCTCCTGCGGTACCCGGCGCTGCTCGTCCTGGTGCCGGTCCAGATCGGGACGGCCGGCAACCTCGCGTCGATCACCTGCTCGCGGCTCACGACCCAGCTGTATCTGGGGACCTACGAGCTCAGTCCCTCGAACCCCGCGCTCCGGGCGAACGCGGGCGCGGTGTTCGCGCTCGCGGCGACCGTCTTCGGCGCCGTCGGCGTCGCGGCGTGGGCGATCGGACTCGCGCTCGGCGGGTCGCTCGCGCTCGGCCGGGTGCTGCTGATCTCGCTGGTCTCCGGGCTGTGTCTCGCCGTCCTCGTCGTCGTCGCCAGCGTCGCCGCCGTCGAGGCGTCCTACCGGATCGGGCTCAACCCCGACGACACGACGATCCCCGTGGTGACGAACCTCTGTGACATCGCCGGCGTGCTGATCCTCTTCGCGGTCGTCTCGGTCGTCCTCTGACTCGGACCGCGCGGGCCCGGATCAGAACACGCTGTCGGCGGTCGCGGCGCCGACGACGCTGAACACCGCGCCGAGCGAGACGGCCTTCGCGGACGTCGCCACCACCGCGCCGTCGCCGATGCCCCCCTCGACGAGGAACGTGTGCGGGGCGTCGAAAAGCAACGCCAGCAGGAGGACGGAGCCGAACGCGACCGTCATCAGCGAGACGAAGCGGGTCGGGATCCCGACCAGCTCCGGCTCCTCGTCGACGTCGCGGCCGGTGTCCGCCCGGTACAGGGCGGCGTACCCGATCAGCCCGACGAGCGCGGCCGTCACGCCGGCCTGAATCCAGTTCATCCCCGCGGCGAGCACCCACACCTCCTCGGTGACGACGAACGGGCCCGCGAGCAGGAACCCCCCGACCGACTGCTGGGCGATGTCGGCCACCCGGAAGTGCGGGCGGCGGAGCGCTCGCGGTCGCTTCATACCCACGAGCGGGAGCGGAGCCGGTAAAACACCGCCGTTTTTCACCGCTCTCCTCCTTCGGCCGGTATGAGCGTCCGCGAGGAGTTCGACGAGTGGGCGGCGAGCGGGAAGGACCGCGGGATGGAGGACCGCCACTGGCACACCGCGAAACACGTCTTGGCGCGGATGCCGGTCGAGGCGGGCGACGCCGTCCTCGATCTCGGCACCGGCTCCGGCTACGCGCTCCGCGCGCTCCGCGAGCGGAGGATCGGGCGCGGGTACGGGCTCGACGGCGCCCCAGAGATGGCGACCAACGCCCGCGGGTACACCGACGACGACGCGGTCGGGTTCTTGGTCGGCGACTTCGACGAACTCCCCTTCGCGGACGACTCGCTCGACCACGTCTTCTCGATGGAGGCGTTCTACTACGCGGCCGACCCCGTACACACGCTCGAAGAGGTCCGCCGCGTGCTGAAGTCGGGCGGCACCTTCTACTGCGCGGTGAACTACTTCGCGGAGAGCGAGACGACCCACGCGTGGCAGGAGAACATCTCGGTCGAGATGACGCTGTGGTCGCGCGAGGAGTACCGCGAGGCGTTCCGTGAGGCCGGGCTGTACGTCGCCGAGCAGGACGCGATTCCCGACCGCGAGACCGAGATTCCCGACGCCTCCGAGTTCCCCGTCGACGGCTACGAGACCCGCGAGGCGATGGTCGACCGCTACCGGACGTGGGGGACGCTGTTGACGGTCGGCGTCGCTCCCTGATCTGCGTTTATAAACAGACGCTGTCGACGCGGTGGCTCTTTCCAAAAACTACGTAATCCGTTTATAAATGGCTGATCGCAGATCGGCGGCGAACACCTCCAAAGCCCCAGCCGATTGCTTATAAATCGCTGATCGTGGGTCGGCAGAGGCGACCTCCAAAGCCCCAGCCGTGAGGGCGGCGCACGCTCGTTGCGCGCTTCAGTCGCTCGCGTTGCTCGCTCCTTCCAGTGCTTACGTCGCCTGCGCCGCCCTCACGGCTGCCCCTTTGAGTCCCACCCCGCACCGCTCCGCACCGCACCTCACACCTCCCCAGCCTCGTCAGTCGCCTCCGCTTCGCTCCGGCGACTGACTCCCTCGCGCGTGCTCCTCGCGGCCTCCGCTTCGCTCCGGCCGCTCGCAGGCACGCGCCACCGCGGATCTGTTTATAAATAAGCGTCGTCGGCGGCGGTCGCGTCCGCGCTCGCTCTTTCCCGCCACCGCCCTGTTCCGACGGTTTAAATCGGGTCGGGGCCCAGACTCCGGTAATGGAACCGAGTTCGCTCTCCGGGCTCCCCGCGGGCGTCGGCGAGGCGCTCGAAGCGGAGGGCGTCGCGGAGCTGTACCCGCCCCAGCAGGCGGCCGTCGAGGCGGGCGTCGTCGACGGCGAGAGCCTCGTCGCGGCCGTGCCGACCGCGTCCGGCAAGACCCTTATCGCCGAGCTGGCGATGCTCTCCTCGATCGAGCGCGGCGGGAAGGCCCTCTATATCGTCCCGCTGCGCGCGCTCGCCAGCGAGAAGAAGGCGGAGTTCGAGCGCTGGGAGGAGTTCGGCGTCACGGTCGGCGTCTCCACGGGCAACTACGACTCCGACGGCGAGTGGCTCGCGAGCAGGGACATCATCGTCGCCACCTCGGAGAAAGTCGACTCGCTGATCCGCAACGGCGCGCCGTGGATCGACGACCTCACCTGCGTCGTCAGCGACGAGGTCCACCTCGTCGACGACTCGCACCGCGGACCAACCCTCGAAGTCACCCTCGCGAAGCTCCGCAAGGTGAACCCCGGCCTCCAGACGGTCGCGCTCTCCGCGACCGTCGGCAACGCGGACGTCATCGCCGACTGGCTCGACGCCGAGCTCGTCGAGTCCGACTGGCGCCCCATCGAGCTGCGGACGGGCGTCCACTTCGGCAACGCGATCAACTTCGACGACGGGAGCCAGCGCGAGGTCCCCGTCGAGCGCGGCGAGGACCAGACCGCGAGGCTCGTCGCGGACGCCTTGGACACCGAGGAGGACGGCCAGGGCGGCTCCTCGCTCGTCTTCGTCAACTCCCGGCGCAACGCCGAGTCGTCGGCCCGGAAGCTGGGCGAGGTCACGGCGCCCCGGCTCACCGGCGACGAGCGCGACCGCCTCCGCGAGCTCGCCGAGGAGATCCGCGGCGTCTCCGACACGGACACCTCCGAGGACCTCGCGGACGCGGTCGAGCAGGGGTCGGCGTTCCACCACGCCGGCCTCGCGAGCGAGCACCGAAGCCTGATCGAGGACGCGTTCCGCGACCGGCTGATCAAGTGCGTCTCCGCGACGCCGACGCTCGCGGCCGGCGTCAACACCCCCGCCCGTCGGGTGATCGTCCGCGACTGGCGCCGCTACGACGGGGAGTTCGGCGGGATGCAACCCCTCGACGTCCTCGAGATCCACCAGATGTGCGGCCGCGCGGGTCGGCCCGGCCTCGACCCCTACGGCGAGGCGGTGCTGCTCGCGAACAGCGCCGACACCCGCGAGGAGCTGTTCGACCGGTACGTCTGGGCCGAGGCCGAGCCGGTCCGCTCGAAGCTGGCGGCCGAGCCCGCCCTCCGGACGCACGTCCTCGCGACGGTCGCGTCCGGCTTCGCGGCCACCCGAGACGGGCTGCTCTCCTTCCTCGATAACACCCTCTACGCGACCCAGACCGACGACGAGGGGCGCCTCGCCGCGGTGACCGACACCGTCCTCGACTACCTCGAAGTCAACGGCTTCGTCGACCGCGACCGCGACGGCGGGAGCGAGGGCCTCGCCGCGACCGGCATCGGCCACACCGTCTCTCGGCTCTACCTCGACCCGATGAGCGCGGCCGAGATACTCGACGGCCTCCGGACCGTGGCGGACGGCGCGGACGACGAGGGCGCCGAGAGCGGCGAGTTCGTTCCGGCGGACGGCGCCGACGCGGGCGCCGACCCCGACGCGGACGAGCCGGGATTCACGACGTACACCAGGGAGGGCGACGAAGGGAGCGACTCCGGCGTCGAGGCGGCGGAGTCGGAAGGCGATTCCCCCGCGGTCACCCCGCTCGGTCTCTATCACCTCGTCAGCCGGACCCCGGACACCTACGAGCTGTACCTCAAGTCCGGCGACCGCGAGGAGTACACCGAGGTCTGCTACGAGCGCGAGGCGGAGTTCCTCGGCGACGTGCCCTCCGAGTACGAGGACGTGCGCTTCGAGGACTGGCTCGCCGCGCTGAAGACGGCGCGCCTGCTGGAAGACTGGGCGAACGAGGTGGACGAAGACCGGATCGCGGAGCGGTACGGCGTCGGCCCGGGCGACATCCGCGGGAAGGTCGACACCGCGGAGTGGCTCCTCCGGGCGGCCGAGACGCTCGCGCGCGACGTGGAGGGGATCGACGGCGACGTGGTCGTCCAGGTGCGGGAGGCCCGCAAGCGGCTGGAGTACGGCGTCCGCGAGGAGCTGCTCGACCTCGCCGGCGTCCGGAACGTCGGGCGCAAGCGCGCCCGCCGCCTCTACGAGGCCGGCATCGAGAGCCGGGCTGACCTCCGTGAAGCGGACAAGGCGGTCGTGCTGGGCGCGCTCCGCGGCCGCGAGCGCACCGCGGAGCGGGTTCTGGAGAACGCCGGCCGCGAGGACCCCTCGCTCGACGGCGTCGACCCGGACCGATCGGCGAGCGCGGCGGCCACCGCGGGCGCGGACGCCGACGGCGACGGCGACGGACAGGCGAGCCTGGGTGATTTCGGGTGACTGATCCCGCTGTCGACGCCGA
Source organism: Halorubrum distributum JCM 13561 (assembly GCF_000337395.1). Classification (NCBI taxonomy): domain Archaea; kingdom Methanobacteriati; phylum Methanobacteriota; class Halobacteria; order Halobacteriales; family Haloferacaceae; genus Halorubrum; species Halorubrum distributum. The sequence continues at coordinate 42,646 of NZ_AOJF01000038.1, forward strand.
CGGTGAACCGGCGCCAGACGTCGACGATGAGCCGGCGCCCGAGCCCGCGGTCCGCCTCGTCCGCGGCACCTTCGCGATCGACGACCTCGACGCGTTCCTCGCCGACCTCGACGGGGTCGCCGAAGAAACCGGCGCGGTCGTTCAGGCGTTCGACGCCGACCTCGTCGTCTCCGCGACCCAGCTCCGCGAGGCGGCGCGGCTCGCCGCGCGGTCGATCGCCCGCGGCGAGGCGGTCGCGCGCGACCCCGGCGTCGAGGTCCTGCTGTACGCGGCCGGTCGCAGACAGATCGATCGCGCCCTCGAACTCGGCGTCTCCGAGGGCGAGCAGGCCGCCGTCGTCCTCGTCGCGGACTTCGGTGACGTGCCCGGCGCCGACCGACCCACGGCGGACCTCGACGGAGCGGTCGAGGCGGTCCGGGAACTCGCCGTCGGCTCGACCGAGATCCCAGACGGCGACGCGCTCGACGCCGCGTTCGACGAGGGCCGCGTCCGAGAGTTCTACGCCGTCACCGACCGCGAGCTCGCCGCCACGAACGGCGACCTCGCCGACGTCGTCCGCGAGCGCGTCGCGCTGCTGGACGTCGAGAAGTAAGCGGGGGTAGGACCGCTGACCGGGACCCCTTCGTTTCAAGTGGAAACCCCGAGACGGGGACGTCTCTCCGTTCCAGTCGAAGCGAGACGCGAGAGAAGTAGTCCATCCTGGATTCGAACCAGGGTCGTTGCCCCCAGAAGGCAACAGGATTGGCCACTACCCCAATGGACTGCGCACTCTCCGATAGCCCGCACGTCTTTGTAAGCGTTGCGCGTTGCGGCCGCCGTGCCATCGGTTGACGCTCCCGCGTCCGACGGTCTCCCCGTCGCGGGGTCGCCGGTCGCCTCGCTCCGCTGCCGGATCGCGTTCGTGGACATATCGACGCGTTTTACACGACCTAATCCGCACGAAGCTGTATGTACGTCGGACGATTCGTCGTCGTCGCGCCCGGGATCGGCGGCTACCGCGTCTCCTCGCGCTCGTTCCCGAACCGTCGCGTCAGCCGCCGAGACGGGACCCTCACCGTCGGTCCGACCCCGGACGCGCCCGAGACCGACAACCCGTACGTCTCGTACAACTGCGCGCGGGCGGTCGAGAGCCCGACCGGCGAGCCCCTCGCGGCCCTCGGCAACGGATCGCACGTCGACCCGATCGCAGAGAAACTGGAGCGCGGCTACCCCGCCCGCGACGCGCTCGCGTCGACGCTGCTCGCGCTCGACTTCGAGAAGGACCACTACGACACGCCCCGCGTCGCCGGGGTCGTCGGCGCGGACGCGGCGGTGATCGGCACCGTCCGACGCGACGCGCTGCTCGTCGAGGCCGTCGACGAGCCGACAGTCGTCGCGACCTACGAGACGGACTCCCCCGAGCCGTACGACCTGACCGCGACGGACGCCGGCGGCGCCGCGACCGAACTCCTCGAGGCCGACCTCGAACACCCGGTCTGCGCCGCGGGCGCGACCGTCGACGCCGACGGGGTCTCGCTCGCGTTCGACAACGGCGGCGACTGAGCGGGCGCGATCTCACGGGGGACCACCGGAAGCGGCCGATCGCCTTTCCGGCTCCCGACGCCTTTTGCCTCCCCCGTCCGACTGACGCGCATGGAGCGCGTCACCGCCGCCGACTACCACGACCTCGCGGTCCCGGCCGACCCCCGGATCTCGCCGGACGGCGACCGCGTCGCCTTCGTGCGCCGACAGCCGAACGACGACGACAGCTACGAGACGACGGTGTACCTCGTCGACGCCGCGGGCGACGGCGACCCGCGCCGGCTCACCCTCCCCGAGGGCTCGGACGCCGAACCGCGCTGGAGCCCCTCCGGCGACCGGATCGCCTTCACCTCCACCCGCGGCGCGGACGACGACCGCCAGCAGCTGTGGGTCCTCCCGCTCGACGGCGGCGAGGCCCGCCGCGTCACCGACGTCGTCGGCGGCGTCTCCTCGATCGCGTGGTCGCCCGACGGCGAGCGGATCGCGTTCGTCCAGTCGGTGACCGCGGACGACCGCGAGGCCGACCGCGACCTCGCGGTACCGGACGAGTACGAGCCCGAGGAGCACCCCGATCCGCGCGTCATCGACCGGACCGTCTACCGGGCCGCCGAGCGCTACTTCGACGGCCGCCGTCCCGGCGTGTACGTCGTCGACGCGGACGCGACGGTCGGGGGCGTCACGGACCCCGACCCGGCCGAGTCCGGGGCGGTCACGCGGGTCACCGACCGCGACGCCGACTTCGCCGCCCCGTCGTGGGGCGACGCCGACACGCTGTACTACACCGAGGCGGTCGGCGACGACCCCGACGACTCCGTGGAGATCGCGATCCGCGCTCACGACCTCGCGTCCGGCGAGGCGGAGCGCGTCCACACCACGACCGGCTGGGGCGCCGACCTCGCCGCGACGGCCGACGGCCGCGTCGCCTTCACGCACGCGGAGCCGGACAGGGTGTCGATGCAGCCGACGGACCTCCGCGTCCTCGACGCGGAATCGGGCGCCGTCACCGACCTCACCGGCGACCTCGACCGCGGCCTCGGCCGGGGGACGACCCCGCAGTGGGGGCCGGACGACGAGACGATCTACTTCGCGACGCCCGACGAGGGGAAGACGGCGCTGTGGCACGTCCCCGCCGACGGGAGCGCCGAGCCCGAGCGCCTGCTCCGACCGGGAACCGTCTCGGCCGCGACCGTCGGCGGCGAGGCCGGCGGGGGCCCCGAGTCGGTCACCGTCGCCTATGCCGCCAGCGAGTGGGACCACCCGGGCGACGCGTTCGCGTACGACGCCGCGGCCGACGAGACGACCCGCCTGACCGAGCTGAACGCCGACTACCTCGCCGAGCGGGCCGTCGGCGAGCCCGAGGAGCTCCGCTTCGAGTCGGACGACGGCGTCGAGATCCAGGGGTGGCTGCTGACGCCGCCGGAATCCGCTACCGATACCGACGAACCGTACCCGCTCGCGGTCGAGATCCACGGCGGGCCGCACGCGATGTGGTCGACCGCGGGGACGATGTGGCACGAGTTCCAGACGCTCGCGGCCCGCGGCTACGCCGTCTTCTGGTCGAACCCGCGCGGCTCGACCGGCTACGGCGAGGAGTTCATGCAAGCCATCGAACGCGACTGGGGCGCGGTCACCCTCCGCGACGTGATGGCGGGCGTCGAGACGGTCGCCGACCGCCCGGAGATCGACGCGTCGAACGCGTTCGTCACCGGCGGCTCCTTCGGCGGCTTCATGACCGCGTGGGCGGTCGGGCAGACCGACTACTTCCGCGCGGCCGTCTCCCAGCGCGGAGTCTACGACCTCACCGGCTTCTACGGCTCGACGGACGCCGCCTACAAGCTCGTCGAGGGCGACTTCGACGCGGTGCCGTCCGAGGAGCCCGAGTGGCTCTGGGAGCAGTCGCCGACCGGCCACGCCGACGCGGTCGACACGCCGACCCTCCTGATCCACTCCGAGGACGACACGCGGACGCCGATCTGTACGGCGGAGCTGTACCACCGGATCCTCCGGAAGAACGGCGTCGACACCCGGTTCGTCAGGTATCCCCGCGAGGGGCACGAGCTCTCGCGGTCCGGCGAGCCCGCACATATCGTCGACCGCATCGAGCGCATCGCTCGCTGGTTTGACGGCTACTCCGAGTACCACGACGCCGAGCGCGCGCTCGACCGCCCCGAGGACGACGGGCTGACCGCGGGCGAGGAGTCGGACGAGGCGGAGGAGTAGGCCCTCGCCCCGCGAACCGGGCTCAGGTCTCGTCGGGGTCGAACGAGTCGATGGCGTCGTGGACGTCCGTGACCCACTCGTCGAGGGCATCGTGAAGTCGTCGCTTGGCCTCCGGAACCGGGATCGCGGTGTACTGGTAGACGTAGCCGCCGGAGTCGAGGAGCCGCCGCCGGCGCTCGACGAGCCCCTTCTCGCGGAGCGTCGACAGCGACCGATTCACGTTCGACCGGTCGCGATCGAGCGCGTCGGCGAGCTCCGAGACGGTGCTGCCCGGGTACTCGAGCAGTTCGAGGTACGCCCGGCTCTCGTGATCGCGCACGCCGAAGACGCAGGAGAGGACGTGTTCGAAGGAAGGGGAGGCGTCGCCGACGAGGTCCTCAATCTCGGGGTCGCTCATGGGTACCGGTTCGCGCGCGGCGAGGTTAAATGTCGGTCTCCGCCGCTCGGCCGGGGGCCGGCGTTAGCCGTCACTCCTCCGCCGCGTACCCCATCTGGTCGATACAGCCTCGCATTCCCGACTCGTCCGCGTGTCGATGGAGGTTCGTCGGCGTGTCGCAGTGGTACGTCTCCCCGTCGTAGCGGAGGGCGACCTCGTGGCTGGCGCCGGCGACCTCGACGTCGACGAGGATCCGCCGGCCGTCGTTGAGTGCGTCGATGAGTTCGTCGACGGACAGCTCGCCCGCCTCGACTCGGAGTACCTCGCTCATGCGTTTGATTCGACGGTGGGCGAGTTAAAAGCGACCGATGTGTCTCGGCGTTCGCGGCGGCCGCGCCGTCGGCGCGGGCGATGCGCCGGCGTGGTCGGCGGGACCGCTCCCGTCCTCACGTCGTCGTCGAGTCCGGCCCGCCATCCTCGGCCGGCGGTTCGATGCCCTCGGCCGCCGCGACGTCGTCGGTCCGTTTCTCGGTCTCGACGTGCCAGCGGTCGATCTCGGACTCGTACTCGTCGAGGACGTCCGACACCTCGTCTTTCAGCTCGTCGTCGTTGACGTTCACCTCGAAGACGAACGTCTCGCCGTCCTCGGCGCGGGCGACCTCCTGGATGTTGGCGCTGACGAGCTCGTTGTCGAAGTAGTACGGCGCCATCTGGGTCATCACGTTGCGGTAGACGGCGTCCTCCACCTTCCGGAGCGCCTTCCGGCTGGCCGAGTCGGCCGCGCGGGCGACGTGGCCGATCGACTCCCCCCAGCTCTCGCGGGCGCTCTCGGTGTCGTTCTCCTCGACCTTCTCGTAGGACTCCGTGAGCTTCTCGCCGGCCGTCTGGAGGTCGTCGCCGGGCGACTGCCCCGCGCGCTCGCCTTCCCCCTCGTCGACGGAGGCCTGCGCCGCGGTCTTCTCCGAGACGTCCTCGTCGATGCGCTCGTGGGTCTTGGGACGCCACTCGTCGAACTCGTAGTAGGCGTCGCCGTCGACGCCGACCTCCCGGAGCGCGAGGGCGACCCGCTCGCCGTGTTCGACGACGTCCCCCCAGTCGCCGCGCACCTTGAAGCCGGAGATGCTCTCTTCCATCGCTTGTCCCCGTTACGACACGAACGCGTATAAGTTTCCCCGACTGCGCGCGAGCGAGCGTCGGGCGAGCGAACGGGGCCGGGACGTCCGTGAGCCTGCGTGCGCTACTCGCCGTAGGAGAGCCGGCGGCCGAGCTCGTCCACCCGGTTCTTGAGGTCGCTGAGGAACCCGCCCGGCGAGATCTGCCGGAACGACGACTCGTCGACCTCGATTCGCTCGCCGGCGAACGGGTCGCGCTCGGCGCGCTCCTCCGAGTCCTGGTCTCCGCTCACGGCGCCCACGACGGTCGACATCGAGCACCGTCCGCACGCCTCCACCTCGACCACGCCGTCGCCCCCGTCGGACCGGTCTCGCTCGTCTGTCATGGTTTCTCACCCCACGCTACGCCGTCTATCTTCTTAAAAGCGTGCCTCGGCCCCGATCGCGGCCGTTCCGGGCGATCGGTCTCGCCCGCTGCGGGCTTCTGCCCCGGTGCCCCGCTCCGACCCCGGCACACCGCTCCCGACGCGCTTTTTAGCGCTCCGTGGAATTCGTTGGCATGGGATATCGCGTCGTCGACGTCGACTCGGTCGACCCGGAGCCGGACCGACCGTGTGAGTGCCGGAAGCTCTCCGAGCCGGGCGGCCTCGACGCCGCGGCGATCAACCGATTCAGGGCCGAGCCGGGCGAACAGCTCCCGCTCGCGTACCACTACCACGAGACGCAACAGGAGGCGTTCTACGTGCTCGACGGGACGCTCTCGGTGGAGACGCCCGAGGAGACCTACGAGGTGCCCGCGGACGACCTGTTCGTCGTCGACCCCGAGAGCCCGCAGCGCGCGTACAACCCGGCCGACGCCGACGGCCCCGTCACCGTGCTCGCGATCGGCGCGCCGCCGGCCGACGGCGACGCGGTCGCCTACGACCCGAACGATGAGTGAGCGCGCCGCGCCGGAGGGCGGCGACGCGACCGGCGGCGACGGGACCACCTCGGCGGGAGGCGACGACCGCCGCGACCCGGAGGAGCTGCCGGCCGAGATCCGCGAGGCCGTCCCCGACTACGACGACGAGTACCTCGACCGGGTCTCCGACCGGCTGATGTACAGCTACGACCTCGACCGCGACGTCGTCGTCGACGGCGAGCGCTTCGATCTGACCGCGGAGATGCGGGTGCGCAACCAGAAGCAGTTCCTCCACCCGGCGCTGAGCTACGCGGACCACGACATGATGGAGTTCCTGTTCGCTCGGCGCGTCTCGACCCCGTCGGTCGCCGAGCTCGAACGCCTCGTGGCGTTCGCCCACGCGGTGGCCGACGACCGCGTCGAGGGCGACGAGGAACACTACGGGACGGACGTCACCGTCGCGCTCGTCGCGGACCGGATCCCCGACGACGTCGCCGACTTCGTCGACGGGTTCCGCGACAGGACGCTCCTGAAGTTCGGCTACTACGGCCACTACGAGGTGAACCTGATCGTCGTCGCGCCCGACGACGAGGAGCTGGTCGCGAGCGAGGTCGCGGACGTCGCCGGCGCGTTCCGCCTGTGGGAGGCGGTCGCGGAGCCGGACGAGGGGCTCTTCTCGCGGCTCGCGAAGCGGTTCTGGCGGTGACGGTCGGGACGCACTGAAGAATGATCGGAGGGAACGCGGGGGCGGGGACGGCCGTCGGCGTCAGTCGTCGCTCGGTTCCGCCGCGGGACGGTCGCCGCCGCGGACGCTCGTGATGTTGCTGTAGCCGATGCGCACGAGCGACAGCGCGAGGTAGACGAGGACGGCCGCGAGCAGGATGCGGACGACCATCGAGATCTGGCCGCCGATGCCGGTGACGCCGCCCTGGATCAGATTGACGAAGAGCCACTGGTACCCAGCCAGGAACGCCAGGGCGATCACGGTGATCGCGACCATGATCGCCATCGGCACGCCCGTGCTGACGAGCTGTTTCGTCTCGTCCCAGTTGGCGAGCCAGACCGTTCCGGTGAGCAGCGCGAGCGCGGCGAGCAGCTGATTCGCGCTCCCGAACAGCGCCCACAGGGTCGCCCACTCGCCGGAGATGACCAGCGCGTACGCGATGAGCCCCTGAATGACCGGGTTCGTGTACCGGCCGCGGGCGAACGAACCGATGCCGCCCGCGAAGCCGGTCTCGCTCTGGGTCCCTTTCGTCCCGACGATCTCCTCCATCATGTAGCGGCCGAGCCGCGCGGCCGTGTCCGTGGAGGTGAGCAGGAAGCTCACGAGCACCAGCGCCATGAAGGGGGCGCCGTACGCGGTGGGGATGTTCAGGCTCGTGAGGATGATCCCGCCGCCGGTCGCGAAGTTCGGCAGCGCGCCGCCGATGCCGCCGGCCGCGGCGTCGGACGCGAACCCGGCGATGGCGAGCGCGGACAGCGCCGTCGCGGCGAGTAACCCCTCACCGAGCATGCCGCCGTAACCGATGAGCCGCGCGTCGCTCTCCTTGTTCAGCTGCTTGGCCGTCGTCCCCGAGGAGACGAGCGAGTGGAAGCCGCTGATCGTCCCGCAGGCGATCGTCACGAACAGCATGGGGAACAGCGGGTACGGCGCACGGCTGTCGACCCCCATGAACCCCTGGAACGGCTGGATGCTGCTGTCGACGACGAGCGGCTGCGAGGACGTTCCGAGCACCGTGCCGACGATGATCGCCACCAGCGCGCCGCCGACGCCCGCGTACAGCAGGAACGACGACAGGTAGTCGCGCGGCTGGAGCAGCGTCCAGACCGGGAGGGCGCTGGCGATCACCGCGTATATCAGGATGACGGGCACCCACGCGGCCGTGTTGCCGCCGAGCGCGCCCGCGCCGGGGACCCACGACCCCGTGCTCCCCTCGAAGAGGACGAACGTGCCCGCGGCGTGAGAGGCGTCGCCCGCCAGCTCGAAGAACGCGAACGGGTACTGGATGCCGACCCAGACGCCGGCGAACACGCCGGCGACGAACACGACGGTCCCGGGAATGAACGGTCCGTCGAGCTGGTAGAGGTACACGCCGAACACGACCGCGAGCCCGATGTACACGAAGCTCGCTGTCGCCGCCGACGGGAACGCGTTCAACACGATCCCGACGACCAGCGCGAACACGGCGACGACGAGGATGATCGTGAGGAACGCGAACCACAGCAGCAGGTTCTTGCCCCGTTCCCCGACGTACTGCCCGACGATGTAGCCGATCGAGCGCCCCTCGTGGCGGATCGAGCTCGACAGCGAGATGAAGTCGTGGACCGCGCCCATCAGCGGGTTCCCGATCGCGACCCACAGCAGCGCGGGGACCCATCCCCAGATCGCTCCCGCCGTGATCGGGCCGACAATCGGTGCGCCGCCCGCGATGCTTGAGAAGTGGTGCCCCAGTAGTACCGGCTTCTTCGACGGTACGTACTCCTGTCCGTCTTCGTACTTGTGTGCCGGCGTCTCCCGCTCGTCGTCGAGTTCGACGAACTGCGAAAGATACCGCGAGTACCCCATGTACCCCACGGTGAACGTGCCCAGCACGGCAACGACGATCCAAATTACACTTGTCATAGGTTCCCTGCCTCGTGGTATCGGTTCACTATGTTCAACTTAAACGTTACTTTCGTTCATGATGGATAACGTCAATATCTTCCGGTCACGTCGGGGCCGTCGCCGAAACCCGGTTCTTTTCTCTGACTCTCCGGTAAAATTCGCACTATCGGCGCTCCGATCGACCTCGCGCGCGCCCCGGGTCTCCCGGTTCGGTCCGGTGGAACCGCTCCGCCGCGGGAGAGTGAGGCCGACCCGCCGCCCGCGTTCCGCGCGTCACGGTTCCACGTCGAGGGAGGCGGCGACGTCGGCGAGCACGTCTCCGCGGACCTCGGTGGTCCGAGACTCGATCTCGGCGACGAGCGGCGGGTCGAACCCCTCGCGGACCTGCGCGAGTCGCTCGCGCTCGGTCTCGACCTTCTCGCGGAGGTAGCGCGCGCCGCGTCCCTCCTCGTCCTCGTCGGGCGACGGCGTGAGCTTGTTCGCCACCAGCCCGCGGACCCGCAGGTCGCGCTCGGTGAACCCCTCGATCGCCCGGGCCGTCTCGTTGACCGAGAGCTGGTCGGGGTTGAACACGAGGAAGAAGGCGGCCTCGTTCCGCATCGTCTCGCCGGCGTACTCGAAGAACTCCTTGCGCCGCTGGAGCCGCTCGATCACGGGGTCGCCCTCCAGCAGGCGTCGAGGCTCCATATCCCCGACCGCGGCCTTCTCGAACAGGTCGATCGACTGCTTGCGCTTGTACAGCAGCCGGTCGATCCAGTCCCCGAGGAACTCCGGGAGCCCGAGCAGCCGGAGCGTCGACCCCGTGGGCGCGGTGTCGAAGACGACGCGGTCGTACGGCTCGCTCTCCGTGCGCATCACGTCGACGAACGCGTCGAACAGCGCCGACTCGTACGCGCCGGGCGTCCCGTGGGACATCTCCAGCTGGCGGTTGATCTCCGAGACCATCGCGGCCGACACCTGCTCCGAGAGCGCCTCGCGGATCTCGTCCAGATGCCGCTGCATCTCGTCTTCGGGGTCGAGCTCCAATGCGTCCAGCCCCTCGACGCCGGCGACCGACTCCGGCTCGTCGCCGAACTGCTGGTCGAACACGTCCGACACGGAGTGGGCCGGGTCGGTGGAGACGACGAGCGTTCGCACCCCGTCGCGGGCGCAGCGGTGGGCGTACGCGCACGAGACGGTGGTCTTTCCGACGCCGCCCTTGCCGCCGAAGAAGACGAACTGCTCCATCAGTCGCGGAGTGTGCGCCGGTCCGTCATCAGAAGTGGTACTGCTGACCCTTCCGCTCGATCAGCGTCTCGCGGTCCCACAGCCGCCGCTCCCACGCCTCGAACTCGTCTTCGAGGTACGGGAGCAGCTCGGCGGTGTAGTACGACACCGGCGACGGGATCCCGAACGCGTCCGGGAAACACGCGAGCATGAACTCGTCTTCGGTGTCCTCGGCCTCCTTCTCGATCTTCTCGTAGGCCGGATGCGTGATCATCCCGTGGTACAGGCCCCGGAGCCACTCCTCCAGCGTGGCCCGAAACGTCTCGATCCGGTCGGCTACTGTCATCATTTCTCATGACACTCCTCCCGCGTTAAAACCTGTCGCGGCCGGGGCGGCGCAGTCACGGCCCGCGGAACGGAGTCGCCCGCGGAGCGCGGGTCGTCAGGCGGTGTTCCCGTCCGTGAGCTCGCTCGACGCCTCGTCGGATTCGGCGTCGTCGTCGTCCAAATCCGGTCGGTCCTCGTTGCCAGGGCTCGGCGTGTGGATGTCGTCGCCGAGCGCTCCCCAGACGAGATACAGCATCGCGGCGACCATCAGCACGGTCACCGCGACGCTGACGAGCGACACGGCGGAGGCGGACAGAACCATACCGCGAGTTCGACGACCCCCGCCTATCAACGTATCGGCTCGGATCGCGCCGTGGCGGCCCCCGGCGCCCGGTCGCTCCCCCGCGCCGCCCGGGGGTTCAAGAGCGTCGTGGCCGATCCGACCGTATGGACGACCGCATCCCGGTGACCGTGCTCTCGGGGGGACTCGGCGCGGGCAAGACGACGCTCCTCAACCACCTGCTCCGGAACGCCGGCGACCGCGACGTCGCGGTCCTCGTCAACGACATGGGCGACGTGAACGTCGACGCGGACCTGATCGCGGAGGAGTCCGAGGTCGACATTGAGGGCGTCACCGAACTGTCGAACGGCTGTATCTGCTGTGAGCTGCAGGACGACCTCGAAAGCGCCGTGGTGCGGCTCGCGAACGAGCGCTCCTTCGACGCTCTGGTCGTCGAGTCCTCTGGTATCTCGGAACCCGCGCCGGTCGCGCGGCTGTTCACGACCGAGTCTCGCGCGGCGGCCCGCTACCGCGTCGACGCGCTGGTGACCGTGATCGACACGCGGCAGTTCCTCGACGCGTTCGCGGGCGACGAGACGCCGGAGCGGCGCGTCGATCCGGACGCGGACGCAGCGACCGACGACGGCCGCGGGAACGGCGGCGCGGGCGACGGCCGCGGGAACGGCGGCGCGGGCGACGGCGACGCCGACCGCCCGCTCTCGGACCTCCTCGTCGAGCAGGTCGAGGTGTCGAACCTCGTGGTGTGTAACAAGGCGGACCTCTGTACCGACGCGGAGGTCGACGAGGCGGTCGGCCTCGTGGGGGCGCTCCAGCCCGACGCGGAGACGGTCGTCACGGAGTTCTCGGCGGTCGACCCGGACCGGATCCTCGACGTCGGGCTGTTCGACGAGGGCGAGGTCGGTGACCTCCCCGGCTGGAAGCGCGCGCTCGCGGACGACCACGACCACAGCGGCGATTCGGAGGGGAGTCACGTCCACCGCCACCCCGACGAGGTGTACGGCGTCACCTCCTTCACCTACCGCCGCCGGCGACCCTTTCACCCGGAGCGGATCGCCGCGCTCCTGCGGGACCTCCCGGCCGACGTGGTCCGCTCGAAGGGGACGTTGTGGGTGGCCGGCACCGATCAGCGCCAGCAGGTCGGGCAGGCCGGGCGGTCGGTCCGCGTCGAGGCGCTCGGCCCGTGGATCGCGAGCCTCCCGTCGGTCGAGCGCGACATGCTGCGCTCGAACCGCCCGGACTTGGAGTGGGATGACGACCACGGCGACCGCCGGACCGAGTTCGTCGTCATCGGCACCGGGGTCGACGAGGCCGCGCTCGTCGACCGGCTCGACGACGCGCTCCTGACGGACGAGGAGATCGCGGCGCTCGGCGACCCGGGCGTCGGCGACGACCCCGCCGACGCCGATCCCGCGCCGTTCCCGACCGATCAGGGCGAGGCGACGGTGCTCCGCGAGCCCTGATCGATCGGGAGGGCGAGGCGACGGTGCTCCGCGAGCCCTGATCGATCGGGAGGGCGAGGCGATTGTGCTCCGCGAGCCCTGACCCGTTTATAAACCGAGACGTTCGCGCTCAGCAGGCGCAGCCGTGGCCGCTCGCGCGCTCGAAGCGCATCGCGTCGCCGCAGTCCGGACACGCCGGCACCCCATCGTCGTCGCGGTCGAGCCCCGCCTCGTCGACGGCGACGTCGCGGACCCGCACGCCGCAGTCGTCGCACCAGTACGACCCCTCGGAGCCGTCGTCGCCGGCGGTCTCCGGCGCGCTCCGCGTCGGTCCCCGCAACGCGCGCGACAGCCTGTCGAAAACGCTCATACGCCCGCGTACGTCGTCCCGCTCCATTACGCTCCCGCCGCTGTGCGATTGTGACACATTACCGTGGATCGGCGGCGTGGCGGGACCGAACGCTCGGCGTCAGAGCAGCGGGAGCGTGAGCGCGACCAGCGCGACGCCCAGCCCGACCGCCGCGTAGAACAGCCGCTCGACGCGCGGTCCCGGCGGGAGGGGACCGGCGTCGATAGCGGGCGCGCTCCGGACCAACTGCCGGTACGCGAGCGCCGTCGCGCCGGCGAACGCCGCCCCCGACAGCGCCAGCGCGGCCCGCAGCGCGAACCCGTACGCGAGCCCGTATATCGGACCGAAGGAAAACGCGATCATGAACGCGAGCCCGACGGTGACGAGGAAGGGGACGGGGTCGATCCGGTCTCCGTGCTTGTTGTGAACGCGCATCTCGATCGGCGAGAGCCGCTACGGCCCGCGCGGACAAAACGTCGCGGGCGTCGTGGCGAAGAGCTAAGTGACGCTCCGCCCGGCGTAGGCGTATGAGCGACGATCAGCGGGGAGCGGGAGAGGAACCCGAGGGAATTCGCGAGGGCGTCGAGGGGTCGGAGGGTGACCCGCGGGTGGTGTTGCTCCTGAACGCCGTCCTCTCTGGGCTGTTCGCGTGGACCGCGTTCTGGGGGCTCCAGCTGCTCGACGTCGCCGAGGTCACCGCGACGAACGTCGCCTCCCTCGCGCTCGTCATCTTCGCGCTGACGTACGTCGTCGTGCTGCGGTGACCGCGGCGGCGTTCCCTCCGCCCTCACGCGTCGCCCGCCTCCGCGTTCGGACGCGCTCCCTCGAACCGGCGATTTTCGCCATCTTTTAAGCCGAACGCGGCCCGTCTCCCGACAATGACGATCGAAGACCGCGACGACGCGTACCTCATCACCCACGCGCTGGCGACGGACACCCTCTCGCGGCTGCGCGACGTCGAGACGGAGCAGGTGGCGTTCCGGAAGGGGCTCGTGAAGCTCGGCCGCATCTGCGGCTACGAGATCATCGACGGCGCGATGGAGACGGAGTACGTCCCCGTCGAGACCCCCCTCGCGGAGACGACCGGCGAGCGGGTGAAGGGCCTCGACGACGTGGTGATAATCAACGTCCTCCGCGCCGCGACGCCGTTCGTCGAGGGGCTGTTGAAGGCGTTCCCGCGCGCGAAACAGGGCGTCATCTCCGCCGGCCGCGACGAGGAGGCCGGGATGACCGCGGACGGCGAGTTCCCGATCACCATCGACTACGTGAAGCTCCCCGAGATCCGGCCGGAGGACACCGTCATCGTCGCCGACCCGATGCTCGCGACGGGGTCGACGATGGTCGCCGTCCTCGACCACGTCCTCGACGAGGCCGCCGACTTCGAGGACCTGTTCGTGCTCTCGGCGGTCTCCGCGCCCGCCGGCCTCGTCCGCGTGAGCGAGGCGGTCCCCGAGGCGGACCTGCTGACGGTCGCCATCGACGATCACCTCGACGACGACGGGTTCATCGTCCCCGGCCTCGGCGACGCCGGCGACCGCGCGTTCCGGACCGTCTGAGCGGTCGTGTCGCCGCCGAGACGCCTCGGTTCCGTCGACGTACTTTTAAGAGCCGGCGCCGCGACCGATACGACATGAGCGACGCGCCGACGACCGAGCCCTGCGACGCCTGCGGCGAGCCCACGACGGACGCGCTCTCGCGCACCGTCCGGCTGAGCGTCGACCGGGCGAACATCGACACCCAGCGGCTCTGCCCCGACTGCTTCGCCGACTGGATCCAGCGCTACCAGGACCGCCTCGGCTCCGGCGGGGACGAGGGCGACGACACCTCCGAGATCATCGTCGACTGAGACCGGACAGCTTCGTTCCGGCCAGCGACGACCGAACACCTTCGTTCCGGCCGGCAACGTCCGTTCCGACCGCCCGTCTTAAGCCGCGGCGGAACGGACCTCGACGTAATGGATCTCGCTATCGACGCCCCGGCCCCGGCGGCGCCCGACTGCGCCGCCGACGGGACGTGGCTCGCCTGTATCGAGTGCGACGAGACGTTCGCCCCCTTCGAGGCCGTCCGGTACACCTGCGACGAGTGCGACGGCCTGCTGGAAGTCCGGTACGCCGACCCGCCGACGTTCGACGAGTTCGGCGCGGGCGCGCCCTCCGACGGGCCCGAGCGCGGCGTCTGGCGCTACCGCGAGGCGCTCCCCTTCGACCTCGGCGTCACCCTCCCCGAGGGCGACACCCCGCTCCACCGCGTCCCGCGCATCGAGGAGTCGGTCGGCGTCGACGCGCTCCGGATCAAACACGAGGGGATGAACCCCACCGGCTCGTTCAAGGACCGCGGGATGACCGTCGGCGTCCGCGTCGCGAAGGAGCTGGGCGTCGGCGCGCTCGCGTGCGCCTCGACGGGGAACACCTCGGCCGCGCTCGCGGCGTACGGCGGCCGCGGCGGGATGCAGACGCTCGTCCTCCTGCCGGCGGGGAAGGTCGCCGCGGGGAAGATCGCGCAGGCCAGCCTCCACGGCGCGCGAATCCTGGAGGTCGACGGCAACTTCGACGCCTGCCTCGACATCGTCCAGGAGCTGGCCGCCCGCGGCGAGGCGTACCTGCTCAACTCGCTGAACCCCTTCCGGCTGGAGGGACAGAAGACGATCGGCTTCGAGATCCTCGAGGAGTTCTACGCCGACTACGGGACGTTCCCGGACCGGATCGTCCTCCCCGTCGGCAACGCGGGGAACACCTCCGCGCTTTATAAAGGATTCCGCGAGCTCGTCCAGTCGGGCGCGCTCGACGTCGACGAGGTCCCCAAGCTCACCGGCGTGCAGGCCGAGGGCGCGGCACCGATGGTCGAGGCGATCGAGGAAGGGAACGACGAGGTCCGTCGCTGGGAGGAGGTCGAGACGCGCGCGACCGCGATCCGCATCGGCAACCCGGTCAACGCGCCGAAAGCGATCCCCGGGATCCGCAACACCGGCGGCACCGCGGTCGCCGTGAGCGACGCGGAGATCACCGCCGCGCAGCGCCACCTCGCCAGCGAGGGCGTCGGCGTCGAGCCCGCCTCAGCGGCGAGCCTCGCGGGCCTCAAGAAGCTCCGGCGTTCGGGCGTCGTCGACGACGACGAGCGGGTCGTCTGCCTGACGACCGGCCATCTCTTAAAAGATCCCGACGCGGCCTACGAGGCCGGCGGCGACCCGGAGCCGGTCCCGAACGACGTCGACTCGATCCTCGACCTCTTACACGACTGATCGGGTCGGCCGCGCGCGCTACTCCCAGTTGTACAGCGCGTCCCGGAACACCTCCTCGACGTCCTCCGCCGTCACGGGCCGCGGGTTACACCGGAGCAGCCGCTGCTGGCTCTCCACGGTGCTCTCGGCGAGTACGCCGATGTCGTCGTCGGTGATTCCGGCCAGTTCGTTGAGTCCGCTCGGGAGCACGTTGAGGTCGCGCTGGAGCCGCACGAACTCCTCTCGGGCCTCGTCGGCGGCCTCCCGGGTGCTCATCCCCGAGGTGTCGGCGCCGAGCATCTCCGCCACCTTCGCGAACCGCGGCGGGTCGCTGGCGACGTTGTAGCCGAGGGTGCTCGCGGGCGTGAGCGCCGCGATCGTCTCCCCGTGATAGGTGTGGTAGTTGTTACCGACGGGGTACGCCATCGCGTGCGCGAGGCTCGCGCCGGCGGTGAGCCCGGCGATCGCGCCGAACAGCGCGCCCTTCAGCATCGCGCCGCGCGCCTCGACGTCGTCGCCGTTGTTGACGACGCGGCGCACGTTCGAGGAGAGCAGGTCGATCGCCTTCTCGCTGAACATCTCCGTGAAGCCGGTGCGGCCGGCGTACACCGGGCGGTCGGCGGGGTCCTCGGGGCGGAGCAGGTCGTCGTACCGGTGAGTAGTGTACCCCTCGATCGCGTGGCCGAGCGCGTCCATCGCGGTCTTCGCCGTGAGGTCCGGCGGCAGCGTCGTGGTGAGCGTCGGGTCGAGCACCGCGGCGTCGGCGCGGACGTGCGGGCTGGAGATCCCCTCCTTGATGTCCTTCTCGGGCACCGAGAGGATCGCGACGGGGGAGATCTCGGAGCCCGTCCCCGCCGTCGTCGGCAACAGGATCAGCGGCGGGCCCGACTCGGTGAGGTCCTCGCCCGCGCCCGTCGGCGCGGCCACGTAGTCGAGCACGTCGCCGCCGTTCGCGATGACGGCCCGGGTCGCCTTCGCGGTGTCCATACAGCTCCCGCCGCCCAACCCGAGGTAGAAGTCGTACCCGTCCTCGCCCATCTCTTCGCGGACGAACGCGATACACTCCCCGACCGCCTCGACGCTGGGCTCGCGCTCGACCCCGTCGTACACGTCGACGTCGAGGCCGTCGGCCGCCAGCTCGTCCGCGACGCGGTCGACGTGGCCCAGCGAGACGAGGTCCGAGTCGGTGACGATCAGCCCGCGCTCGTCGCCGTCGAGCCCGAGCTGACCGAGCTGGTAGCCGAGCTCGTCGGCCGCGCCCGCCCCCACGCGGACCGCCGGCATCTGGACCTCCCAGACCGTCTCCGGCGAGAGCTCGTGCGGGTCGGCGGAGACGGAGCGCTCGTAGCTCACACACCCCACCCCGGTTGGATCGCCTCGAACTGCTCGGGGTCGTGGCCGAACACGACCTCGGCGTCGTGACGTCGCTCCAGCTCGCGGATCCGGTTCAGGCTCTCTGCCCACTCCGTCTTCCCCCAGACGAGGGGCCCGCCGAGCGGCGTGCCCGCCTCGTAGTTCTCGTCCATGTACACCTGATCGCCGGTGAACACCAGCGTCCCCTCGTCGTCGAGGTGGATCACCGAGCCGGTGAGCCCGGGCGTGTGGCCGGGGAAGCGGACGAACTCCAGGTCGGCGAAGCGCTCCTCGCGGTCGCGGTGGAGGACCCGCCAGTTCAGGTCGTGGTCGAAGTCGTCGAGGACGTACGCGCTGCTCCCCTCGTCGGTCTTCGCGCTGTAGTAGGCGAACTTCAGCTCCTCCTCGTGGACGTACACTGGCGTGTCGGTGCCCGCGAAGAACTCCAGGCCACCGGCGTGGTCGAGGTGGAGGTGGCTCTGGAACACCGCGTCGATGTCGTCGAGCGAGTAGCCCGCGTCCTCCAAGTCGTCGTCGAGGCGGTGCTCGCTCGCGTCGTGCGGATAGAACGCCTGAACGAGCCCCTCCGGCCAGTGGCCGTCGGCGGCGTCGTGGTGCGATCCGGTGTCCCAGAGGACCGTCGCCTCCGGGTGATCGATGACGAGGTTCCACACCGGGATCTCCCCGTACTCGGTGTCGGGGTTGGGTTCGTCGTGGCTCCCGATAGTGTTCGCCTCCATCATGTAGTTCATATCGCAGTACAACCCGCCGCGGTCGATGACGTGGACCTCAGCTTCCACCATACAGATCAGCGTTCTTAATGATAGTTCATAAACATACCTCTCCGACGGGTCGCCGACCTCTGGCCCCGCCGGTCGCCCGGGTTCGACGCGTCGCGCGCGGGCCGCGCCGCCGATATTCAGGCGCGATACGCCGACGGTTTGTATTATATAGTAGCGTATTGAACAACAAACAAGTTGATAGACGTCTCGCTGACGGCGCCGCTCGCCGCGCTCGCCGCGACCGTGGCCGCCGGCGCCACCGCGGCCGCGTTCGAGTACCGCGACGAGCCGGGCGGGCTCGCCGCGGCCGCGTTCATGGGCGCGATCTTCTGGTGGTCCGCCGGGCTGTTCGGCGAGGCGGTCGCGGCGACCGAGGCCGGCAAGGTGTTCTGGCTCAACGTCCAGTACCCCGCGACCGCCGTCGTCCCGGTCGCGGCGGTCGCGTTCGTCGCGTCGTACCTCGGCTACGACGCGTGGATCTCGCGGCGCCGGCTGCTCGTCCTGGCTGCCCCGCTCGCCGCGCTGACGCTGCTGAGCTGGACGAACGACTACCACGGGCTGGTCCGGGCCGGCACCGACGTCGTCGCGTTCGGCTCCGGAACGGTGCTGGTCCGGGAGCTCGGCCCGGCGTGGTGGGCCGGCTGGCTCTACTCGCAGCTCCTGCTCGTCGCGACGTTCGCGACGCTCGCGTACGGCGTGTACGACTCGGCGCCCGCGTTCCGCACCTCCGCGGGGCTGCTGCTCGTCGGCGCCGGCGCGCCGTGGGCCGCGCAGTTCGTCGTCCTCGGGGGCGGGCCCGCGTTCCGGCCCGAACTCCTGTTCGTGCTCACGGGCGTCGCCTTCACGGCCGCGCTCCGGCGCGGGCCGACGCTCGGCGTGACGCCCGTCGCCCGGCAGGTGACCCTGAAGGCGATCCCGGACCCCATCGTCGTCGTCGACCGGAGCGGTCGGATCGCGGACACGAACCCGGCGGCGCGCGCGTGGCTCGGCGACGACGTCGCGGTCGGCGCGACGGTCGCCGACGCGCTGTCGAGCGCCCCAGAGGTCCGCGCCGCGTACCGGCGCGGGGAGGCCCCAGACGAGCCGCTGCGCGTCGAGGTCGACGGGGAGACCCGCTTCGTCTCGCTTTCGGCCGTCCCGCTCCCGACGCTCGGTAGCCGCTCGCAGGGCACGGTGCTGCTGCTGCGGGACGTGACCGACTCGGAGCGCAACCGGCGGGATCTGGAGGTGGCGAACGACCGGCTCCAGACGCTGACGCACGCGCTGGCGCACGACATCAAGAACCCGCTGGCGGTCGCGGACGGGTTCACGGACCTCGCGACCGGGGGCGACGAGGCGGCGATCGAGCGCGTCGAGGGGGCTCACGACCGGATATTCGAGATCGTCGACGAGACGCTCGCGGCCGTCGACCACCCGGACCCCGACACCGACGCCGAGTCGTTCCGGTTCGCGACGCTGGCCGAGGACGCGTGGCGGACCGCGGAGACGGCGGCCGCGACGCTGACGGTCGCGGGCGACGAGTCGTACGTCGCGGACAGGGCGGCGGTGCGCAGCGTCCTTGAGAACCTCTTCCGGAACGCGGCGGTCCACGCCGGTCCCGACCCGGCCGTGACCGCCGTCGCGCTCGACGGGGGCTTCGCGGTCGTCGACGACGGCCCCGGGATCCCGCCGGCGGAGCGCGACCGGGCCTTCGACCGCGGCTACACGACCGCCGACGACGGCACGGGGATCGGCCTCGCGTCCGTCGCGACGCTCGCCGCGTCGCACGGGTGGACTGTCGCCGCCGGGCGGGGTCGCGGGGAGACGGACGCGGTCCCCGACGCGGGGGCGATGGCCGTCGGCGACGGCGCGGCGTTCGTCGTCGGCTTCGGCGACCGACCGGTCGCTGAGGTCGCGGCGCCCATCGTCGCCGACCCGGACGCGCTCGCCACGCCCTCGGAGCCGCTCGCGACGGAAAAATAGCCGACCGGGCGCGCTACTCGTCGGCGCGCCCGTCTGCGCCGTCCAGCGTGATCTCGGTGATCTCGACGACCCGATCGTCCGCGAGCAGCTCCTCGACCGCCGCGTCCGGGACGGCCGAGTCGAGGTTGTAGACGGTGAGCGCCTCCCCGCCCTGCGTCTCGCGGCCGTTGAACATCCCGGCGATGTTCACGTCGTGGTCGCCGAGGACGGTGCCGATGAGGCCGATGACGCCGGGCTCGTCGGTGTTGCGCGCGACGAGCATGTGGCCGTACGGGACCGCGTCGACACGGAACCCGTCGATCCGGACGATGCGGGCGTCCTCGCCCGCGAACAGCGTCCCCTCGACCGCGATCTCGTCGTCGCCGTTGCGGACGGTGACGCGGACGAGGCTCTGGAAGTCGTCGGTCTGTCGCGTCTTCGACTCGGTCACTTCGATGCCGCGCTCCTCCGCGAGCCGCGGCGCGTTCACCGCGTTCACCTGCCACTCCAGCGGCTCGAAGACGCCCTTCAGCGCGCTCGCGGTGACGAGGTCGACCTCCTCCGCGGCGATGTCGCCCTCGTAGGTGGCCTCCACCTCGGTGATACGGCCGTCGAGCAGCTGTGCGGCCACCTTTCCGGCGGTCTCGGCCACGTTGATGTACGGCTCGATCCGCGGGAACGCGCTCTCGTCGACGGAGGGCGCGTTGAGCGCGGTCAGGACGGGCTCGTCGTCGAACGCCGCGAGGACGGCCTCCGCGGTGTCGACCGCGACGTTCTCCTGGGCCGCCTCCGTCGAGGCGCCGAGGTGGGGGGTCACGACGATCTCCTCGACGTCGAGCAGCGGCGAGTCCTGCGGGAGCGGCTCCTCCGCGAAGGAGTCGAGCGCGGCGCCCGCGAGGACGCCGTCGTCGACCGCCTCGGCGAGCGCGCCCTCGTCGACGATGCCGCCGCGGGCGCAGTTGATGAGGTAGCCGCCCTCCAGCTGTGCCAGCTCGGCCTCGCCGATCATCCCCTCCGTCTCGGGGAGGAGCGGGGTGTGGATCGTCGCGAAGTCGCCGGCCGCGAGCGCGTCGTGGAGGTCCTCGACGAGCTCGGCGCCCATCCGGTCGGCGCGCTCCTCGGAGATGTACGGGTCGTAGACGACGAGGTCCATCCCGAGCGAGTCGAGGCGCTTGGCGACCTCCTGGCCGACGCGGCCGAGCCCGACGATGGTGAGCGTCTTGTTGTTCACCTCGGTGCCGAGGAACTCGCCTTTCGCCCACTCGCCGCCGACGAGGCGGCCGTGGGCCTGCGGGATCGAGCGCGCGACGGCGAACGTCATCGCGACGGTGTGCTCGGCGGCGGCGCGGACGTTCCCCTCGGGCGCGTTCGCGACGATGACGCCGTGGTCGGTGGCGGCCTCGATGTCGATGTTGTCGACGCCGATGCCGGCGCGGCCGACGATGACCAGCTCGGTCGCGGCCTCGAAGACGGCCTCGTTCACGTCGGTCCCGGACCGCACGATCAGCGCGTTCGCGTCGGCGACGGCGTCGAGCAACGCCTCCCCCTCGCTCTCGTAGTCGGTGACGACCTCGTGGCCGGCGTCTCTGAGTCGGTCCAACCCCGCGTCCGCGATGGGGTCGGTCACGAGTACCTTCATGTCGAAACGCACCCGCGGCGCGGGGTTAACGCTTTCCGAATCGCGCCGTTTTGCCGCCCGAACGGATCCGCGCTCGTGTGTATCGACCCCTCCGTTTCCGGTGGAGAATGCGCGTTCGTGGGTATCTGCGGCGTCGGTACTCCCTTTTATACCCGCCCGCATGTGACGGTATGGACCTCACGATCGCGTTCGTCGGCGTCGGCGCCATCCTCGCGCTGACCGCGGTGAGCGCCTTCTTCTCCAGTTCGGAACTCGCGGTGTTCTCCGTGCCGACCCACCGGATCGACTCGCTCGTCGCGACCGACGTCCCCGGCGCCCGGGCGCTGTCGGCGCTGCGCGACGACTCGCACCGCTTCCTCGTCACGGCCCTCGTGAGCAACAACGTCGCCAACATCGCCGCGGCGTCGGTCGCGACCGCGGTGTTCGTCCGGTTCGGCTTCTCCGGCGGCGAGGCGGCCACGGGGTCGACGCTCGTCACCTCGCTCTTCGTCATCGTCTTCGGCGAGATCGCGCCGAAGTCGTACGCGGTCGCCAACGCCGAGCGGCACGCGCTCCGCGTCTCGCGGATCGTCGTCGCGATCCAGCGCGTCCTCCGCCCCGTCCTGTACGTGTTCGAGGCGCTCTCCGGGGTCGTCAACCGCTTCACGGGGGGCGAGTCCGCGATCGAGTCGTACCTCACCCGCGAGGAGATCGCGACGCTCGTGCGGTCGGGCGAGGCCGCGGGCGCGCTCGACCCCGACGAGGGCGCGATGATCCGCGGCGTCCTCGATCTGGAGACCACGACCGTCGACGCGGTGATGGTCCCCCGGACCGACGTGGTCGCGCTCCCGCGGACGGCGACGCCGGCGGACGCGCTCTCGCGGGCCGCGAGCGAGGGCGTCACCCGGATGCCGGTGTACGGCGAGAACCGCGACGACGTGATCGGCGTCCTCGACGTCCGCGACGCGATCCGCGCCGAGGAGACGGGCGCCGACCTCGCGAGCGTCCTCAGCGAGCCGACGTTCGTCCCCGAGACGAAGCCGCTCGACGAGCTGTTCGCGGAGATGCGCGCGAGCGAGGCGCGGATGGTGATCGTCGTCGACGAACACGGCGCGGTCGTCGGGATCGCGACGCTGGAGGACCTCTTCGAGGAGGTGGTCGGCGAGCTGGTCGGGCGGTGGGAGACGGACGCCGTCGACGTGGTCGCGCCCGACGCCGCCGTGGTCCGCGGGTGGACGACGGTGGCCCACCTCAACGAGACGCTCGGGCTCGCGCTGCCCGCGGACGCGGGCGCCGAGACCGTCGCGGGCCTGATAACCAGACAGCTCGGCCGGCTGCCGTCCGAGGGCGACCGCGTCGCGGTCGGCGACGTCACGCTCGCCGTCACCGGTGCGACCGCGACGCGGGTCACTCGGGTCCGCGTGGAACACGCCGACGAGAACGGGTTCGCGTCGGGGGCGGTCGACGGCGACGGGTCGGTCGATTCCGCGTGACCGCCGTCGTCGCGCCCGTCGCGCCCGCCGAGCCCGCCGCGCGCGGCGGCCGGCCACACGTAACACAACATACATGTACTTCCGACGGGTCTCGTGAGGTACGTTCTCGACCATGGTGAGCCGCTGGGCGTGTGACCGGTGCGGGTTCGTCGCGTGGACGCGGGACCGGTCGGAGATGGCCGAGGTGACGGGCTCGCACCTGCTCGCGCACCACTCCGACGCCCTCTCGAAGTCGGACTTCCGCGTGAGTTGGGACTGTCCGTACTGCGCCACGGCCAAGACCGCCTACGACACTGACGGGGCCGTCGCCGAGTTCAAGACGCACCTCCACGAGCACGTGGCCGACCGGATCGCCGGCGGGGCTCACGTGGCGGACCTGGTGGGCTGGGACGGCGTCGTCCGCGTCGACGGGCCGGCCGCCGGCGACGAGGCCGACCCGCTCCGGGCGCATTTCCACGGCGCCGCGGGGCTGGCGGTGGCCGTGACTCCCACCCCGGAGCGGCTGGTGCGCGCGCTCGACGGGGCCCTCGACGCGTGGCCCCGGCGGACGGTTATCGTCTCGACCGGCGAGTACGACTTCGAGGCGACGCCCGACGTCGACTTCGAGGGACGCAACGCCGAAATCGTCGAGCTCGACCCGCGTCTCTCCCCGGACGAGGTCGGCGAGACGGTCTCGCGGATCCTCGACGCCAACCACGAGCCCGGCGAGCGCATCTCGCTGGAAGTGAGCGTCTTCCACCAGATCGTCGCCTCCTTCGACGTCGAACGGGCGGTGGCGTTCGTCCGCATGCTCGCCGCGCGCCTCGACGACGCGGGCGGCGCGTTACAGCTGTACGTCGACGCCGACGCGGACCCCAACGTCGCCACCGTCCTGAACTTCCTCGACGAGACGATCGACCTGCGGGTCGCGGTCGACGACGGCCGATTCGTCCGCCGGCCGTAACTCCCGGCTTCGCGCCGCCGCGGCGGCCGGTGCGGGCTCCGCCGGCGCGTCCGCGTCCGCGTCTGCGGACGCCCGGTCCCCCGCCGTCTCGTCGCTCGGTCACTCGCTGTAGCTCTCGGTGTAGTCCGCGGGCCAGCGGACGTAGACGTACTCCACGTGGCGGTCCGCGGCCGCCTCGACGACGGCCCGCTTGAACCGCCGCAACACCGCCCTGGCGCGCTCGCGGGCGCTCTCCGAGGCGGTCTCGTCGCTCGCGAGCGCGCGCAGCCGCCGCTCGACGTCGACGCCGAGCGGGGACTCGGTCGCGCCCTCTGAGGGCGCCTCCTCGGTCGCGGCCGCCGAGACGATCCGCGGCAGGTAGGCCGCGGCGAGGTCCGCCACCAGCCGGTCGCGGTGGTCGAGCGTGTCGATCAGCCACTCGACGGCCGCCGACCGGTCGGCCGCGTCCGGGTCGGCCGCTTCGAGGAGCTCGCAGTACAGCCACGCCGCGTACCGCCTCGTCTCGGCGTCGACGGCCTCTCGCGGCCGATCGGGCGCTCCTCCGCTCTTCCCGGTCCGGCCGGACGCGGTCCGCTCCGCGGCGACCGCCCGGAACACCGCGAGCAGGCCGTCGGTCTCGAACGGTCGCTCGGCGAGGAGGCGGTCGCGAACGTCGCCCGCGGGGACCGCCTCCGCCTCGGCGGTCACCGCGGCGACGGACCTCGCGGCCGCCCGGCTGACCGTCTCCGAGGGGTCGCGCAGCGACCCGATCAACACCCCGGTCGCGTCCCGCCGGTCGAGCGCATCAAGTCGGTCGACGACGGCGAGCCGGAGCCGCTCGCTGCCGCGACGCGCCGCGAGCGCCAGCAGTTCGACCGCGTCGTCGCTGTCCATCGCGACGAGCGCGTCGACCGCGGCGCCGCGCACGAGGTCGTTCGGTGCGTTCACCAGCGGTCGGATCGCCTCGACCGCCTCGCCGCCGACTCGCGCGTACCCCCTGACGGCCCGAGCGCGGACCCGAGCGTCGTCGTCGTCGAACGCCTCGCGGAGCCGGGGCGCGGCCCCCTCGCCGCCGACGGCCGACAGCCCGGTCGCGCCGAGCATCCGATACGCGGCCCGGTCGTGTTCCAGCCAGCGCGAGAACGTCTCGGCGACGCCGGGCCCTGCCGCCCGTGACCCGCTGCCCGCGCCGTTCGCCCCGCCTGCGCCGCCGCCCCGCCGCTCTGTGATCCGGCGCGCCAGCCGATCGACGTGGTCGTCGCCGTGGAAGTACAGCGACTCGATCGCCGCCGCGCGGACGGCCTCGTCGGGGTCGTCGAGCGCGGTCGAGAACAGCGCCTCGACGATCCGGCTCGCGTCGGCGCTCATCGAACTGGAGGGGTTGCCGAGCGCTTCGGCCGCCTCGCGTCGCGTCGACGCGTCGAACCGGCGGCCGAGCCGCGCCACCGCCGGGGAGCGACCCCCGTCCGTGCGCCCGCGGTCGGGAGGGCCGTCGCCGTCGCGCCCGGCACTGCCGTCGCGCCCGGCACGGCCGCTCTCCGTCGACCCCGCGCTTCCCACCGTTCGCGGCCCGTCGTCCATCTGTGAACCCCTCACCGATCCGGTACGTTAAACGTACGGCCGCGGCTATCAGCGGTGAGAATCTCACCGGCGGCGCGTGTCGGCTCGCCTCACCCGAGGTCGAACTCCCGGACGACGTCGTACTCGGGTCCCGACTCGGTCAGCGTCGATTTCACCAGTCGGATCTCGTCGACCGAGAGCGTCCCGACCTCGGGCCGCTCGGCGTCGAGCGCGTCGCGGACCGCCTCCGCGCCGGTCGCGTTCTCGACCCGGGCCAGCGTGACGTGCGGCGTGAACTCGTGGTCGGCGGGGTCGACGCCGAGCGCGGTCGTCTCCGCTTCGAGGGCCTCGTGGAGCGCGGTGAGCGCCTCGGCCCCGCTGTCGACGCCGGTCCAGACGACCGAGACGTACTCGCGGTTCGGGAAGACGCCGAGGCCGGCGACGGCGCATTTAAATGGGGCGACGCCGGCGCGGTCGACGGCGCGCTCGCCGGCCGCGATCACGTCGTCGACCGTCGGTTCGGTCTCGTCGTCGCGTCCGCCGACATCGCCGAGGAACTTCAGCGTCACGTGCGCCTGTTCGGGGTCGACCGGGTTGACGCCCGACGCGTCCGCGAATGGGGCCTGTGCCTCCGCGACGGCCGGCGCGAGGGAGTCCGGGAGGTCGACGGCGAAGAACGCGCGCATTACGGGTGAGGCGTTGTGGATGATGGTTTATAAATAGTTTATTACGGATCGGCGGTGAACACCGCCAAATCCCCAGCCACTTGCTTATAAATAAGTCACCGTGGATCGACCGCGAACACCTCCAAAGCCCCCGCCTCGCCGGCTGCCCCTTCGAGTCCCGCCCGACCGCAACCGCACCGCAGCCTCACGCCTCCCCAGCCTCGCCGTTCGCTCCGGGCTCCCTTCGGTCGCCCGTCGCTCACGGCGTCCCTCGCGCGTGCGACTCGCGGCCTCCGCTTCGCTCCGGCCGCTCGCCGGCACGCGCCACCGTGGACCTATTTATAAACGCTCGCGGAGCGTGTCGGCGGTCGCGTCCCCGACGCCGTCGACGTCGGTGAGGTCGTCTCGCGAGGCGTCGCGGACGTTCTCGACCGAGCCGAACCGCCGGAGCAGTCGTCGTCGGGTCTCGGGGCCGACGCCGGGCACGTCGTCGAGGACGGTCGCCACCTCGTCGCGGACGGTCTGGTGGTAGGAGACGGCGAAGCGGTGCGCCTCGTCGCGCACGCGCTGGAGCAGGTGGAGCTCTGGGGCGTCGTCGTCCCACCGCCGGGTGCCGGTCGGGGTGACGACCAGCTCCTCGGCCTTCGCGAGGGCGACGACGGGCACGTCCCAGCCCGTCTCCGCGAGCGCGTCGCGGGCGGCGCCCAGCTGTCCGTCGCCGCCGTCGATCAGGAGGAGGCCGGGGTCGGGGCGGTCGTCCCGCCCCTCGACCGCGCGCTCGGCGCGCCACCGGATCAGCTCCCGCATGTTCGCGTAGTCGTCGTTGCGCTCGGTGAGCTTCTTCCGGCGGTAGTCGGCCGTCTCGGCCGACCCGTCGACGAAGCACACGTCGGAGCCGACGACGGCGGTCCCCTGCGCGTGGCTCACGTCGAACCCCTCGATCCGCTCGGGGCGGTCGATCCCGAGGCGCTCGCCGAGCGCGCCCACGGGGTCGTCGCGCCCGCCGCGCTTCCGGGCGTTCTTCAGCGCCAGCTCGACGAGCTTCGCCTCGCGGCCGGCGCCCGGGACCCGGACCGCGACCCCCTCGCCCTCCAGCCAGTCGACCACGTCCGAGTCCGCGGGGCGCTCCGCGAGGAGGACCGCGTCCGGGAACTCCCGCTCGGCGTAGTACTGCGCGAGGAACGCCGCGAGGACGGCCGCGGGGGTGTTGGCGTCGGCGGACGAGGAGCCGCCGTCCACGTCCTCCACCGCCGCGGCGTCGAGTCGGTGCCGGCTCCGGTCGACGAGCTGGCCGCGCTCGCTGTGGAGCCGGGCCACGCGGGCCGTGTCGCCCTCGACCGCGGCCGCCAGCACGTCGACGGTGCGGTCGTCGCTCCGGTCGCTGACGGCCTCGCCGCCCTCGCCGTGGAACGCCTCGACGGCCTCGAGGCGGTCGCGGAGGTTCGCGGCGCGCTCGAACTCGTTCGCCTCCGCCGCGGCCTCCATCCGGCGGCGCAGGGGGTCCGCGAGGACGCCGGTCTCTCCCTCGAAGAAGCGCCGTGCGGCGGCGACGTCTTCGGCGTATTCTTCGGGGGAGATCTCGCCGGTGCACGGCGCCGAGCAGATCCCCATCTCGTAGTCGAGGCAGGGGCGGTCGCGCCCCTCGTACTTGTGGTCCGAGCAGCCGCGGAGGCCGTACACATCCCGCACCGCCTTCACCACGGTCTCGACGCGGCCAACGTCGGTGAACGGGCCGTACGCGACCGCGCCCGCCTCGGGGTCGCGGGTCACTTCGATTCTGGGTACCTCGTGGTCCGAGAAGGCGACCAGGGGGTACGACTTGTCGTCCTTCAGCCGGACGTTGTACCGCGGCCGCAGCCGCTTGATGAGGTTCGCCTCCAGCAGCAGCGCCTGCGTCTCCGTGTCGGTGACCGCGAACTCGATCCGGTCGGCGCGCTCGACCATCCCGCGGATGCGCCCCGAGCGCGGGTCCGCGTACGACCGCACCCGGTCGCGGAGGTCGAGCGCCTTCCCGACGTACAGCGTCGTCTCGCCCGCCCGGAACTGGTAGACCCCCGGCTCCGTCGGGAGGTCTCGGGCCCGCTCGCGCACCGCGTCGGCGTCCATCGGTCTCGGATCGCCGTAGCCGCCCGACGCCATTGAACGCTGCGGGCCCGGCGCTCTCGACTCGCCGCCGCGGGCCGTCCCCGCTGCGGGCCGTCCCCGCCGCCGCCCGGCCCCTCTGATTATCAAACTCGAATACCGGGACGTGCGGTTTATGATGACGGTTGGGAGACGGTGACGTAGACATGACGGGACTTCGCGAGCGTCTGCGGCGGCTACTCGGACGGGGGACCGACTCTCGGTCTGTCCCCGACGGGGGCGTCGTCGTCGAGAACGGACCCGACTCCGCCGGATCGGCCGGCGGGACACCGACTGACGCCGCCGACCAGACCGGCGACCACACGTTCACCGACGCCGACGGCGTGAACCGCGCGGCGACGCTCGCGGGCGCCGGCTTCCAGCAGGTGTTCAACGCCACCAGCGTCCCGACGTTCATCCTCGACTGCGAGGGGAACGTCGCGGAGTGGAACGAGGCGATCGCGTCGCTCACCGGCGTCGAGCGCGAGGAGGCGGTCGGTCACGACCACGTCTCGGAGCTGTTCTACCCCGACGGCCGCCGAGCCGACACGCTCGCCGACAAGGTGCTCGACGTGCCGGACACCGCCGACGAGGTCCACGGCGTCGAGCGTCGCGAGGCCGGCCGCAACCGCTACCGCGACACCAGCACGATGGTCGACCGCCACGGCGACGAGCGGCACATCGAGTTCACCGCGACCGCGATGTACGACGAGGAGACCGGAGAGCTCGTCGGCGTGACCGAGGTCGTCGTCGACCGGACGGAGAACGTGAACCAGCGCGACGCCACGGGCGAGCTGGTCGCCGAGGTCCGGGAGACCGCGGAGGCGATCGGCGAGGGGAACCTCGACGCCCGCGCGAGCCGCCGCGACTCCTTCGAGCACCTCAGCGCCGACCTGGTCCGCGTCATCGACGTCGTCAATCAGATGGCCGAGAACCTCGACCAGCTCTCCTCGGGGGTCCACGAGAAGGCGCGCGACCTCGACGAGACCGTCGAGGAGGCGAGCGCCGCGGCCGCCGACATCGCCGAGAACGTCGACGAGCAGAACGAGCTCCTCGAAGAGAGCGTCTCCGAGATGCAGTCCTTCTCCGCGGGGATGGAGGAGGTCGCCGCGACGGCCGACGAGGTCGACTCCGCCGCGGTCGCGGCGGCCGACGCCGCCGACGAGGGGCTCGACGCGAGCGAGGACGCCCGCGAGGCGACCGAGGACGTCGTCGAGATCGGCGACGAGCTCGTCGAGAGCGTCGGCGCGCTCTCCGAGCGCATGGACGACATCGAGGAGGTCATCGAGGTCATCTCCGACGTGGCCGAGCAGACGAACCTGCTCGCCCTCAACGCCAACATCGAGGCCGCCCGCGCCGGCGAGGGCGGCGACGGCTTCGCGGTCGTCGCCGAGGAGGTCAAGAAGCTCGCCGACGAGACCCGCGGCTACACCGAGGAGATCACTGAGAGCCTCGACAAGCTGCAGGCACAGTCCGCGGAGACCACGACCGCCGTCGAGCGCTCCCACGACCGCATCGAGGACGCGGGCACCGAGATCGAGACGGTCCTCGACTCGCTGGAGGAGATCGCCGACGCCGTCGACGAGGCGGCCGCGGGCGTCGCCGAGGTCGCGCGCACCACCGACGACCAGGCCGCGACCGTCGAGGAGCTCACCTCGTCGCTGGAGGCGGTGCGCGAGCGCTCCGACCGCACCGAGGACGCGACCGAGCGCATCGTCGACGCCACCGACGACCAGGAGGCGGCCGTCGACGAGCTGATCGCCCGGGTCGAGCAGCTCGACGCGCGGTAACGCTCCGACGCTCCGCGCTTGCCGCGCTCCGACGCCCCCGATCCCGTCCGGTTTCCTTCCTTTCTCGCGCTTCGTTCTCCCCCTGCCGAACGTTTAACCCCGCTCAACCCCCAGAAATCGTATGTCCGTTACCCCGCCCGGACCGCTGGGCGACCCCCTGTTCGGCAACGGTCGCCAGTTCGCTGACGACCCGTTCGGCTTCCTGCGCGCCTGCGCCGACAGCTACGGCGACGTGGTGCGGCTCGACCTCGGCCCGAGAGAGACGTACCTGCTCACGAACCCCGCCGACGTCGAGCGCGTGCTCGTCGCCGACGCCGAGCGCTACCGGAAGCCCCAGTTCGGCGACGACGCGATGGACACGCTGCTCGGCGACGGCCTCCTCATGAGCGAGGGCGAGACGTGGCAGCGCCAGCGGAAGCTGGCGAACCCCGCGTTCCACAACCGCCGCATCGGCGCGCTCGCCGGCGTGATGGCCGACCACGCCGAGTCGCACGTCGCCGACTGGGAGGACGGCGACGTCGTCGACCTCCAGCTGGAGCTGGCGCGGCTCACCGTGAAGATCATCGTCACGGCGATGTTCGGCGCCGACATCGACGACGAGGAGGTGAAGACGGTCCAGGAGAACCTCGAACCGCTCGGCGCCCGGTTCGAGCCCGACCCCCGCCGGTACCTGATCCCGGACTGGCTGCCGACCCGCGAGAACCGCGAGTTCGACGCCGCCATCGACACGCTCGAATCGGTGATCGACGGCATCGTCGAGCGCCGCCGCGGCACGGAGCGCGACCCGAGCGTCGACCCCGCCGGCCCGGACGGGACCGGCGTCCGCGGCCCGCCCGGGGACCCCGACGCCGACCTCCCGATGGACCTGCTCTCCGTCCTGCTCCGCGCCCGCGACCGCGGCGAGCAGACCGACGAGAACCTCCGCGACGAGCTGGTGACGATGCTGCTCGCCGGCCACGACACCACCGCGCTCGCGCTCACCTACGCCTTCTACCTCCTCTCGAACCATCCCGAGGCCCGCGAGCGGGTCGAGGGCGAGGCCGAGGAAGCCGTGAGCGGCGGGTCCCTGACCGCGGGCGCCGTCCGCGACATGGACTACACCGAGCGCGTCCTCAACGAGTCGATGCGGCTCTACCCGCCCGTCTACACCCTGTTCCGCGAGCCGAAGCTCGACGTGAAACTGGGGGGCTACCGGATCCCCGAGGGGTCGGCGTTGATGGTCTCCCAGTGGGTGATCCACCGGTCCGAGCGCTGGTACGACGACCCCGAGGCGTTCGACCCCGACCGCTGGACGCCCGAGCGCCGGAGCCAACGGCCCCGGTTCGCCTACTTCCCGTTCGGCGGCGGCCCGCGCCACTGTATCGGGAAGGCGTTCTCGCTGCTCGAGGCGAAGATCATCCTCGCGACCGTCTGCTCGCGGTTCGAACTCGACTACGAGGGGCCGAGCCTCGCCCTGCGCGGGTCGCTGACGATGCACCCGAACCACCCGGTGCCGATGCGGATCCGCGAGCGCTGAGGGATGACCGGCGCCGACGAAAGGGCGACAGCGGACGCGCCCGACGGCGGGGCCGACGCGTACTGCGCCCGCTGCGGCGAACCGCTCTCGAAGGGCCTCGTCGCGGGCCAGCAGCGCGCCTGCTGTCTCAACGCGACTCCCATCGCCGGCGTCTGCCCGACCCACGGGCCGGTGGGGCCGCATCACGCGGTCGAGGAGCCTAACGGGGTCGACGACGCGTAGTCGGTCGCGGCCGTCGCTCATTTATATACAGTACCCTTGTCCGGTCGGCGCGTGCCTCCGAGCGTCCGAAGGACGCGAGGAGCACGCGCGAGGGAGTCAGCCGGCCGGAGCGANATTTATATACAGTACCCTTGTCCGGTCGGCGCGTGCCTCCGAGCGTCCGAAGGACGCGAGGAGCACGCGCGAGGGAGTCAGCCGGCCGGAGCGAAGCGGAGGCCGGCTGACGAGGCTGGGGAGGTGTGAGGCGCGGTTGCGGTGTGGGGTGGAGTGGGACTCAAAGGGGCAGCCGCGAGGACGAAGCACACCGACGTAAGCACTGGAAGGAGCGAGCGAAGCGAGCGACTGAAGCGCGCAGCGAGGTGCGCGAGTTCTCGCGGCTGGGGCTTTGAAGGTGGTCGCGGCTGATCCGCTATCAGTTATTTATAACCGATCGGCTGGGGCTTTGGAGGTAGTCGCCGACACCCCGAAATCGATCACTTATAAATCGACGCTCGCCGCGACCTCCCGGAACTCCGGGTCCCACACGTCGAGCGCGTGGACCCGCCACCGGACCGGCTCGAACTCGGCGTCGACGAGGTCGGCGACGACGCCCGGTCCCGGATTCCCGCCGCGCGCCAGGGTGACGTGCGGCACGTAGTCGTCGCCCTCGATCCCCTCGACCGCGCCGAACGCGTCACAGAGCCGCCGGTGAACCCGAACCAGCTCGTCGCTCTCGACGGCCAAGTACACCACCGGCCGCGACCCCGACCGCGGCGCGTCGAAGACGTCGACGCCGGTCACGGCGACCTCGAAGGGCTCGACCGCGGCGAGGGGGCGGCGAAGTCGCTCGCGCAGGCGGTCGACGGCCTCCTGTCGGGGCGGAGGGCCTCGCTCGCCGGTCTCTTCGTCTCCGTCTCGCACGTCTCCGACCCCGAACCGCTTACAGACGAGCGTGCGCCGCTCGCGCACCCTGTCGAACCCCGTTCGTTTCGGGTGGAGATCGGTCGCGAGCCGGTCCACCGCGGGCGGCAGCGGGACGTTGAGGCTGAACACGTCGCCGCCCGCCTCAGATCCGATCGGTGAGGTGCAAGGCGATCAGGACGACGAGCGCGACCCCGATCAGCGTCGGGATGGCGTCGAGCAGCCAGAAGGCGATATCGAGGACGGCCCCGACGATCTCCAGGAGAAGCCACACGACGACGAGCAGCAGCACGACCTTCAGGAGGTCGTCGGTGTCGATCTCGGCGCGGTTCATGCTCCGAGGAGCGCGCGGCAGCGGTAAAAATCCGGTGGCTGGCGGCGATCGATTCCGAGAGGCGCCCTACGCGATCTTCTCGTACTGCTCGGAGAGCTTCTCTGCGGCCTCGTCGAGCAGCTCCGACTCGTACTCGTCGAGGTCCCACTCGACGACCTCCTCGACGCCGTTCGAGCCCAGCTTCGCGGGCACGCCGAGCGCGGTGTCCTCGTACCCGTACTCGCCGTCGAGCACGACGGAGCAGGGGAGCACCTCGCCGGTGTCGTTGAGGATCGCCTCGACGGTGTGCGCGACGCCGGTCGCGGGCCCCCACTGCGTGGCGCCCTTCCGGCTGATCACGTCCATCGCGGACTCCTGGAGGTCCGCGAGGATCTCCTCCTTCTCGTCGGCGTCGAACGACGGGTCGCGGCCGTCGACGCGGACCTTCGAGAAGACGGGCGCCTGCGCGTCGCCGTGCTCGCCGAGGATCGTCGCCTCGACGTTCTTGACGGGCGCGTCGAAGCGCTCGGAGAGGACGTAGCGGAAGCGCGCGGAGTCGAGCCGGCCGCCGAAGCCGACCACCTTGTGGCGGTCGCGGTCGCCCGCCTCGTACAGGTGGCGGTTGAGCAGGTCCACCGGGTTCGACGTGGTGACCGTGACGAAGTCGTCGTTGTGCTCGGCGATGGAGGCGCCGATGTCCTCCATGATCGGCGCGTTGTCGCCGGCCAGATCGATGCGGGTCTGGCCCTCCTTGCGCGGGATGCCGGCCGTGATGACGACGACGTCCGAGCCGGCGGTGTCCGCGTACTCGCCCTGCCGGACGGTCGTGTTCGAGTCGTAGGCGACGCCGTGGTTCGCGTCGGCGGCCTGGCCGATCGTCGTCTCGCGCTGGTCCGGGATGTCGACGAAGACGAGCTCGTCGACCACGTCGCGTAACGCGAGGTTGTAGCCGGCCGCGGCTCCGACGGTCCCCGCCGCACCGATGACACTCACTTTTGTCATACCGTGTGAAGTCGCGGTCGGGCGGCGAGTAAACGTTTCGGAACCCCCACGAACGTCCGTGCCGATCCCGGCGCGTCGCTCCCGGCGAACCGTCGCGAAAACCCTAACTCCGGCGGCCGCACACACCCATCCAGTGCCGACGTTCCGCTACCCGTGTCCCGGCTGTCGGACGACGAACAGCCTTCACGACGCCGACTGCGAGTTCGAGGGCGTGAGCTGGCCGACCGTCGAGAAGGCGTACACGGACCTCCTGTCGGTGCTGTCCGCGGAGCCCGACGGGCTCTCGGAGGCGGCGCTGCGGGACGCGATTCCGGCGGACTGGGGCGGGCTCCACAAGGCCGCGCTCGGGGCGCTCCGACGCGACCAGCGCGTCGTCGAGGACGGCGACCGCCTCCGCCTGCTCACCGCCGCGGAGTTCAAGGAGCGCGTCTCCGAGCCGACCCGCGAGCCGATGCGCACCGTCTACGAGCACGGCTCCGTCCCCGGCTGCCACGACAACGCCGTCTTCGCGATGGTGGCGTGGTACGAGATGGTCGGGCTCTCGTGGCCCGAGACCCGGGAGAACGTGATCGAGTGGCTCCGCGAATCCGGCGCGTGGGACCGCGGCGGCTTCGAGGAGTCGACGCCCGAAGAGCTCGTCGACGCCAAGCGCCACGTGTACGAGGAGGGGTACGGCTGGAAGGAGAAGGGACAGGCCGCGAAACGCGTCATCGAGCGGCACCTGTAGCGCCCGTTTAAGTCTCCGCGCGACGTCTCGCCACCGTGACGCATCCGGAGTCCGGGGCCGTGTCGACCGGGGACGATCCCGAGGCCGATGGAGGCCCCGACCGATCCCCGGCCGTCGCCAACCCCCGCCGCGCGCTCGCGGTCGTGATCGGCGTCGTGTTCATCGACCTGGTCGGCTTCGGGATCGTGATCCCCATCCTCCCCTTCTACGTCAGGTCCTTCGGCGTCAGCGACGCGTTCATCGGGCTGCTCGCGGCCTCGTACTCGCTCGCGCAGTTCCTCGCGGCGCCCACGCTCGGCCGGCTCTCCGACCGGATCGGGCGCCGGCCGGTCCTCCTCGCGTCGCTCGCGACCGCGGGGGTCGCGTGGGTGACGTTCGGCTACGCCGGGGCCGCGGGGGCGCGCTTCGGCCCCGTCGCCGCGCTCGCGGTGCTTTTCGCCTCCCGGACGCTCGCGGGCGCGATGGGCGGCAACATCGCCGCCGCGCAGGCGTACGTCGCCGACATCACGCCCCGCGACCGGCGGGCGGGCGCGCTCGGCCTCGTCGGCGCCTCGTTCGCGCTCGGGTTCGTCTTCGGCCCGGCGATCGGCGGCCTCCTCGCCGCCGACGCGGTGGTGTCCCGCGCCGACGCCCTCTTCCCGGCGTTCGTCCCGGCCACCGCCTACTCCCTCCCGAGCTTCGCGGCGGCGGGGATGAGCCTCCTCGCGGTCCTCGTCGGGTTCGCCTTCCTCGAAGAGCCCACCCGGACGCGTCCGGCGGGCGACGCGGAGGGGTCCCGCGGCCGCCGGACGACCGCGATCGGCCAGTTCCGCGACGCGCTCGCCTCCGCGTCGCTCCGGCCGCTGACGGTCGCGTACTTCGTCGTCGCCGTCGCGTTCGCGGGCGTTCAGGTGATGTTCATCCCGTACGTCGCGGACGCGTTCGGCTACGACGCGACGGCCGCGGCGTTCCTCCTCACCTACGTCGGCGTCCTCGGCGCGGTCAACCAGGGCGTCCTCGTCGGGCGGCTCTCGCGGGTCGTCCCCTCGCGGACGCTCGTCGCCGTCGGATCGGTCGTCCTCGGCGTCGCGCTCGCGGCGATCCCCGCGACCGGCCTCGTCGACCGGGTCGCGGGCGGCGTCGCCCTCGGCGGCCCGGGGTGGCTCACGCTCCCGCTGGTCGCGCTGCTCGCCGCGCTCGCGGCGCTCTCGCTCGGCAACGCCCTCGTCAACGTCTCGCTGGCGACGCTCGTCTCCGCCTCGGCCGACGACGCCGACCAGGGGGCCGCGTTCGGCGTGACCCAGGGCGCGTCCAGCCTCGGCCGGACCGTCGGGCCGCCGCTGATGGCGGTGCTGTACACGGTCGCCGTCGCGTCGCCGTTCCTGATCGGCGCGCTGCTGCTCGCGCCCGTGGCGGTCGCGTTCGCCCGGTCCGCCGACTGAGCGCGGGCGGGCGCCGCCGCCCGCGACAGTTTTACCTCGCGGCTCGCCCTCGGGACCGACACATGTTCGACGCCGTCCCCGCGTGGCCGGTCGCCGGTTCGTTCGCGGGCGGCGCGGGCGCGGTCCTGCTCGCGTGGGCGATCCGCGAACGCCGCGGTCGCCCCGGGGTCGACTGGTTCCTCGCGGTGTTCGCCGCGCAGGCGACGTGGTGTTTCGCCTACGGGACCGGGCTGCTCGTGGCCGACCCGGCCCTCCGTGCCCTGCTCGAAACGGCGACGTGGCTCGGCATCATCTGGACCGGCGTGACCTTCCTCGGCTTCGCCTTGGAGTACACCGGCCGGAGCGACGTCGTCCGGAGCCGCCTGTTCGCGACGATCGTTGGGTTCGGCCTCCTCTCGACGACTCTGCTGGTCACGAACTCCCTCCACGGCGCCTTCTGGACCGACTTCGGACCCGACCCGGCCTTCGGCGTCGAGACCGTCTCCTACGCGCTCGGGCCGTGGGCGTACCTCACCGTCGCCGCGGAGACCGTCCTCGTGGCCAGCGCGGTGTTCCTCCTCGTCGACACCCTCCTGAGCTACGGGCCCCTCTACCGCCGGGAGAGCGCCGCGGTCGCGCTGAGCCCCATTCCGCCGGGGTTCGCCCTGGTCGCGTGGGCGCTGTCGCTCGGTCCGGTCCCGCAGCTCCAGCTCGCGCCGATCATGTTCGTCCCGCACGTCCTGCTCGACGCGTACGCGTTCGACCGCGCGGAGATGTTCGAACGGAACCCGACGACCAGCCGCGCCGCCGAGCGCACCGCAATCGACGACCTGCGGGACCCCATCGTCGCGCTCGGGCTGGACCACCGCGTCGTCCGGCTCAACCCCGCGGCCGAGGCGGTGTTGGGCGTCGGCGCAGAGACCGCTCGCGACCGGCCGCTCGCCGACTTCCTCGACCTGCCGGTCGGAGTCGACGAGGCGGAGACGGGGGCGTCGGACGGCGACGCCGACCCCGACGACGGCGCCTCCCGCGAGACGGTCCGGATCGACGCGGCCGACGCCGCCGGCCGCCGCACGTACGCGGTGTCCGTCTCCCGGCTGACCGACCCCAACGAAACGCACGTGGGGTACACGGTCGTCCTCTCCGACGTCACCGAGCGCGAGCGCCGCCGCCAGCAGCTGGAGGTGCTCAACCGAATCCTGCGCCACAACCTCCGCAACGACGCCGGCGTCGTCCACGGCTACGGCGAGATCCTTCGCGACCGCCTCGAGGACCCGGAGCTCGTTCGGATGGCCGACGCCGTCGAGCGCCGGGCGGGCGCGCTGGCCGCGCTCGGCGAGAAGGCCGGCACCGTCGAGCGGCTGCTCGCCGAGAGCGATCCAGCGGAGACGGACGTCCGCGACCTCCTGAAATCGGTCGTCGCGGACGCCCGAGACGACGCGGCGACGGTCGAACTCGTCGTCGAGGGGGGTGCGGAGGGTGACTCCGACTGGACCACGCGCGTCAGGCCCGCCGCGCTCCGCGCGGTCGTCGAGAACACCGTGGAGAACGCCGTCGACCACCACGACGGCGAGGGCGTCGAGCGCGAGGACGGCGGGGCGTGGGTACGGGTCGCGCTCCGCAGGGAGGGAGGCAACGCTGAGCGGGAGGCTGACGGCGACGCCCGCTTCGTCCTCACCGTCGAGGACGACGGCCCCGGCATCCCGGACCACGAGGTCGACGCCGTCGAGTCCGGACGCGAGACCGCCCTCGAACACGGCTCGGGGCTGGGGCTCTGGGTCGTCGCGTGGGGCGCCGCCGCCGTCGGCGCCGACGTGGAGTACGCGGAGCGGGAACCGCGAGGGACGCGGGTGGCGGTGTCAATTCCGGTGGTCGCGGCGGAGTAAACCGAGAGAAGTTAAGATTACTTATAATTCCAAACGTCCCGAATTTGCGTTCTTCAGTCGCTCTGAATCCGAGGAGCTAACATGAATGTCACATTTCCAAGTCCCTCTGCGAAGCCGTAGTGGAGCTTGACGGGGAACTCCTCGCCGAGCTCGACGGTGACCTCGGCGTCGGAGGGGATCGCCTTGTTCATGTCCTTCAGGTAGTCGAGGCTGAACAGCGAGTCGGCGGGGCCGGCGGTGAGCGCGATGAGGTCCTCGCGGTCGAGCTTGAGGTTCACGTCGTCGGTGTCGCCCTCGGCCTCGATGAAGAACGCCTCGTCGGTCTCGTCGACGCGGAGGCGGATGTGGTCGGAGACCATGTCGGCGGCCTTGATCCCGCGGTCGAGCTGCGCGCCCTCGACGACGATCTCGGAGGCGAGATCGAGGTCCGGGATGTCCGGCTCCTGGCGGATCGAGTCGGGGTCGATGAGCGCGAGGGTGTACGAGAGGCCGTCGATCTCGATGTGGAGCTTGCGGGTCTCCTCGTCGAGTTCGAGGTGGATCAGGTCGCCGGAGTTGGCCATGCCGGCGATGTCCTCCAGCCGGGCGAGGTTGACGCCGATGACGCCGCCGTCGGCGTCGTAGGACTCGAACGCGGCCGCCTCCAGCGTGAGGTCGACCATGCCGACGTTGGCGGGGTCGACGGCGCGAATGGAGAGCTCCTCCTCGTTCAGGCGGATCTTACACTCGTCGACCAACACGCTCACCGAATCGAGCGCGTCCTGAAACGTCGACGCGCCCACGATGGCCTTGAACATATACGTTCAGCTTGGGCGGTATCACCTAAAAAGGCACCCGATCGGAGCGGCGACCGACCGCTCACAGCGACCGGACGAGGCGGGCGACGACGACCGCGAGCGTGACGACGGTCCGCCACAGTCGGAGCCGTTCGAGCCGGTATTCGCGGGCCTCGGATTCGTCCGACTCGTCGCTCTCGCCGTCCGGTTCGCGGTCGCGTTCGCAGGCCGCGTCGCGGTCGGACCGGTCGGGCGGCGGGCGGGTGGCGCGGTCCGGTTCCTCACGCGGGTCCCGGCCGGGCGTCGCCGGCTCGCGGGACGGGTCGGAGGGGTCGCGGTCGGAGGGGTCGCGGTCGGAGGGGTCGCGGTCGGAGTGATCGCGGCTCGGCGGCTCGCCCCGAGCGGTTTCGCCGCGCTCGGTCGGCTTCGGTTCCGCGTCGGTGCCGTCGGGGGCCGGCAGTGGCTCGTCGATCATGTTGGCTCTCGGCCGGGGGAGGCCGTACGCGACGATACGGGGTTAATTTATAAATAAACGAGCCGAACGCAAGGCGAAACTGAAACTCGTCCGGGCGGGCGGGTTCCGACCGGTCAGTTCCCGCCGTTCGTACCGGCCTCAGATCAGCGGTTCGACGAGGTCGCGGCCCTCGGCGAGTAGTTCGTCGACCGCCTCGTCGCTGTCGGACTCGGCGTACACTCGCAGCTTCGGCTCGGTGCCCGAGGGCCGGACGAGAAGCCACGAGCCGTTCTCTAAGAGCAGTTTAAACCCGTCGAGGGTGACGACTTTCGCGACGGGAGAGCCGCGGACGGACTCCGGAATGTGGTCCTCGAGCTCGTCGAGGACCTCCGCCTTCCGGTCGTCGGGGCAGTCGAGCGACACCTTCCCGGCCGCGATGTGTCCGTGTTCGTCCAGCAGGCGGTCGACGCGCGCGTCGAACGGCTCGGCGGCGTGCGTCGCGGCCGCGAGCAGCGCCATCAGGACGCCGTCCTTCTCGCGGACGTGGCCGCGGAGGGTGAACCCGCCCGACTCCTCGCCGCCGAACAGCGCGTCGTGCTCGCCCATCGCCTCGGCGACCCACTTGAAGCCGACCGGGGTCTCGTACACCGCTTCGCCGTGCGCCTCGGCGATGCGGTCGACGAGGAACGTCGTCGAGACCGTCCGAACCGCGGGGCCGGAGTCGGTCTCCAAGAGGCGGTCGTAGCAGGCCGCGTAGAAGAGGTTCGCGTCGAGGACGCCGCGCTCGGGCGTGACGACCGCGATCCGGTCGGCGTCGCCGTCGTTGGCGACCCCGAGGTCCACGTCGCTTTCGGGGTCGGTGACGCGCTCGGCCAGTCCTTCGAGGTGTTCCGCCGAGGGCTCCGGGGAGTCGCCGCCGAACGTCACGTCGCGCTCGCAGCGCAGGCGGACGACCTCGGCCCCGGCGGATTCGAGGAGCGCGTCGGTGACGCCGCGTCCGCTCCCGTGCATCGCGTCGTACGCGACCGTGAGCCCGGAGAGGTCGACCGCACCGCCGTCGCCCCCGGTCCCGCTCCCGGCGACGCGCCCGACGACCTCGCGGGCCGCGTCGGCGTGGTCGCTCACGAGGTCGACGCGCTCGACCTCGCCGCGCTCGGCCTCGGGCAGGAGGTCGGGCTCCGCGAGCCGGTCGACGACGTCCTCGGTCACGTCGGGAAGCGCGGGCGCGCCGTCGTGGGGGATGAACTTCACGCCGTTGTACTCGGGCGGGTTGTGAGAGGCCGTGACCATACACGCGCCGGCGAGCCCGCGGTTGACGATGGCGTACGCGATGACGGGCGTCGGCGCGTCGCGCTCGGGGAGGAGCACGTCGAAGCCGTTGCCGGCGAGCACCTCGGCGAGGCTCTCGGCGAACCCCTCCGAGGTCTCGCGGGCGTCGTACCCCACGGCGACCGGCTCGTCGCGGCCCGCCGCGTCGAGGTGGTCCGCGACCGCCTGTCCCACGATCCGCACGCGCTCGTCGGTGAAAGTGTCGAGCGTCGCCCGCCAGCCGTCCGTGCCGAAGGAGATCTGATCCATGTCGGCCACGTCGGCGGCGGGGACAATAATGCCCGGTGTCGGTCGCGAGGCTTGCGCAGGCAAGCCGCCACCTGCTATTTATAAATGAACCGCGGCGGCGCGTGCCTGCGAGCGGCCGCCATCGGCGGCCGCGAGNAGGGAGGCCGACGAGGCTGGGGAGGCGTGAGGCGCGGGGCGGTGCCGTGCGGGGCGGGACTCAAAGGGGCAGCCGTGAGGACGACGCAGGCGACGTAAGCACCGCAGCGAGGGAGCGGTAGCGACCGAGTGCGGAGCGCAACGAGCGTGCGTCGTCCTCACGGCTGGGGCTTTGGAGATATTCACCGCCGATCTCCGGTCTCCCACTTATAAACAATCGACTGGGGTTTAAAAACACGAACCGTTCCCCAGAGCCGCTGACGAACCGGCGCCGATCAGAACTTCGTCTCCGGACCGCTTCGATCGCCTCCGTTTTTATTATTCGCTACCGAACCCGGCGTATGACCCGAATCGTCGCCGTCTCCGGCAGTCGGAGCGCGGACAGCACCACGCGGGCCGCGCTCCGCGTCGCGCTCGACGCCGCGGCCGACGCCGGCGCGGAGACCGACCTGATCGACTTGGCCACCGTCGACCTCCCCCTCTACCACCCGGACGAGGGCGCGCAGGGCGACAGCGAGGCGCTAAAGCGCCGCGTCCGCGAGGCCGACGGCGTCCTCGCGGGCACGCCCGTCTACCGCGGCTCCTACTCGTCGACGTTCAAGAACTTCCACGACTTCTGCGGCTCCGACGAGTACGCGAACACCGCCGTGGGGCTGCTCGCGACAGCGGGCGGCGGCTCCTACGGCGGGACGCTCGAACACCTCCGCTCGACGTTCCGGAACGTCCACGCGTGGACCGTCCCGCACGAGGTCGGGATTCAGGGCGCCTCCTCGAAGGTCGAGACGGGCGCGACCGATCCGGGGGCCGGCCCCCGGATCACCGACGAGGACCTCCGGCGCCGCACCGAGCGACTCGGGCGAGTCGTCGTCGAACACGCCGAGCGGGTGCGGGAGTGAGGACGGTGCTGGTCGCCGAGTAGCGGCCGCGGTCGGCAGGGATTTCCCCCGCGAGGCCGACCCTCCGCCGATGAGTCGCATCCGCCCGGACGAACTGGACGAGCGCCTCGGCACCGACGACGAGCCGTTCCTGCTGGACATCCGCCCCGAGGGGGACTTCGAGGCCGGCGCGATCGACGGGAGCCGGAACGTGCCGGTGTACGACGAGCTCCGCGGCGGCGACGACGACGCGCTCCGCCGGCGGCTCGACGAGGTCCCCGCCGGCCGCGAGGTCGTCACCGTCTGTAAGATGGGGATCGTCGCCAAGCGCGCGACCCGGGTGCTCGACGAGGCGGGCTACGAGGCGTCGACGCTCGCCGGCGGGATGAGCGGCTGGAACGGGTACGAGCGGGGATCGGTCGGCTACAAGATCCGGTCGCTGTGGTGGCGGTTGCGCGGGTGACGGCGCGCGGTCGCAGTGGCTGGAAGCCGAAACCCGCCGGGCTTTTGCCCGGCTCCCGTCTACGACCCCCATGACCGAACCGGGTGACGACGACCGTGTCCGCTAACCGGAAGGGTGACCGCCGCGAGCGCGAGCTGGTGAACGCCTTGGACGAGGCGGGGTTCGCCGTGATGCGCGCGCCGGCCAGCGGCTCCGCCACGGAGCGGGAGCTCCCCGACGTGCTCGCGGGCGACGGCGAGACGTTCTACGCCATCGAGGCGAAGTCGAGCGCGGGCGACCCCATCTACCTCACCGGCGAGGAGGTGGAGGCGCTCCTGTTCTTCGCGCGGAACTTCGGCGCGAAGGCGCGGATCGCGGTGCGGTTCGACCGCGAGGACTGGTTCTTCTTCCACCCGGGCGACCTCTACACCACCGACGCCGGTTCCTACCGCGTGAAGAAGGAGACGGCGCTCGCTGACGGCACCGACTTCCCCGAGTTCGTCGGCGAGACGGAGAAGGTGACGCTCGCGGAGGTGGGCGAGGGCAAGGCCGGCGACGACGCGGACGCGGTCGACCCCGAGACCGAGGAGCGGCGGACGATCTTGGAGGCCGTCCGCGACGGGCACATGCCGGTCGAGGACGCGATGGACGTGCTGTAGCGAGGTCCGAACCCCCTCTGCCGTCCGCGGACCCCCTCGCTTATCCCTCGCGGCGCCGAACCCTGCCACGAATGAGCGAGGACTTCGGCCTGCTCGAACCCGCGGACCAGCCCGGCGACGAGTGGGAGCAGCTCGACGTCTCCGACACCGAGGCCGACCGGATCGCCCGGCGGCAGGACCGCGAGTTCGACGAGTTCCGCAAGCGGATCAAAGACACCGAGCAGTTCAAGCTCCAGGAGTCGGTGTTCGACGACGCCACGCTCGCGGCCGTCTACAAGCTGGTCCAGGACGGCTACGTCGACGCGTTCGGCGGGCCGGTGTCCACCGGCAAGGAGGCGAGCGTCTTCGAGGCGCTCGGCGGGCAGGCCGGCGAGCGGCCGGAGCCGGGGTCAGAAGCGGCGGGCGGCGGGCCCGAGGGGGTCACGCCCGAGCGCGAGGTCGCGGTGAAGGTGTACCGGATCAACTCCTCGAACTTCCGCCAGATGCGCGACTACCTCGAGGGCGACCCGCGGTTCGAGGGGATCGCGAGCGACAAGAAGGCGGTCGTGCTGGCGTGGACCCGGAAGGAGTTCGCGAACCTGAAGCGCGCGCGGAAGGCCGGCGTGCGCGTCCCCGAACCGATCGCCGTCCAGCGCAACGTTCTCGTGATGGAGCTGGTCGGCCACGCCGAGGAGCGCGCCCGGCGGCTGAGCGAGGTCGACGTGGAGAACCCCGAGACCGCCTACGAGGTCGTCCGCGAGTACATGCGCCGGCTGTACGGCGCCGGGCTGATCCACGGCGACCTCTCGGAGTACAACATGATCATCCACGAGGGCGAGCTGGTGATCATCGACCTCGGGCAGGCGGTGACGGTTCACCACCCCAACGCCGGGGAGTTCTTGGCGCGCGACTGCGAGAACGTGGCGGCCTTCTTCACGCGACAGGGGATCGACGTCGACCCCGACGACCTCCGCGCGTACGTGACGGAGCCGGACCCCGACCCGAGCGGGGAGCCGGACGGAGAGCCGGGCGAGGAGAGCGGGCCGGACGGGGAGCGGGAGTCGGGCGGGGAGGCCGACGAGGCGGCCGAGTCCGACACGGAGTGACTCCGGCGCCGGTGAGCCAGATCCCCGGCGAGAACCGTCATACCGGCACACACCGTCCGCGGCGGAACACGCTTAAAAGGCTCCGCCGGGTATCCCGTGGTATGCAACACGTGACGGTTCCGCAGGACCGTATCGGCGTCGTCATCGGCGCCGGCGGCGAGACGATGCGGGAGATCGAAGAGCGGGCGAACGTGCGGCTCGAC
This sequence comes from Halorubrum distributum JCM 13561, assembly GCF_000337395.1. Classification (NCBI taxonomy): domain Archaea; kingdom Methanobacteriati; phylum Methanobacteriota; class Halobacteria; order Halobacteriales; family Haloferacaceae; genus Halorubrum; species Halorubrum distributum. The sequence goes on from NZ_AOJF01000038.1 coordinate 86,638, forward strand.
ATCGACTCGGAGTCGGGGAGCGTCTCTATCGAGGAGCGCGACGACCCCGTGGCGGCGATGGTGGCCCCCGACGTGATCAAGGCGATCGGGCGGGGCTTCAAGCCGGAGACGGCGCTGTCGATCCTCGACCACGACCTCCGGACGCTCGACCTGATCGACCTCTCCGAGCACACCCGCAACGACAACGACCTCCAGCGCAAGAAGGGTCGGATCATCGGCGAGAACGGCCGCACGCGAGAGCTCATCGAGGATCTGTCGGGCGCCAACGTCGTCGTCTACGGGTCCACCGTGGGCGCGGTGGGCCAGCCCGAGGAGCTCGAAGTGGTCCGGCGGGCCGTCGGGATGCTGCTGGATGGGGCGCCCCACGGCGCGGTGTACTCCTACTTGGAGCGGATGTCGAACGAGCTCGACGACGACGTGAGCTTCAACGCACCGCAATAAGTGGAGTTCTGTGCTGGCGTCGCCGCCGTCGTTCGTTTATAAATCGTTGTTACCAGCGATGTGGTAAACGCCTCCAAAGCCCCAGCCGTGAGGCGGGCGCACGCTCGCTGCGTTCCTCGGTCGCTCACTTCGTTCGCTCCCTGCGGTACTTGCGTCGTCATCAGAACGCAGAGCGTTCTGATTGGCTCACGAGAGCTTTGCTCTCGTGAACGCCTGCGCCCGCCTCACGGCTGCCCCTTTGAGTCCCGCCCCGCACGGCAGCCTCACGCCTCCCCAGCCTCGTCGCTGGCACCCTCCGCTTCGCTCCGGGAGCCAGCGACTCCCTCGCGCGGTGCTGCTCGGCCGCAAAGCGGCCTCGCAGGCACGCGCCACCGCGGCTGTTTATAAACAATGTACGCCCAGCAGTTGATCTGGAGTTCTATATAAAGGACCGTGTGAACGCACCGCATACCGGCCGATACTCCCCCACCGTGTTGCGGTTCCGCACGATACGAGCGAAGGGTTTATATAGAATCACAATCAATCAATGGCTGTAATGTCACAGCGTCAGCGGATGGGCAATCAGCCCATGATCGTACTTTCTGAAGAGTCGCAGCGTACCTCCGGAAAGGACGCGCAGAACATGAACATCACGGCCGGCAAGGCGGTCGCGGAGTCCGTCCGCACCACGCTCGGCCCGAAAGGGATGGACAAGATGCTCGTCGACTCCGGCGGGTCCGTCGTCGTCACGAACGACGGCGTCACCATCCTGAAGGAGATGGACATCGACCACCCGGCGGCCAACATGATCGTCGAGGTCTCCGAGACGCAGGAGGAGGAGGTCGGCGACGGCACCACCTCCGCGGTCGTGGTCGCCGGTGAGCTCCTCGACCAGGCCGAGGAGCTCCTCGACCAGGACATCCACGCGACGACCCTCGCGCAGGGGTACCGACAGGCCGCCGAGAAGGCCAAGGAGATCCTCGACGAGGAGGCCATCGACGTCTCCGCGGACGACCGCGACACGCTCGTCGAGATCGCCGAGACGGCGATGACGGGCAAGGGCGCGGAGAACTCCAAGGACCTCCTCGCCGAGCTCGTCGTCGACGCCGTCCTCGCGGTTCAGGACGACGACGGCATCGACACGGAGAACGTCTCCGTCGAGAAGGTCGTCGGCAGCTCCATCGACGAGTCCGAGCTCGTCGAGGGCGTCATCGTCGACAAGGAGCGCGTCGACGAGAACATGCCCTTCGCGGTCGAGGACGCCGACGTGGCGCTGTTCGACGGCGCCATCGAAGTGAAGGAGACGGAGATCGACGCCGAGGTCAACGTCACTGACCCCGACCAGCTCCAGCAGTTCCTCGACCAGGAGGAGGAGCAGCTCCGCGAAATGGTCGACCACCTCACCGACATCGGCGCCGACGTCGTCTTCGTCGGTGACGGCATCGACGACATGGCCCAGCACTACCTCGCGCAGGAGGGCATCCTCGCCGTCCGCCGCGCGAAGTCCGACGACCTCAAGCGCCTCGCCCGCGCGACCGGCGGCCGCGTCGTCTCCAACCTCGACGACATCGAGACGGACGACCTCGGCTTCGCCGGCTCCGTCGCCCAGAAGGACATCGGCGGCGACGAGCGCATCTTCGTCGAGGACGTCGAAGAGGCGAAGTCCGTCACCCTCATCCTCCGCGGCGGCACCGAACACGTCGTCGACGAGGTCGAGCGCGCCATCGACGACTCGCTCGGCGTCGTCCGCACGACGCTGCTCGACGGGCAGGTCCTGCCCGGCGGCGGCGCCCCCGAGGCCGAGCTGGCCCTCCAGCTCCGCGACTTCGCCGACTCCGTCGGCGGCCGCGAGCAGCTCGCCGTCGAGGCGTTCGCCGACGCGCTGGAAGTCGTCCCGCGCACCCTCGCCGAGAACGCGGGTCTCGACCCCATCGACTCGCTGGTCGACCTCCGCTCCCGCCACGACGGCGGCGAGTTCGGCGCCGGTCTCGACGCCTACACGGGCGACGTGATCGACATGGAGGCCGAGGGCGTCGTGGAGCCGCTCCGCGTCAAGACCCAGGCCATCGAGTCCGCCACCGAGGCGGCCGTCATGATCCTCCGCATCGACGACGTCATCGCGGCCGGCGACCTCAAGGGCGGCGGCACCGACGACGGCGGCGACGACGGCGGCCCCGGCGGCGCGCCCGGCGGCATGGGCGGCGGCATGGGCGGCATGGGCGGTATGGGCGGCGCGATGTGAAGTTCGGCGAGAACTCACACAGCCCCCTGATTCCGACCTGACGCCGAACCGCACCGCCTCTCGACCGACCGTCGCGCGCCCCTTCGGGCCTCGACGACACGCGATTTTTATCGACGACCCGACCGCGTAGCGTCCCGCTCGCCCGCGTTCGCAGCCACCCCACCCGGCCACCACGCCACTGCCTCCCACATTCGCCTCGTACGACACGAGGGTAACACCCGCGTAACCACCGGACGGCGGTGTCCGCGAGCGGTTAAGTGACTCCCGGCCCTCCGATCTTCCGACGAGGTTCTCACGTTCACCATGCCACAGCAGAAAGCCGACTACGCAGACGACGCCGAGATCGACGCGGAACTGGACGAGCTGCCCGACGACGAGACGGTCGAGGCGACGGTCGCCAACTTGGAGGAGCGCGGCTTCGACGTGGTCGTCGTCGACGACGCCGACGAGGCGCTGGAGGCCGTGAAATCCCAGATCCCCGCGGGGGTCTCGGTGATGAACGGGCACTCGACGACGCTCGAAGAGATCGGGTTCGACGAGTTCCTCAGCGGGGGCGACCACGAGTGGGAGAGCCTCCCGGACCAGATCTGGGGCATCGACGACGACGCGGAGCGACAGACCGCGCGGCGCGAGTCGCAGACGGCCGACTACTTCCTCGGCGGCATCAACGCGGTCGCGCAGACGGGCGAGCTCGTCGCCGCGGACCTCTCCGGCAGCCGGATCGGCGCGTACCCGTTCGCCGCGGGCAACGTCGTCATCGTCACGGGGATCAACAAGATCGTCCCGACGCTCTCGGACGCCTTCGACCGGCTGGAGTCGGTCGCGTACCCGCTGGAGAACGAGCGCGCGCAGGAGGCGTACGGCGTCGAGTCGTCGATCGCCAAGCAGCTCGTCTACCGCCGCGAGACCGAGGAGGGCCGCACGACGGTCGTCCTCGTGCGCGAGCAGCTCGGCTACTGAGCGGATCGGCTCACTTTGGCGCGTCACGAGACGACGCGTCACGCGCTGACGCGACACACGCTTTCTTCCCCCTTTCGACGACCGCGAGCGACGCCGCTCGCGGGTTCGGGCTCCCGAACCGCAACCCGTTTTCCGCTCCTCCGAGAACCGCCGCGTAGGTCCCACCATGCCGCCCGATCCAACGCAGCTCTCGACGGACGCGTGTACCCTCCCCGACGGACGCACCCTCTCGTACGCGAGCGGGGGCGACCCGGACGGGGTCCCGGTCGTCGTCCACCACGGCACGCCCGGGTCGCGGCTGTTCGGTGCGCTGCTGTCGGGTCCCGCGGCCGAGGCCGGCGTTCGGCTCCTCGTTCCCGACCGCCCCGGCTACGGTCGTTCCTCGCCGCCAGCGGCCGAGTGGTCGTGGGAGGACTGGCCGGCCGACCTCGGCGGACTCCTCGACGCGGAGTCGGTCGAGCGAGCCGGCGTCCTCGGCTTCTCCGGCGGCGGCCCGTTCGCGCTCGCCGCCGCGAGCGACGACCGCGTCGCTCGGGTCGGGCTGGTGAGCAGCGTCGTCCCGCCGGCCGAGAACGCCCTCGCGACGCTCGCGTCGGTCCCGTTCGCGCTGCGCGCGATGTTCCGAATCTCCGACGCGGTCGCGTCGATTTCCGGGCCGAGCGCGGTCGTCTCGCAGTACACGGACCGCTCCGTCTCCGACCCGGTCGCCGAGGCCGTGGCGGCCGACTTCCACGAGGCCCTCGACCGCGGCGCGCGGGCGGTCGAACGCGAGAACCGGGCGTTCGCGAGCGCGTCGCTCGACGCCGATTCGGTCGGTGTCCCGGTCCGTGCGTGGCACGGCACGACCGACGAGAACACGCCGCTTTCCCCCGTCCGGTCGCTGATCGACGAACTCGACGGGACCTTCGAGACCGTTGAGGCCGACCACCTCGGCACGCTCCTCGACCGTCGGGCGGCGGCGCTGGAGTGGGTCGCCCGGGAGGAGTGACCGCGGGTTAAATTCTTTCAGCACAGCGCCGCCGCTCGCGGTTTTGCTCGGGGCGGTACAGCGGGCCGGGAGGGATTCGAACCCCCGACCGTCCGGTTAAAAGCCGGACGCTCTCCCTAACTGAGCTACCGGCCCAGGCGACTCGGGATAGGGTCAGCCGAGGGATAAACGTTTAGAACCGCGGTAGGGGTCGGCGCCGCCACCCGAAACGGTTTCCCGGCCCCAGCCGTCGCCGCGAGCATGGAGTTCGACATGCGCGCGTTCGCGGCCGACCTCTGTCGGCACCGCTCGACCGCCGGCGAGGAGGCGGCCGCGGCCGCGTTCGTCGTGGAGCGGCTCGCCGATCTCGGCTTCGAGACGTACGCCTGGGGCGCCGACCCCGCCGTCCTCGCCGACCACCCCTCCTTCCCGGACGACCTCGACGCGGCGGCCGTCGAGGGACGGCGCAGCGTCGCAGGCGTCCTCGAACTGGGCGGTGCGTGCGGCGCGGGCGACGCTGACGACGCGGGCGACGCGGTCGGCGAGAACGGCGGCGATCCGGTCCCCACCCTCGTCCTGAACGGCCACCTCGACGTCGTCCCCGCCGAGCCGTCCGAGTGGTCGAGCGACCCCTTCGAGCCGGTCTGGCGCGACGACGCGGAGGGGGCCGCGTCCGCGAACGCGGACGGCGGCGGCGACGAGGGCGTCGAGACTCTCACCGCCCGCGGCGCGGCCGACATGAAGTGCGGGCTCGCGGCCTGCGTCGGCGCCGCGGTGGAGGTCCGCGAGGGGGTCGCGGACGGGTCGATCGACCTCCCGCCCGCGGGCCTCCGGCTCGTCGTCGAGGTCGTCGCGGGCGAGGAGGACGGCGGCTACGGCGCGGCGACCGCCGCGCTCGCGAACCCGTATCCCTTCGAGCGCGACGCGGCGATCGTCGCCGAGCCGACCGAGCTGCGCCCGGTCGTCGCGTGCGAGGGGTCGCTGATGGCCCGGCTGGAGATCGACGGGCGGAGCGCGCACGCGGCCACCCGGTGGCGCGGCGAGGACGTGCTCCCGCGGTTCGAGGCGATCCGTGAGGCGTTCATGGAGTTGGAGACGGAGCGTAGCGAGTCGGTCTCACACCCGCTGTACGGGGAGTTTCCGGTCCCGTGGCCGGTCGTCTGCGGCCGCGTCGAGGCCGGCTCGTGGGCGTCGACGGTGCCGGCGACGCTCGAAGCGGAGTTCCGGATCGGCGTGGCGCCCGGCGAGACCGTCGAGGAGGTGGAGGCGGCGTTCCGCGAGCGGCTGGAGCGAGTCGCCGCGGACGACCCCTGGCTGCGCGACCATCCGCCCCGGTTCGAGCGGTTCTCGGTCCAGTTCGAGCCCGCGGAGATCGCCGTCGACGAGCCGGTCGTCGAGGCGGTCCGCGCCGGCCTCGTCGCGACCGGACTCCCGGACGTCGAGCCGCGAGGAGCGACGTACGGCGCCGATTCGCGACACCTCGTCGCGGCCGGGATCCCGGCGGTGCTGTTCGGCCCGGGCACCATCGACGAGGCGCACTACCCGGACGAGACGATCGCGTGGGAGGAGGTCGTCCGAGCGCGGGCGGCGATCGCCGCGGCCGCGGAGCGGTTCGCGAACGACTACGCGGCGTAGTCGATCGGCGGCGCTCAGTCTCCCCGGTCGTCAGCGAGGTACTCGTCGACCGCGTCGGCGACGATCTCGCCCGGCTCGACGTTCTCCATCGAGGCGCGGCGGCGCAGTTCCACGTACGTCTCGGCGGGGAGCCGGAGCTGAAGCCGGCCGAGCTCGACGCCCGCCTCGCGGACCGCGGCCTCGATGTCCTCCCCGTCGTTGACGGCCGAGGCGATCGCGCGCACCTCTCGGACCGTGAGATCGCCGTCGATCGCCGCCCACGCGAGCAGGTAGCGGTCCCGTCCGCCGAGCCGCGCGACGTGTTTCGCGGCGCTCGGCGCGATCCGCCCGTTGGCGACCTGCCGACGGATCGCCTGCGGGAGGTCGTGGACCCGCGCCCACTTGCGGATGAACGCGACGGAGACGTCTTCTCCCGCCCGCTCGGCCGCCTCCTTGTACGAGCCGACGCCGCGGACGAGCGCCGCGCAGGCGGCGGCGCCGCGCAGCATCAGGACGTTGTCGCCGTCGCCCACGTCGCCGGCCGCGAAGCGGCCCACCGTCTCCGCGGCCTCGGCGACGCTGTCGGGGTCGTTCGGGTCGAACCCCACCGCGTCCGCGGCCCGGTCGCCCGTCACCGCCGGGTCCGCCCGGACCACCGGCTCGCCGACGGGGGACCGCCGGTCAGCGCGTGACTCCTCGGTCATACACGTCTCTTCGGGGCCGCGGGTATAAACGCCGGGCACCGGGGCGGAATTCGCCCGAGCGACGGACGCCCGTCGCCGGCCGTCGACGCTCTCTCCCACCTCGCGGGCCGTCGGCGCCTCGCCCTACTTCGCGGTCCGGGGCGCGGCGTCGCCGTCGTCCCCCTCGCTCGCGCCTCTCGCGTACAGGACGTAGGAGTACGCGACGGTGACCGCGGCGGTCGCGAGCGCGGGGCCGACGAGGAAGTAGACCGCGTACTCGCCGGCGAAGAGGCCGGCGACCGCGATCAGCGCCGAGAGCTTGAACAGCCGGGCGCCGAGCGCGTGAGTCCGCTCCCAGACGGCGTCGTCGCTGAGCGTCCACGGCGTCCGGATCCCGACGAACCAGTTCGGCTCGACGTGCGGGAGCAGCGTCCCGACGTAGTAGAACAGCGCGGCTCCGCCGGCGACCGCGAGCGTCGTCACGTCGACCGCGTAGCCGAGGTTGAAGCCGAGCACGGCGAGGTGGAGCGCGACGAGGAACGCGGTGAACACGACGACGAACCGGTCGTAGTGGACCCGGAACGCCGCGATATTCTCCCCCAGGGGGTCGATCCGCGGGAGCAGCGCGAACAGCCCGAGCAGCCCGGCCGCGAGTCCGGGCACGAGCCACATCCCGAGGGTTCGGGAGAGCGTTTCGGTCGGCTCGCCGGCCGCGTTCCACCGCGTTACCAGCTGTTCGGGGAGGTCCGGTGCGACCGCGAGGCTGGCGGCGGCGCCGACGGCGACGAGGAGGGCCGCGACGCCGAACCGGAGCCGCGTCGAGAGTCGAGGCGTGGTGGGCGGAGATTCGGAGGGCATGCGCGCGGAGCAACGGTCCGCAGCGGTAAAAGCGTCTACCCGTGGGAGTCGCCCCCGTGGGACGCGGCGCGACGCAACCCTTACGCGTCGTGACCGCCAATCCGCGGGTATGACCGACGAACGCGACGACGACGGCCACGAGTTCTCCTCGGGGCAGGGCGTCGACGCCGACTACGACGCGTTCACGCTGGACCCGCCGGAGCTCGGCGAGGACCCGAGCCGCGTCGACCCCGTCGACTCCCGCGTGTTGACCGAGGAGCTGGACCGCCGGAACATCGGCAGCGAGGACGTCGACGTCGAGCAGCTGATCGACGTCGGCCTCTCGTACATGGGTATCAACCGCTTCGAAGAGGCGACGGAGACGTTCGAGCGCGCCGCCAACTTCGCCGAGGAGGACTCGCTCGAGGCCCAGGAGGCGTGGGTAAACAAGGGGGCCGCCCACGCCCAGCTGGAGGAGTTCGACCAGGCGATCGGCGCGTATCAGGAGGCGCTGCGCATCGACGAGGAGTCCGAGCACGCCGCGACCGCGGAAACGAACCTCGCGTACGCGCTCTGGGAGTCCGGGCAGGGCGAGCAGGCGCTCGAACACGCCGAGCGCGCCGTCGAGACCGACCCGCGCTTCGCGGAAGCGTGGTACAACCGCGGGTTCCTGCTGGTCGAGCGCGGGCTCGCCGAGGACGCGGTCTCCTGTTTCGACAACGCGATCCGGCTCGGCTACCGCGACGCTGGCGTCTTAGAGGAGAAGGCGCGGGCGCTCGAAGAGGCGGGCGAGCACGAGCAGGCCGAGGAGGTCGCCGATCAGGCCGAGGAGCTCCGCCGCGAGACGGAAGAACAGATGATCGAAGAGCAGACCGGCCAGGCGCCAGGTCCCGGCGGACAGCCGCCGCAGGGCGGTCGCGGCGGACAGGGCGGCGCCGGCGGCCCCGGGGGCCAGCCCGGTGCCGGCGGGCGCGGCGGGCAGGGCGGCGGCCGCGGCGACCGTACCGGGCAGGACGGCGAGGCCGAGGGCCCGGAGCGAGAGCTTCAGGGCGAGGGGCCCGAGGGCTTCTGAATGCTGCTGCGCGAGCGCGAGACCGCCGAGGGACGGCTCGTCTCCGTCTGCGACCCAGACTGCCTCGGCGAGACGTACGACAACGGGAGCGCGACGCTCACCGTCAGCGAGGAGTTCTATGGCGGGGACGACGCCGTCGAGGCGACCGCCGAGGAGGTGATCGCGGGCCTTCAGCGCGCGCAGGTTGCGAACATCGTCGGCACCGAGGCGGTCGGCGTCGCCGTCGAGGCCGGGCTCGTCGACGAGGAGACGGTCCTGGAGTTCGACGGCACGCGGCACGCGCAGCTGCTCTGGCTGTAGCGGGCTCCGATTTCGCCGGATTCCGAACCGGCTAAGGGCGCGCGCGACGAGTCGAACCCGATGAGACGACTCACGCGGAGCGAGTTGGCGTCGCGGGTGGGGCCGCGGCCGCCCTCGGACGCCTTCTGGCGGCGCGCGATCGACCGGGGAGCGGCCGCGCTCGCCGTCGGCGCGGACGCGGTCGTCGGCGAAGGGGAGGGGGAAACCGACGGGCCGACGGAGCCGCTCGACACGGGCGACATCGTCGACGTCGGCGACCGCGCGTTCGTCGTCGTGGGCGCGGAGCGAACGGAGAGCGGCGGCCGGATCTACAGGATCGAACTCGTCGCCGACCGCGACGAGGGCTGAGCGGGGCGGGTCGGCGGGTTCGCGGGGACGCGCCCGCTCAGAGGTCCGCGACGTCCTCGATGGCGTCGGTGAGCTCCGTCACGCTCTCGACGGTGTGTTCGCCCATGTGACCGATCCGGAACGTCTCCTCGCCGAGGTCGCCGTAGCCGTTCGAGAAGGCCATGTCGTACTCCTCGTTCACTTCCTCGATGGTCGCGGCCACGTCGATCCCCCGCGTGTTCTCGACGCAGGCGACGGTCTGCGACTCGTACCCGTCCTCGGGGAACATCGCGAAGTGCTCGTCGGCCCAGTCGTGGACGTACTCCATCATCTCGCGGTGGCGCTCGTCGCGGGCGCGGTGCCCCTCGTCGAGCATGTGCTTCATCTGCTGGCGGTACGCCAGCATGATCGGGATGGCGGGCGTCGAGTGGGTCTGGCCCTTCCGGTCGTAGTAGTCGATCGTGCGGCGGAAGCCGCCGTACCACGAGGAGTCGCCCTTCTCGACCTCGCGGTCGTAGGCGTGGGCGCTGACGACGCAGACGGCGAGCCCGGGGGGCATCGCGAACGCCTTCTGGGTTGACGCGAAGATGGCGTCGATGCCGTGGGCGTCGATGTCGATGTAATCCCCGCCGAGACAGGAGACGGCGTCGACGGCGAAGTAGGTGTCCGGGTACTCTTTGAGAACGTCGCCGATCTCTTCGATCGGATTGCGGACGCCGGTCGAGGACTCGTTCATCACGCCCGCGACCATGTCGTAATTGACGTCGGCGGTCTCGATCGCCTCGCGGACGTCCTCCGGCTTGACCGCCTCGCCCCACTCGTACTCCAGACGGTGGACGGTCTTCCCGAGGCGCTCGGCGACGTTGGCGTAGCGCTCGCTGAACGCGCCACAGGTCGGGACGAGGAGGTGTTCGTCGACGAGGTTCAGCGTCGTCGCCTCCCAGAACTCAGTGCCGGAGCCGGTGAGGATGACGACCTCGTTGTCGGTGCCGAGGAACTCCTTCGTGTCCTCGACGATGGTGGTGTAGAGGTCGGTCATCCGGTCCATCCGGTGGCCGAACGTCGACTCCGTCATCGCCTCGATGACGTCGTCGCGGACCTCCGTCGGGCCGGGGATGTACAGCGTCTTGTCGTCGTAGTCGTCGCGGTATTCGCGTTTCTTCGTCACGGGATCCACCTGTTGGATCGTACCGGGACGCGTGCGGGTATGGACCTTGTGTTCCGTTCAAAAGGCGCGACGGTCGAACGCTCCGTGACCGGGCGGCTCCGGACCGCCGAACCCCGCGCTCCCTTCCGGAAACGGCGCCGTCGCCCGGATCAACCGGGTTTATACGAACGGAGGAGAGAAAGAACGTATGATACACGCCCGAAGAGTCACAACCGCCCGAGGTGGCCCGCCGTGAGCGGCGACGAGGAGCTCGCGAAGGACCTGGGGCCGCTCGCGGCGCTCACCATCGGGATCGGGACGATGATCGGCGCCGGGATCTTCGTGCTGCCCGGCACCGCGGTCGCCCGCGCCGGGCCGCTCGCGGCGTTCACCTTCGTCCTCGGCGGCGTGATCGCCTTATTCACCGCGCTGTCGGCCTCCGAGCTGGGGACCGCGATGCCGAAGTCCGGCGGGGCGTACTTCTACGTCAACCGCGCGCTCGGCCCCATGTTCGGCTCCGTCGCGGGGTGGGCGAACTGGCTCGGGCTGGCGTTCGCGTCCGCCTTCTACATGTACGGCTTCGGCGAGTACGTCAACGCCCTCCTCGGCCTCGGGCCGGTCGGACTCGGCTTCGTGACGCTGGAGGCGGCGCAGGTGATCGGTCTCGCGGGCGCGCTGCTCTTCATCGCGGTCAACTACTTCGGCGCGAAGGAGACGGGCGGGCTCCAGATCGTCATCGTGATGTCGCTTCTGGGCATCCTCGCCGTCTTCACCGTCGTCGGGCTGCTGAACGCCGAGATGTCGTCGCTGCGCCCCCTCGCGCCCCCGGGAACGACGAGCCAGGTGCTGCCGGTGACGGGGATCATCTTCGTCTCGTATCTGGGGTTCGTCCAGATCACCTCGGTCGCGGAGGAGATCAAAAATCCCGGGCGGAACCTCCCGCTTGCCGTCCTCGGCTCGGTCGTCATCGTCACGGTCGTGTACGCGCTGTTCCTCCTCGTGCTGCTCGCGGCGGTGCCGAACGACCTCGTCGCGAACAACGAGACCGCGGTCGTCGACGCCGCCCGGCTCCTCTTCGGGCAGTACGAGGTGTTCGGCTTCTCGCTCGGCGCCGTCGGCGCCGGCATGCTGCTGATCGGCGGGCTGCTCGCGACCGCCTCGTCGGCGAACGCCTCGATCCTCTCGTCGTCGCGGATCAACTTCGCGATGGGCCGCGAGAAGATCGTCACCCCGAAGCTCAACGAGATCCACGAGCGGTTCGGCACGCCGTACAAGTCGATCGCGCTCACCGGCGCGCTCATCCTCGTCTTCCTCGTCGCCGGCGGCGTGGAGTCGCTGTCGACGATGGGCTCCGTCCTCCACCTCATCGTCTACGGGCTGCTCAACCTCGCGCTGATCGTGATGCGCGAGTCTGAGGTCGAGGGGTACGACCCCGACTTCGAGGTCCCGTTCTACCCCGCCGTCCCGATAATCGGGACGATATCGTCGTTCGCGCTGATAATCTACATCGAGCCGACGATCATCCTGATCTCGTTCGGCCTCGTCGCCTTCGCGGTCCTCTGGTACCTGCTGTACGCCCGCGGGAAGGTGGAGTCCCGCGGCGTCCTCGGGACGTGGATCCTCGACCGGTCCGACGAACTGCCCGAGCAGGCCGTCTCGGCGGCGACATCCGTCCAGCCGAGCGGCGGCGACTACCGCGTGATGGTGCCGCTCGCGAACCCCAAGACCGAGGAGCACCTGATCACGCTCGCCTCGGCCATCGCCAAACAGCGGGACGGGACGGTCGTCGCGGTCAACATCGCGAACGTCCCCGACCAGACCTCGCTGGAGGCGGCGCGCGACCGCGGCGCCCACGAGGCGGCCCACGGCCTCCTCGACCAGGCCCGCGAGGACGCCGAGACGTTCGGCGTCGACGTGGAGACCCACGTCGTCTTATCGCACCGCGTGTTCGAGGAGGTGTTCGACGCCGCGCGCACCTACGGCGCGGACATGACCGTGATGGGCTGGGGCGAGGACTCCCACGGCGCGCCCGGCCGCGCCGAGTCCGCCGTCGACGAGCTGGCGTACTCGCTCCCCTCGGACTTCCTCGTGTTCCGCGACCGCGGGTTCGACGCCTCGCGCATCCTCGTGCCGACCGCGGGCGGTCCGGCCTCGGATCTGTCCGGCGCCGTCGCGAAGATGCTCCAGACCGAGTTCGGCGGCGAGGTGACCCTGCTCCACGTCGCCGAGGACGGCGAGGAGGCGGGCCGCGCGTTCCTCGCCGAGTGGGCCGACGCCCACGACCTCTCGGACGCGACGCTGCGGATCGAGACCGGCGACGTGGAGGACAGCATCGAGCGCGCCGCCCGCGACGCGACGATGCTCATCATCGGCGCCACGGAGAAGGGGCTGCTCTCGCGGCTGGTCGGCGGCTCGCTCGTCCTCCAAGTGCTCGAAGAGGTCGAGTGTTCCGTGCTGCTCGCCGAGCGGAAGAGCGAGCGCGGCTTCCTCGACCGGCTGTTCGGCAGCGGCGCGCGGTCGAACGACGTGACCGACGCGACACCGACGCCCGCCGAGACCGGCGTCGAGCCGGAGCCGTCGACGCCCGAGATTAACGAGGAATCGGACGCGGGCGAGGAAGGGAAGGCGGACTGACGCGGCGGCTTCTTTTTAAATAGCGGGTGGCGCCTGAACGGTCCCGCTCAGCCCCAGTGCCAGAAGTGGTTGCCGTCCTCGTCGACCGGGTCGGTGCGCTCCCGGAGGTCGGCGACGTCCTCCGCGGTCGGCTCGTGGTCGTCGGGCAGTTTCTCCATGCAGTCGAAACAGAGGAAGAACTCCGAGCCGTCGGTGAGTTCGAGCGTGAGCCCCTGCGTCGACTCGAACGCGAAGTTCCACAGGTCGCCGATCCCGCCGGCGATCCGCACGGACCGCTCGCAGACGTCGCACGCCTCGGAGGCCATACTCGTGGGTAACGGGGTCCGCGGGGTAAGGCGTGTCGCCTCGATACGTGTACGTCGTTGACGGGTTCGGTGAGATGGTCCGATAGCTCGCCGTCGCGGGCTGATCGGTAACTGCTTTTTAAGAGTGAATAGTTTATTTATAAATCGTTGCTAGCAAGCCCGCGGACGACGCCCCCAAAGCCCCAGCCGCTTACTTATAAACTGCTGCTACTAACTCGACGGACGACACTTCCAAAGCCCCAGCCGGCGAGGCGGGCGCACGCTCGCTGCGCGCCTCACTCGGTCGCTATCGCTCCCTCGTTCGGTGCTTACGTCGCCTGTGCCCGCCTCGCCGGCTGCCCCTTTGAGTCCCGCCCGACCGCGACCGCACGGCACCTCACGCCTCCCCAGCCTCGTCAGTCGCCGTCGCTTCGCTTCGGCGACTGACTCCCTCGCGCGGTGCTGCTCGGCCGCATGGCGGCCTCGCAGGCACGCGCCACCGCATCTATTTATAAACAAACGTCGCTGTTCACCGCGATTCGACTTCGATCACGTGTGCGTCTTCGGGATCGAACCCGACCGCGACCGCGCCGTCGATCGGGTCGACGACGCGGACGACGAGCTCGCGGCCGCCCCAGTCGAGCGTGACGCGCGTCGTCTCCCCGAGGAACTCCGCGCTGGCGACGGTCGCGCGCAGGGAATTCTCGGTCGTAGGGGCCGCTGCGTCTCCGGGATTTCCGTCCGCGCCCGCGACGCGGAGGTTCTCCGGACGGACGCAGAAGGCGATCCGGTCGCCGACCGACGGGGCCGTGCCGGGGTCGGCGTCGGTTCGCACGCGAAGCGTCTCGTCGCCGCCGTCGACGTCGACCGCGAGCTCTCCGTCGGCGGGCGCGTCGACCACCTCCCCGGCGAACACGTTGTTGTCGCCGACGAACGCCGCGACGAACCGGGTCGCGGGCTCGCGGTAGACCGTTCGCGGGGGTGCCACCTGCTCGGGGGCGCCGTCGTTCATCACCGCGACGCGGTCGGAGATCGCCAGCGCCTCCTCCTGATCGTGAGTGACGTAGATCGTCGTGATTCCCAGCTCGGACTGGATCTCCTTCACCTGCGCGCGCAGTCGCTCGCGGAGCCGCGCGTCGAGCGCGCTCATCGGCTCGTCGAGGAGCAGGACGTCGGGGCCCGGGGCGAGTGCCCGCGCCATCGCAATCCGCTGTTGCTGCCCGCCCGAGAGGCTCTCGGGGTCGCGGTCGGCGGCGTCCGGGAGGTCGACGAGTTCGAGCAGCTCCGCGACGCGCTCGTCGCGCGTCGTCCCCTCCGGCGGGTCGGCGAAGTTGAGCCCGTACGCGACGTTCTCGCCGACGGTCATGTGCGGGAAGAGCGCGTAGCTCTGGAAGACGACGCCCACGTCGCGGTCCTCGGGCGGGACGCCGGCCATCGATTTCCCGCCGAACCGGACCGTCCCCGCGGTCGGCTCCTCGAACCCCGCGATCAGCCGGAGCGTGGTCGTCTTCCCGCAGCCCGAGGGGCCGACGAGCGTGAAGAACTCCCCCTCGCGCACTCGGAGGGTCACGTCGTCGACGGCGGCGGTCTCCCCGTAGCGCTTCGTCACCCCGTCGAGTTCGACGGCGACTGAGGGGTCCGTGTCGTCGCCGTCGAATTCCGTGCTGCGCTCAGAGCCCACGGTGCTCACCCCCCAGCCGCTCGATGACGACGAAGCTGAGCCCGGTTACGACCAGCAGGACGACGCCCATGGCGGTCGCGGGTCCGAGCCGCCGCCCGATGAACCGTTCGATCGCGACGGGCATCGTGTACGTGTCGGCGCCGGTCGCCAGCACGACCGTCGAGGTGAACTCGCCGATGGAGATGGCGAACGCGAACGCCGCCCCCGCGACGACCGCGGGCCAGACGAGGGGGAGCTCCACGTCCCGGATCACCCGCGCCCGCGACGCGCCGAGCGCCCGCGCGGACTCGACGAGCGAGCGGTCCAGCCCGGCGAGCCCGGGCGAGACGGTGCGCACGACGAACGGGTAGCCCGAGACCGCGTGCGCGACCACGACCGCGACCGCGCCGCTCGCGGCGATCCGCCACCCCGCGATCTCGACGCCGAAGACGAGCCCCCGGAGGAGCCCGAGCCCGACGATGATCCCCGACACCGCGAGCGGCGCCATCGCGGCCGCGTCGACCAGCGTCCGCCCGCGGTACCGCCGCGTGGTCAACACCGCGACGACGACGCCCATCGGGAGCGCGAGCAGCGTCGCCCCCGTCGCGAAGAGGAGCGAGTTGCGGATCGCGGGCCACGGCCGCACCTGAAACGCCGCCCCCGTCTGCTGGCGCTCGACGAGGAACCGGTAGTTCTCGAGCGTGAGCGCGCCGTCACCCCCCGTGACGCTCGCGAGGATCATCGACGCGATCGGCGCGAGGAAGACGACCCCCGCGACGGCGACGTACGCGGCCAGCCCCGCCCGCGGCAGCAGTTCGCGGAGGGTCGGCGCGGGCGGGACCAGCGAGCGCCGGGGGAGGGGTCGCGCCCCGCGCGTGCTGGTCGAGCTTCGGGCCTCGTACCGGAGGTACGCCAGCAGGACCCCGAGCGAGATCACGAGCTCGACGATCGCCAGCGCGGCGGCCTCGGCGTAGCTCAGGTCGCGCACGAGCCGGTAGACGAACACCTCGACGGTCGCCAGCTGGAACCCGCCGAGCGCGAGCACGATGGGGAAGGTGCCGAAGGTGAACACGAAGGTGAGCGCCGCGCCCGTGAGCACGGCGGGGTACACCTGCGGCGCGACCACGTCGACGAACGCCCGGACCGGGCCGGCGCCGAGGCTCCGGGCGGTCTCGACCGCGCTCGCGTCCACCGACTCCCACGCCGCGGTCGTCACGCGCGCCACGAGCGGCGCGTTGTAGAACGCGTGGGCGATCACGACCGCTTCGAGCGTGAACAGCAGGTCGACCCGCGGGAGCCCGAACGCGGTCAGGGCGGCGTTTAACGTGCCGTTGTCGCCGAACGTCGCGACGAACCCGACCGCGACCAT
The DNA here is from genome assembly GCF_000337395.1 of Halorubrum distributum JCM 13561. NCBI lineage: Archaea > Methanobacteriati > Methanobacteriota > Halobacteria > Halobacteriales > Haloferacaceae > Halorubrum > Halorubrum distributum. The sequence goes on from NZ_AOJF01000038.1 coordinate 103,154, forward strand.
GATCGACGGGAGGACGAACGGGACGATGGTGAGCGAGCGCAGCGTCTTCCGGCCGGGGAACTCGAACCGCGCGAGCAGGTAGGCGGCCGGGAGTCCGAGGGCGACGCTCGCGATAGTCGAGAGGACCGCCTGGTACGCGGTGAAGCCGACGATCCCGAGCCGGCGGTCCGGCGAGAGCAGCGAGCGCGCGACCGCCGCCGGCGACTCGCCCGACAGCAGCCGCGCCAGCTCGCCGAAGTAGAACGGGTCGGTGAGCACGTCCGCGAAGACGCCGAGGGTGACGGCGCCGTCGACGACGACCGCCTCGACGAGGACCGTCGCGGTCGGGTAGTAGAAGGCGACGACGAGCGCGGCGCTGGTGATGACCGCGAGCGCGGTCAGCGCGTGCGACTCGACGCCCTCGCGGAGGCGGGCCAACCGATCCCCGTGGTCGCCGCGGCCGCCGCGGTCGGCCGCGCGATCGCCGTCGACTCCCGTCACGCGCTCGGTCCCTCGTCGCGCACGCGGCTTAGTTCTCGGCGAACTGCCGCTCCCAGGCCTCGACCCACGCGTCGACCGATCCCTGGAGCTCGTCGTAGGTGAACGTCACCGGGTCGGCCGGCTCTTGGGCCAGCTCGGCGTAGTCGCTCGGGAGCTCGGCGCCGCCGGTCGCCGGGAACGCGACGTTGCGCTGGGCGATCTGTCCCTGAACGTCCGGCTCCAACATGAACGACATGAACTGCCGGGCGAGGTCGGGCTCGGCGGCGTCGGCGAAGACGGCCATCCCCTCCGGGTTCGCGTACGCCTGGTCGTTGAGGAAGCGGATCTGGTGTTTGTCGAGGTCCTGGCCCTCCATGTCCGCGAACACCTGATCGGTGGAGTAGGAGACGACGATCGGCGCCTCGCCCTCGCTCCAGGCCGCGTACGCGTCGTCCCAGCTCCCCAGTACGCGCACGTCGTTCTCCTGGAGGTCCGCCCAGTAGTCGAGGTAGTCGTAGTCGGGGTCGCCGTCCTCGCCCTCGATCGCCTCGCCGTCGCCGTCGCTCGCGACGCCGCCGTCGCCGAAGCGGCTGACCGTGTGGAGGAGGAACGCGCGGCCGGTCGAGGAGGCGCCGGGGTTCTGCGCGATGAGCGCCCCCGCGTGCTCGTCGTCGAGCAGCCCGTCGAACGTCTCGGGCGCCTCGATCGTCGTGCCGTCGTACACGAGGCTCACGTAGCCGGTGTCGTACGGAACCGCCCGGTCGAACGGATCGAACCGGAGCCCCTCCTTGACGGCGTCGCGCCCCTCGATATCGCCCGCCTCGGCGAAGAGGTCCTCGTCCAGTTGCTCGTCGACGCGCACGAGGTCCTCCGTCGTCAGGCCGACGTAGAGGTCGGCGTCGATGCCCGCGCCCGAGGCGGCGCGCTCGACGTAGTAGTTCACCTCGTTGTCCGGGGTCGCCCACTCCAGCTCGGCGTCGTACCGGCTCTCGAACTCCTCTTTGAGCCACTCGCCGGGGCTCACCGAGGGCGCGTCGATGAAGCTCGTGTAGGTCGCCACCGTCAGCGTCGGGGTCTCGTCGTCGCCGCCGTCGCCCTCCCCGTCGCCGTCGTCGGTGTCGTTTCCGTCGCCCGTCCCGTCCCCGTCGCTCCCGGAGCCGTCGCCGCCGTCGTCCCCGTCGCCGGTCCGCTCGGCGCTACAGCCGGCGAGCGCAACGGCTCCCGCCGTCCCGGCCGCCGTCAGGAACCGCCGTCGGGTGCGTGGCCGGGCCGATCGCCGCCGCGTCTCGCTCTCGTCGGTGGTCATCACCTGGTTGTTGTACTCGGTGGTTACATAAGGGATCCGTCCGCGTCCCGACGCCGTCGCCGAGCGACGTCCCCGAGCTGCTCCGCCCGATCTCCCCTTCGTGTCCGAACACTGGCCCGCCGACACCCATTTACTCCGGGACGACCACCCGGATCCATGGACGAGCACTCCGGAGCGCGGTCGACGCGGACGACCCGGCGGCGGCTGCTCGCCGGCGGCGCGGCGATCGGAACCGTCGGTCTCGCGGGCTGTCTCGGCGGGCGCGACGGGCCGGTGCCGGAACCCGAGGTGACGAGCGACCGGATCGAGGACTGGCGGCAGACCGACGGGTCCGAGAGCACGGTGTTCGAGCAGTCGTACGGCCCCGTCACGGTTCGGGCGCTCGAACGCACGCGGATCTTCGAGTACGCGCCTGTCGCGGACGCGCTCGCCGAGACGATCGACGCGTCGGGGTCGCCGGTCGTCTTCTTCGCGACGCGGATCGACCTCCGGCCCGCGGTCGACCAGCTCCCGGCCGGCGTCGGCCGCGACCGGGTGATGAGCGAGGTGGAGACGGCGGCGACCGACGCGTTCCGCGCGCAGCTCCGGACCGCCGGCATCGAGGACGTCGAGGTCGCCGAGGAGATGACCACCACCGTCCGGTCCGGCCACACCGCGACCGCGTGGCGGCTGACGGGCGAGTACCCGATCGACGGCGGGATCCCGCTTCCGACCGGGTCGACCGCCGAGATCGATCGGCCCCTCGAGATCGAGGCCCGGCTCGGCGTCTGGCACGACGGGACCGACGTCATCGTCGCCGGCGGCGCCTACCCGACCGAGCCGCTCCTCGAGGTCTTCGACGCGGCGCTGCCCGACTCGGTCGACGCCGAGACCGCTGTGACGCAGCTCGCCGACGCCGAGACCGCCGAGGCGCTTGCGACCGACCCGGCTGCCTACGACGAGGACGTCTCGCAGCTGCTCATTTCGGTGGCTTGAGGCGGTCGAGAATCCGGAATACTCGGTTTCGCTGAAATTCTATCATTTATAACTCGGGTGCGGTGGCGCGTGCCTCCGAGTGGCCGCCGGAGGCGGTCGCGAGGAGCACGCGCGAGGGAGTCAGTCGGCCGGAGCGTAGCGGAGGCCGGCTGACGAGGCTGGGGAGGTGTGAGGATGCGGTCCCGCGAGCGACCGGAGGGAGCGAGCGGGAGTACGGAAGACGCAGCGCCGAGCGAAGCGAGGCGACCGTCTTCCGGCGGTGCTGTGCGGCCGGGGTGGGACTCAAAGGGGCAGTCGCGAGGACGCCGTAGGCGACGTAAGCACCGCAGGGAGCGAGTGAAACGAGCGACTGAGGAGCGCAGCGAGCGTACGGCGTCCTCGCGACTGGGGCTTTGGAGGTGTTCGCCGTCGTTCTCCGGTCAATCACGTATCGCCGAGCGACTGGGGCTTTGGAGGCATTTGCCGTCGATACACAGGTGGCCATTTATAAACAATCGACTGAGGATTTGGAGACGATCAGTTCACTGGTTCGCCCTCTGTTTCATCTCGAATCGACCAGTTTAATCACCGGCCGCGACTCCCCTCCAGTATGAGCCAGTTCCCCGAGTTCGAGGTGATCCCCGCCGTCGACGTCCAGGACGGCGAGGTCGTCCAGCTGGTCGGCGGTGAGCGCGGAACGGGCAAGCGCTACGGCGACCCCGTCGCGGCCGCCGAGCGGTGGATCGAGGCGGGCGCCGGCACGCTCCACCTCGTCGACCTCGACGGCGCGTTCGAGGGCGAGCGCGTCAACGCGACGGCGATCGAGGCGGTCGTCGAGGCCGTCGGCGGCGACGACGGGGACGGTGTCGGCCTCCAACTCGGGGGCGGCATCCGGACCGCTGACGGCGCGCGCGACCTCCTGGACTTGGGACTCGACCGCGTCATCCTCGGGACCGCGGCGGTCGAGACGCCCGAGATCGTCGCCGCGATCGACGAGACGCACCCGGGGAGCGTCGTCGTCAGCCTCGACGCGAAGGACGGCGAGGTCGTCGTCTCGGGCTGGACCGAGGGGACCGGACTGGACCCGGCCGAGGCCGCGGCGCGCTACGAGGAACTGGGCGCCGGCGCGATCCTCTTCACGAACGTCGACGTGGAGGGCCAACTGGAGGGGATCGACCGCGAGGCGGTGGCGAGCGTTGTCGAGGCCGTGGATATTCCCGTGATCGCGTCCGGCGGGGTGGCGACGGTCGAGGACGTCGTCGACTTAAAAAGGGCCGGCGCGGCCGCCGTCGTCGTCGGCACCGCACTGTACGAGGGCGAGTTCACGCTCCGAGAGGCGCAGAACACGGCTGACGAGGTTTAAATAGTAAGCGCCGGACGTGTCGTTGATTACTTATAAATAAATGACTTCGGATCGTCGGCGAACACCTCCAAAGCCCCAGCCGGGAGGACTCGCGCGGCTTGCTGCGCTCCTCGGTCGCTCGTTTCACTCGCTCCCTGCGGTGCTTACTGCGCCGGGCTTCGTCCTCCCGGCTGCCCCTTTGAGTCCCACCCGACCGCGACCGCACCGCTGCCTCACACCTCCCCAGCCTCGTTGGTGGTCCTCCGCTTCGCTCCGGACCACCGACTCCCTCGCGCGTGCGACTCGCGGCCTCCGCTTCGCTCCGGCCGCTCGCAGACACGCGCCACCGCACCTCTTTTATAAATGCTTCTTCGACTCCCGCATCGCGTCCGCTCTTCTGTCACGGACCCAGACCCCCGCCCCACCCGCAACCGACTTACGAATCCCCCGCGACGGGCCGGTATGAGCGAGCACGACCGGACCGCGGCCGTTACCCGCGAGACGAGCGAGACGACGATCGAACTCACCCTCGCGCTCGACGGCGACGGCGACAGCGAGGTCTCGACGGGGATCGGCTTCTACGACCACATGCTCGAATCCTTCGCCAAGCACGGCCTCTTCGACCTCACGGTCCGCTGCGACGGCGACCTCGACATCGACGACCACCACACGGTCGAGGATGTGGCGATCTGCCTCGGGGAGGCGTTCGACGAGGCGCTCGGCGACAAGCGGGGAATTCGGCGGTACGCCGACCGCCGCGTGCCCCTCGACGAGGCGGTCGCGAGCGTCGTCGTCGACGTCGCGGGGCGCCCCTACTACGAGTTCGAGGGCGCCTTCTCCCAGGAGTCGGTCGGCGAGTTCACCAGCGTCATGGCCGACCACTTCGCGCTCTCTCTGGCCCACAACGCCGGGCTGACGCTCCACGCGACGGTCGAGCAGGGCGACAACGCCCACCACGAGGTCGAGGCGCTGTTCAAGGCCGTAGCGCGCGCGCTCGACGACGCTACCCGCCTCGACGAGCGCCGCAGCGACACGCCGAGCACGAAGGGCGAGCTCTGAGTGACCGCCGGCCGGCGAGCCGCCGCCGCGACCGACCGTCCCTCGACGCGCCCCCCGCCGCCGCCGATCGCTTATCCCCGCGCGAACCGTTAGCACGGACGTATGGAACTCGACTGCGAGGGCTGTGCCGGCTGCTGCGTCGACTGGCGCCCGCTCGACCCGGCCGCCGCGGGCTCGGACCGCACCGGCCCGCGTCCCCCGCTCGACGACGCCTACGACCTCGTCCCGCTCACCCGCGACGAGGTCGCCCGGTTCGTCGACGACGGCCTCGGCGACGCCCTGATCCCTCGGCTGTTCGAACCTGCCGAACGGGACGACAGCGTCCGGATCGACGGGGTCGAGCTCGCCGCCGTCGACGACCGGCCCGTTTTCGTCGTCGGCCTCCGGAAGCCCCCCAAGCCGGTCGCGCCGATCGGGACCGACGAGCCGCGCTGGCTCGACGCGTGCGCCTTCCTCGACCCGACGACGCTCCAGTGCCGGATCCACGACACCGACCGCTACCCGCGCACCTGTTCGACGTACCCGGGACAGAACCTCGACCTCGGCGCCGAGACGGAGTGCGAGCGCGTCGAGGCCGCGGGCGGCGGCGAGCGCCTCCTCGACGACGAGCCGCCCGAGGACCTCCCGGCGCCCGCGTTCGGTCCGCAGGCCCTCGGCGCGACGGTGTTCGCCTACCCGGATCCGGACGGCCTCGACGGCGCCGTCGTCCGCCTCCGCGACGGCGCCGGGACCGCCGACGACCGCGCGCGCTTCGCCGGCGCCGCCGTCGGCTCCCGCCCGGGGTCGCTGTCGGTGAACCGCGAGCGCATGACTGAGGCCCGAGAGCGCGCCCGCGAGGCCGACTCGTGGGTCGGCCGAGCGATCGGGGCGTGGACCGAGCGCGCCGGCGACGACGGCGAGCGCGTCGCCCTCGACCGCGAGGCCCGCGACCGACTCGTCCGCGAGACGGAGGACGACGCCGGCGCGCCCGGGACGCCGGGCTGGGACTGACGCGGCCGCTCGGTCGCCGGATCGGAGCCACCGACGCGTCTCTCACGGGCCGTCAGCAGCGCGCATCGCCTCTCTCGCAGGTCGCCGGCGACTCGGGCTCCGCTCTGCCTCGCGTGCGCGCACACGCGCGTGAGGCTTACCCGTGTCCGGCCCCTCCCCTACGGTATGAGCGAACGCCAACCGATCGACGCCGAGCCGGTCGAATACGACCGCGAGGACGTCTCCGTCCTCGTCGTCGGCGCCGGCGCAGCGGGCGCCCGCGCCGCGATCGAACTCGCCCAGCGGGGCGTCGACGACGTGCTCGTCCTCGGCAAGCGCGGCCACGGCGACGCGCACACGACGTGGGCCCGCGGCGGGATCAACGGCGCGCTCGTGACGCACGACCCCGAGGACTCGCCGGCGATCCACGCGGCCGACACCCTCAACGAGGGTCACTTCGTCAACGACCCGGCGAAGGTCGAGACCGTGACCGAACAGATGCCGGAGCGGCTCCGCGAACTCGACGAGTGGGGCATGGCGTACTCCCGCACCGAGGACGGCGAGATCGACCAGCGCTTCTTCGGCGCGCAGTCGTTCCGGCGGACGGCGTTCGCCGGCGACCACACCGGGGAGTCGATGCTGAACGCGCTCGTCGATCGCGCGCAGGAGCTGTCGGTCCCGTACCGCGAGAACGTGATGATCACGAAGCTCGTCTCGGACGGCGACGCGGTCCACGGCGCCGTCGGCTTCGACATGGACACGGGCGAGTTCGTCCTGTTCAACGCGGGGACGGTCGTCCTCGCCGCCGGCGGTCACGCGGCGATCTACAACCGGCACACCTCCAGAGACGACGAGAACAACGGCGACGGCGCGGCGCTGGCGTACGACGCCGGGGCGTCGCTGATGGACATGGAGTTCATACAGTTCCACCCCACGGGGATGGCCGTCGACGAGGACGACCCCGAGTGGGCGCCGTGGAGCGGCCGGCTCGTCACCGAGGCCGTCCGCGGCGAGGGCGGTCGCCTGTTCAACGCCGAGGGCGAGCGGTTCATGGAGCGCTACTCGCCGGATCAGATGGAGCTCGACGCCCGCGACGTTGTCGCCCGGGCCATCGCGCAGGAGGTCGCCGAGGGGCGCGGCACCGAGAACGGCGGCGTCTTCCTCGACATCTCCCACCGGGACGCGGAGTTCATCCAAGAGCGCCTCCCGCGGATGTCCGAGCGGTTCCACGACCTCGGCGTCGACATGGCCGAGGAACCCGTCGAGGTGGCGCCGACCTCCCACTACGGGATGGGCGGCGTCGCCGTCGACGATCACGGCGAGACCGACGTCGACGGCCTGTTCGCGATCGGTGAGACGATGGCCGGCGTCCACGGCGCCAACCGCCTCGGCGGGAACTCACTGGCCGAGACCGTCGCGTACGGCGTCGTCGCCGGCGAGCGGATCGCCGACCGCGCGGACGGCCCCGGGACGGTCCCGGACGACCTCCGCGAGTCGCTCGTCGAGCCGCACTTCCGCGAGCTGCGCGCGATGGCGAACAACGACGGCGAACACGACGTGGGCGCGGTGCTCGCCGACCTCCGCGAGCTGATGTGGGACCACGCCGGGATCCTCCGCGACGAGGCGTCGCTCCGGGAGGGGCTCGACCGCCTCGCCGCCGTCCGCGACCGCGCGACCGATCTCGACGTCGGACCCGTCACGAGCGAGTCGTTCGAACTCGCGGTCGATCTCGGATTCATGACCGTCGCCGCCGAGGCGGTCCTCCGCGGCGCGCTCGAACGCGAGGAGTCCCGCGGCGCCCACTTCCGCACCGACTACCCCGACGTCGACGGCGACTGGCGGCGCAACGTCTACTTCGACGCCGCCGACGTGGGCGGCATGCGACTCCGCACCGAGCCGGTCGACGAGCCGAGCGAGGCGGTCCAGGCCGCCCTCGACGAAGGCCACGAGCTGGACTACCACCAGCTGGAGTAGCGGCGTCGACGCCGGCGGGGACTCGCTCTATCCGCTCACCTACCCAGCCCGCTCACCCGCCCCGCTTCCGATACCAGACGCGCTCGCCGATCGGCGACTCGCCGTCGTCGATCGGGAGCCGGCTCACGAACAGGTCCCGCACGGCGAGCGTGAGCGTCAGCTCGACCGGCTCTCCGCGGTCCGCGTCCTCCGCTGGCTCGTCTCCCGCTTCACCCTCCGGCGCGACCGGTCGGACCGTCACGACGCAGTGGCCGTCGCGCTCGCCCATCGACTCGACGACGCCGACCGTCCACCGGTCGACGTGGTGCGACGGCTCCCGGGCGTGGACGCGGTCGTGGTTCATTTGCCCGCCTCGGCTGCGCCCGCACTTCCTCCCCCGTCGACGCGCCGCACGGCGAGCGCGCCCTCGCAGGTACACGTCTCCTCGCACTTCGGACACTCCGCCGCGGGGCGCTCGATCGGATCGCGGTGGACCGTCTCGTAGCCGTGCGCGTCGAACAGCCGCTCCGGCGAGTCGTCGCCGCCGTGGTACCACGAGTCCGCGAGGAACAGGTCGACGCCCCGTTCCGCGCCGGTCTCGTGGAGCCGCCCGAGCAGCCGGCTCCCGAGCCCGCGACCGGTCGCGCCGTCCCGGACGTACCCCATCTCCAGGTGCCCGTACAGCGCCGCGGCGGGGAGCAGGTCGGGGTCGTCGAAGAAGTACATCTCCTCGGCCACGTCGGTCGGGTCGTCGAACTCGCGGAGCGCCATGACGCCGAGGATCGCGCCGTCGCCTTCGCCGTCCCCGTCGCTCTCGACTTCGGTCCCCTCGGCGCCGCCGCCCGCGTCCGCCTCGACCGCGACCAGCACGTGGTACGTCGGGTCGCCGATCCCGAGGTCGACGCCGTAGGAGCTCCCCTCGCTGAAGTGCGAGGTGATGAGCTCCTCCAGCGGCTCGGCGTCCGCCGGCCGGGGGTCGCGGATCGCGATATCGTCCATCTATCGGAGAGACGCCGCCGCCGACAAAGAACGGTGCGGTGTCGGCACCGCGCGTTCCGCTCGCCTCACACGCCGGCGCCCGGCCGCCAGACGCCCTGCCGCCGGTCGAGCCACGCCACGACGACCACGTGGGGCAGCGTCATCGCCGCGATGGCGACCAGCGACACGGCCAGCAGGTCGCCGGGCGCCGCGACGCCCGCGGGGACGCTCGCGCCGACCGCGGCCACGACGAGAAACCCGCCGAGCGTGAGCGGCGCGGCGTCGCGGCCGAAGCGAGCGAGCGCCCCGAAAGCGTCGCCGGCGGACGCCGCGCCCGCCGCCTCGGGGTCCACGAGGACGAGCCGCCCGACGTGCCGGAGCGCGTGCCACAGCGCGAAGTACACGCCGATCGCGAACACGGGCGCGGCGAGCAGGAACCACGCCCACAGCACCGCGAGCTCGCCGACGTCGCGCCGCCAGCCGCCCGGGTCACGCCGCGAGCCGTCCGCGTCGCGCCCGTCCCGGACCCGGCGGTATCCCAGTCCGACCGACGCCAGCGTCGCCGTCGCCATCCCGACGCCGACCCCGATCCGGACCGCGGGCGCAAAGAGGGGGTCGACCGCGGTCGCGGCCGCACCGGGGTCGACGAGGAACAGCCCGACGATCCACTCGGCCACCAGCCGGTACTCCTCGGGGTGTGCGAGGAGGGGGACGCCCATCGGCAGGCCGCCGCGGACGACGAGCGCGAGCCACCGCTCCCCGGAGGTGGGCAGGTGGTCGACCCCGGCGATCGCGAGCGTCGCCACGTCGCCCTGCCCCCAGTGGAGCCAGGTGAGCGCGATGAACCCGACGAACGCCGCGACGGGCGCGGCGAAGAACGCGGCGACGACCGCGCCGCCGAGGACCGCGTAGACGACCGAGACGACCGCGATCGACCGCCGAAGCGACACGCCCGGCGCGCCCCGGAGGGGAACGAGGTGGTCGACCGCGCCGTGGGCCATCCCGACGGCGAGGGTGCCGAGCGCGAACGTCGCGACGCCGACTTCGACCGGAAACAGAGGGGTCACGGCGCCGATCGGCAGCAGCGCGGCCAGCGCCAGCGCCGGGCGGCGCGCGAACCACCGGTCGACGCGCTCGCTCGCGGCGGCCGTTCCTGCCCCGGCTCGCTCGCCCGGCGACGCCTCCCCGGCGTCGCGCTCGCGAGCCTCGGCCGGAGGGGCGTCGGCCGCGCCCGTCGACGCCGAGGACGCCTCAGTCATCGACCACGTCTGGGTCCGGGTCGGCCGGCGCCTCCGGGCCGGAGACGTCGCGCTCGGTTCCGCCGGACGGCGACGGCCCGGCGACCGATCTCCGGCGGTCGTTCCAGTCGAGCACCCACTCGAACAAGACGAGGCCGTTGATCGTCATCGCTCCCGCGGCGACGAAGAACAGCATCTCCTCTATCGGAAGTCCGAGGACCGCGATCCCGGTCGTCAGCTCCGGCGACAGGTACCAGGTCCCCATCCCGATCGCGATCCGGTCCGCGACCCAGAAGTACGCTGCCGGGACCAGCGTCGCCGTGACCCACAGCCGAGGCGTGCGCGCGAGGTACCCCCCGCCCACGCTCCACTGGAGCGCGAGGACCGGCCCGACCCACGCGATCAGCCCGCCGAGGTACAGGAACGAGGGGTCGAGCCGAACGAGCCCCAGCCCGACCGGCACCATCGCGAGGCCGACGGCGACCCCGGCGGCCCGCGGCGCGCGGTCGAAGTCTCCCTCCCGGAACGTCGGGTCGAAGCCGATCCGGTGGAGCGCGAACGCGACGACGACCGTCTGTACCGTGAAGAAGAGGTACTCCCCCAGCGGGATCGACAGCGCCCGCGCGACGACGGCGCCGTCGGCGTATCCCCACGCCCCCCGTCGGATCATGTAGCTGATCCACGGCGTGGTGTAGGCGTACGCGATAGCGACGAGGATCGCGATCCCGGCGACCGCCCGGCGCTGGCGCTCCGGCTCGTACCGCGGGGCGACGTACCACAGCAGCGCCAGGACGGGGAGACTGAAGACGAGATGAAACTGGAGATACGTCAGCGTCGGCAGCATCGGACCACCCCAACGAGGACGCTCATGTCTACGTGTACTCTCTAGTTCTCTTTAACCCTTCAGCCGAACGTGGTCAGGTATCTCCGGCCCAAACCGGTTCGGGGATCACGCTTCGGCGGCGAGCACGCCGTGCGACTCCAACACCTTTCCGAGCCGGTACATGGATGCGACGACCGAGTCGCAGACCGGGCGCACCGCGGACTTGGGGACGAAGCCGACGGCGAGTCCCGCGACCTCCAGCATCGGGAGGTCGTTCGCGCCGTCGCCGACCGCCACCGTCTCCGCCATCGGCACGCCGGCCTCGGCCGCGAGGTCGGCGAGCGCGTCGTCCTTCGTCCCCTCGATGAGCGGCCCCTCCGCCTCGCCGGTGAGCGCGCCGTCTGCGTCGGTCGGCAGCCGGTTGGCGACTATCGTGTCCACCGAGACGCCCTCGCGGGCGAGCGCGGCCTCGACGCCGCGCTCGAACCCCCCGGTGAGCACGGCGACGTGGTGCCCCTCGTCGCGTAAGCGCTCGATGAGGCGCGCGGCGCCGGGACGGATCCGGACGGCGTCGAACGCGTCCTCGACGTCGGCAGCCGAGAGGCCGTCCAGTAGCTCCGCGCGCTGGTAGAGGCTCTCGGCGTAGCTGAGCTCGTCGTTCATCGCCCGCTCGGTGATCTCGGCGACCTCGTCGGCGACGCCGGCCCGCTCGGCGAGTAAGACCGTCATCTCGGAGTCGGAGAGCGTTCCGTCGAAGTCGAACGCGATGAGGCTCATGGCACCCGTTCGTCCCGGCGGGGCCTTGAAGCGCGCGGTCGACGGGTCACTCGCCGTCCGCGTCGGCGAGGAACTCCACGTCGCCGGCGATCACCGCGCTCGCGATGACCCCGACGCCGACGAGGAGCGCGACCCCGAGGGTCGTCAGCGTCACCGAGACCGCGGACCCGCCGACCGCGACGCCGACGAACGCCCCGACGGTCCCGCCGACGCCGCCGGCGATCACCGCAAGCGTCTGTGCCTCGCGCATAGCTGTCGGTTCAGTAACACGGTTTATAAGCGTTCCTCCCGGGTTCTCTCGGGTGATAACGCTGAGAGGGAGGCCCGAGTCCGTCCGGATCCGCTTCAGCGCGGATAGCTCCGACCGAGGTCGACGCCGACGGACTCGTCGCCGTCGTCGTTCGCCTCGTCGTCAGCGCCGTCGGAACCGCTCTCCTCCTCGCCGCCCGGACTCACGCTCCCGGTCCGGTAGCCGGCCATGTCGAGGGTGACGTACTCGAAGCCGAGGTCGGTGAGGTGTTCGTGGACGGCGTCGGCGAAGGCGGGGTCGAGCGCGCGCTCCAGCTCGTCTGGCGCGATCTCGACGCGGGCGAGGCCGTCGTGGTCGCGGACGCGGAACCCCGAAAAGCCCCACTCGCGGAGCACCCGCTCGGCCTTCTCGACGCGGGTCAGCCGCTCCTCAGTCACCTCCAGCCCGGTCGGGATCCGCGAGGAGAGACACGCCATCGAGGGCTTGTCGGCCACGGAGAGGTCGTAGGCGTCGGCGATCGCGCGGACCTCCGCCTTCGAGATCCCGGCGTCGAGCAGCGGCGAGAACACGTCGAGCTCCTCGACCGCGCGCAGCCCGGGCCGATGCCCCTCGCCCGGATCGTCCGCGTTCGTCCCGTCGCAGACGGTGTCGATCCCGAGCCCTTTGGCCGTCTCGTACATCCGGCCGAGCCGCATCGTCCGGCAGTGGTAACACCGGTCGCCGTCGTTGGCGACGAAGTTCGGGTCGTCCAGCTCTGAGAACGTGACCGTCTCGTGGTCGATTCCGATCTCGTCGGCGACCCGCTTCGCGTCGTCGAGCTCGGCCGCGGGGAGCGTCTCGCTGCGGGCGGTACACGCCACGGCGTCGTCGCCGAGCGCGTCCCGCGCCAGCGCGGCCACCACCGCCGAGTCGACGCCGCCCGAGAACGCGACGAGGACCCCGTCGCGCTCGCCGAGCGCGTCGCGGGCGCTCGCAGCCTTCGCCGCCGTCTCGGGTGCGAGCGACCCGTCGTCGGCCGCTCGCGCGTTTCGGCTCATGGCCGGCGTTCGCGGCGGGCGCGAAAAAGCCCGTCGCACGCGGAACCGGCGCCGTCGTCCCGCGCTTCCGAACCGGCGGACCCCGGGAGCGACCCGCACGCTTTACATCGTTGCCGCGATACCGGCGGGTAGATGGAGCTGGAGGCGATCCCCGGCGTCGGCGCCAAGACGGCCGCGGCCTTACGCGAGCTCGACGACCCGGCCGCGACCGTCGAGTCCGGCGACGTGGCCGCCATCGCCCGCGCGCCGGGCGTCAACGAGGCTCGCGCGGCCCGCATCGCCCGCGGGGCGATCCGCCGCCGCCACGGCGACGACGGGCGCGTGCTGGCCACCGACCGCGCCCGCGAGCTGTACCGGGAGGCGATCGACCTGCTGCGCGAGCGCACCGTCACCGACTACGCGGCGAAGCGGCTGGAGACGTTCTACCCGAGCGCGTCGGCCTCGCGGATCGAGGAGGCGCAGGCGTTCGCCGCCGAGGCGACCGACCGCGAGCCCGCCCCGGCGGTCCGCGAGGCGCTCGCCGACTGCGCGCCCCTCTCCGACCCGCCGACCGTCCGCGTCCGCGACCGCTGCCTCGCCACCGCCGACGCCGAGACGCTCGCTCGCGCCGAGGCCGAGGTGCCGGAGCTCTCCGTCGAGACCGTCGAGGACGCGCGCGACGTCTCCGAGCTCGGCCGGTCGTACGCCTCGGTCATCGTCTTGGACGAGTCGTTCGCCGGCCTCGACGTGGAGGGCGACGTGAGCGTGCGGCCTGACGCCCTCGAAAACCCCGCCGAAACCGTCCCCGAGCGCCTGCTCGCGTTCTTCGCCGAGAACCGCGAGCGGCTGGAGGCGGCCGCGGCGGTCCACGAGGCGGCCGCGGCGGCCGGCGACCCCGTCTCGGGAGGTGATCCCGACGGCGAGAGCGACGCCGGCACCGACCCCCCGGTCGAGACCGACCGCCTGCGCGACGCGCTCTCGCGGCTCGACGACGACGGCACCATCGCCGGCGACGCGGAGCTGGACCGGCTTACGGCCGCCGTCGACGACCTCGACGCCGCGGTGTCGACCGCCGCGTCCGTCGCCGACGACCGCCTGCGCGAGGCGATCCGCGAGCGCGACGTCACCATCGAGGGGACCGACTTCCTCTCCCTCGTCGAGCAGGGCGCCCGCGTCGACTCCCTCTTGGACCGCGAGCTGGCCGACGAGTACGACGCGGCGGTCGACGCCGCCCGCGAGCACCTCGCCGACGCGCTCCGCCTGGAGCCCGAGGAGGCGGAGCTGGCCGAGCGCGTCTTCGGCGGCGACCCCTCCTTCCCGGTCGACCACGACGAGAGCGCCGTCTCGCGGCTCCGGACCGAGCTCTCCGCGGCCCGGGACCGCCGCGCGGCGAAGCTGAAGGCCGACCTCGCGAGCGACCTCGGCGACCTCCGCGAGCCGGTCGAGCAGTTGGTGCGCGACGCGTTGGAACTCGACGTGGAGCTCGCGATTTCGCGGTTCGCACGCGACTTCGACTGCGCGATGCCCGAGGTGGTCGACCCCGACTCGTCAGATCCGGGCTTCCGCATCGAGGGCGGCCGGTCCCCGCTGCTCGACGTCGACTTCGCGGCGGTCGAGCCCGTCGACTACGCCGTTTCCGGCGCGACGCTCCTGTCGGGGGTCAACTCCGGCGGGAAGACCTCCACGCTCGATCTGGTCGCCCTCGTCGTCGTCCTCGCGCAGATGGGGCTCCCCGTGCCCGCCGAGTCGGCCACGGTCGAGCGGTTCGAGGAGATCCACTACTACGCGAAGTCGCAGGGGACCCTCGACGCGGGCGCGTTCGAGGCGACGCTGCGCGACTTCGGCGACCTCGTCGACGGCGCCGACGGCCGGCTCGTCCTCGTCGACGAGCTCGAATCCATCACCGAGCCCGGCGCCTCCGCGAAGATCATCGCGGGCATCTTGGAGGCGCTCGACGACCAGGACGCGACCGCCGTCTTCGTCTCCCACCTCGCCCGCGAGATCCGCGACGCCGCCGACTTCGAAGTCGCGGTCGACGGCATCGAGGCCGCGGGGCTCGTCGACGGCGAACTCCGGGTGAACCGCTCGCCGAAGAAGGGGCACCTCGCGCGGTCGACGCCGGAGCTCATCGTCGAGAAGCTCGCGGACGACCGCGGCGGCGAGTTCTACGGCGACCTGTTGGAGAAGTTCTGAGCGGCGGTTCGTCGACGGCGCGTCTCAGAGCCAGACGAGCCGCCACTCGCCGTCGTCGGTCGCGACGAGCCACTCCAGTTCGAACTCGTCGCCGTCGTCGGCGGCGACCGTCACCGAGACGATAGCGTTCTCCGCTGCGACGGCCTCGACCGTCTCGTCGTCCGCCGCCCCGCCGAAGAAGTCGGAGACTGCGCGGACGCGCTCGGCGTCCACGTCCCGCGCGACGACCTCGGCCGCGACGACCTCCTGCCGTCGGGCCCCGTCGAAGAGCCCCGGCACGTCGGCCGCGACCTCGCCCAGCGGGGAGGCGGGGTGCGCGAGCGCTTCGACGTCAGCGGCGAACGCCGTCGCATTCTCGGCCGTGCCCGCCCGCCGGTAGTACTCCCTGACGACCGTCACCGGCCCCTCCGGCTCGCCGGGCCACACGAGCCGCCACTCGTCGTCGTCGGTCGCGACGAGCCAGCGGAACTCGGCCTCCTCGCCCTCGCCGTCGACGACCGTCGCCGAGACGACCGCGTTCTCCGCCGCGATCGACTCGATCTCCTCGTCCGTCAGCGAGGCCGCGAGGAACCCCGAAATCGACCGGATCTCGTCGGGCGAGACGTCCTCGCCGACGACCGCGGCGTCCGAGAGCTCCTGCCTGATGACCGCGTCGAACGCCATCGGGACGTCTTCGGCGATGCGCGACAGGGGAGAGAAGGGGTGTGCGAGGGCCGTCACGTCCGCCGCGAACGCCTCCGCGTCTTCGCTCGCGCTCGCCCGCCGGTAGTACGCCTCGACCGCCGTCGCGGGACTGCCGGCGTCGCCGGCGGTGGAGAAGCGTCCGGCCGCGAGCGCGAGGACCGTTGCGCCGCCCGCAGAGAGGAACGACCGTCGTTCCATGAGCGTGTGGGAAGGAGTAACAAGTAAAAACTCTTTTCCCAATTTCGCCCCGAAACGGCCCGCAGATGCCGCTCAGTCGCCGTCGAGCTCCGCCGTGACCGTGATCTCCACGTCGAGCGGCGCCGGAAGTCGAGATACCTCGACGCAGGTCCGCGCCGGGTACGGTTCCGAGAGGAACGACCGGTACGCCCCGTTCACCGCGTCGTAGTCGTCCATGTCGGTGAGGTAGACGGTCGCCGACACGATCGCGTCCGGGGTCGTCCCGGCGGCCTCCAGGATCGCGGCGACGTTTTCGAGCGTCTGCGTCGTCTGTTCGGCGACCGACTCGGGGGCCTCGCCGGTGTCGGGGTCCACGCCCGTCTTCCCCGAGACGTGGACCGTGTCGCCGGAGACGATCCCCTGTGAGTACGGGCCGAGGGCCTCCGGCACGTCGTCCGTCGTGATCTCTCGCATTGTTCGGAGGAGGACGCGCCGCGGTATCAAGATGCGGGTCGCGGGTGTCGCCCCGGCCGCTCCGGCGCTCTTCGTCCCGCCGACATATTCATACTGGCTCGGTCGGAATCGAGCCGTATGCCAGCCGTGTCCCCGTTCGGCGTCCTCCTCTTCGCGGCGCAGGTCGGCGTCGGCGCTCAGGTGTCCCGCTTGCTTTCGACCACCGACCGCGCTCGTCGCGCCGCGGTCGGGCTCGCGGTCGCGGTGCTCGGACTGTTGGTCCTGTTCCGCTTCGGCGCGGTCGCGGCGCTCACGGCCGACCTGATCGCGCTCCTCGTCGTTGCGAGCGCGACCGGATCGTCCGGTCGTCGCCCGACTGCGGGGTGACCCTCGGCAGGTGACCTCTCGGCTTCGTTCGCTTCTTATAGTGATCGCGACGGTCGATAGCGGGAGTAGGTGTAGTACATCTTTAGTGGGCAGTTTATAAGTGGAATCTCGACGTTGCCGTCGGTTGTTTATAAGTGATCGATGCTACTGCGGTGAGGGCTTCCAAAGCCCCAGCCGTCGAGGGCGGTGTACGCTCGCTGCGCTCCCTCATTCCGGTGCTTACGTCGCCTACACCGCCCTCGACGGCTGCCCCTTTAAGTTCCTCCCCACACCGCACAGCACTGCCGGAAGACGGTCGCCTCGCTTCGCTCGGCGCTGCGTCTTCCGTACTCCCGCTCGCTCCCTGCGGTCGCTCGCGGGACCGCAGCCTCACGCCTCCCCAGCCTCGCCGCTCACGCCCTCCGGGCGTTCGCGGCGTCCCTCGCGGGCTGGCTCGCGGCCGCCGGTGGCGGCCGCTCGCAGGCGCGCCACCGCACTTTCCTTTTATAAGCGCTCGTCGCCGTCGCCCACGGCTATTTAAATACGACATCGCGACCGACGATCTGCGATACCTCCTCTCGGTATCGCTCGACGACGGGAAATTTCAGTTTCGTCTCCGTTCGATCCGAGGCGCGGAACCCCACCGGAGCGCTCCCGCCTCAGTCGTCGTCGGCCACCGCGGGCTTCCGGCGGTCGTCGCGGGGGCCTTCGAGGTCGACCTTCGGGAGCATGTCTCGGAGGTAGCGCCCGGTGTGCGAGGCGTCCTCGCGGGCGATCTCCTCGGGAGTGCCGTCCGCGACGAGCTCGCCGCCGCCGTCACCGCCCTCGGGGCCGAGGTCGATAACGTGGTCGGCGTTTTTCACGAGGTCGAGCTCGTGTTCGATGACGACGACGGTGTTCCCGGCGTCGACGAGCCGGTGGAGCACGTCGATCAGCTTGCGCTCGTCCTCCTTGTGGAGCCCCGTCGTCGGCTCGTCGAGGAGGTACAGCGTGTCGCCGGTCGCGCGCTTGCCCAGCTCCTCGGCGAGCTTCACGCGCTGGGCCTCGCCGCCGGAGAGGGTGGTCGAGGGCTGACCGAGCTCCATGTAGCCGAGCCCCACGTCCTTCAGGAGCTTCAGGCGGCGTTCGAGCCCGCGGTGGCTCTCGAAGAACTCGTGGGCCTCCTCCACGCTCATGTCGAGCACGTCGGCGATGGTCTTCCCCTTGTACTCCACGTCGAGCGTCTCGTCGTTGTAGCGCGAGCCGCCGCACTCCTCGCAGGGAACGTACACGTCCGAGAGGAAGTTCATCTCGATCTTGACGGTGCCCTGCCCGCCGCACTCCTCGCAGCGGCCGCCCTTCACGTTGAACGAGAACCGGCCCTTCTCGTAGCCGCGGCGCTTCGAGAGCTTCGTCTCCGCGAACAGCTCGCGGACGTGGTCGAACACGTCCGTGTACGTCGCGGGGTTCGAGCGCGGCGTCCGCCCGATCGGCGACTGGTCGATGAGCCGCACCGTCTCGACCTCGTCGAGCCCCTCGATCGCGTCGTGCTCGCCGGGGTCGACCGAGGTGTTGTCGTTCATCTCGCGGGCGAGTCCTTTATAAAGGATGTCGTTGACGAGCGTCGACTTCCCCGAGCCGGAGACCCCCGTCACCGTCGTCAGCGTGCCGAGCGGGACCGGCACGTCGAGGTCCTTCAGGTTGTGCTGGCGGGCGCCGCGCACCACGAGCTCGCCGTCGGGCTCGCGGCGCTCGTCGGGCACCGGAATCGACTTCCGGCCCGCGAGGTAGTCGGCGGTGACCGACTCGTCGGTCGCGACCACCTCGTCGAAGTCGCCCTGCGCGACCACCTCGCCGCCGCGCTTGCCCGGGCCGGGGCCCATGTCGATGATCTCGTCGGCCCGCCGCATCGTCTCCTCGTCGTGCTCGACGACGAGGAGGGTGTTTCCGAGGTCGCGCAAGCCTTCGAGCGTGTCGAGCAGCCGGTCGTTGTCGCGCTGGTGGAGGCCGATGGAGGGCTCGTCGAGGACGTAGAGGACGCCGACCAGCCCGGAGCCCACCTGCGTGGCGAGCCGGATGCGCTGGCTCTCGCCGCCGGAGAGGGTCGACGCCTCGCGGTCGAGCGTGAGGTACTCCAGGCCGACCTCCTCCATGAAGCCGAGCCGCGCGCGGATCTCCTTTAAGATCTCCTCGGCGATGGTCGTCTCGCGCTCGTTGAGCTCCGACTCCATCCCCTCGAAGTGCTCGCGCGCCTCGGCGATCGACAGCTCGTTCACGTCGGTGATCGACGTGCCGGCGACGAGGACGTGCCGCGACTGCTCTTTCAGGCGCGTCCCCTCGCACTCGGGGCAGGTCGTCACGGCCATGTACTCCTCGATGTGGTCGCGGGCGCGCTCGGAGTCGGTCTCCACGTGGCGCCGCTCCAGGTTCGGGATGACCCCCTCGAACCTCTCGGTCTTCTCGCGGGTGCCGTTCTTCGTCGTCCACTCGAAGTGGACCATCTCGTCGGTGCCGTAGAGGAACTGCCGCTGAATCCCCTCGTCGAGCTCCTCGAACGGGGTGTCGAGGTCAACGCCGAAGTGGTCGGCGACGTTGTCGAGCTGGCGGGAGTAGTAGGTGCGGTCGTAGCTCCACGGCTCGAACACGTGTTTGAGGGGTTTCGAGGGGTCCTCGACCACGAGGTCCTCGTCGACCTCCTTCGTCGAGCCGATCCCCTCGCACTCGGGGCAGGCGCCGTACGGGCTGTTGAAGGAGAACGAGCGCGTCTCGATCGCGGAGAACTGGACGTCGGAGTTGGGGTTACCGAGCTCCTCGGAGAACTCCACGACGAGGCGGTCGTCGCCGTCCGCGTCGGCCGCGAGCGACCCCGTCGAGCGCGCGTTCGACGCGAAGGGCACGTCCTCGGGCGGGTCGGGGACGATCAGCTTGAGGGCGCCGTCGGCCTCTTCGAGGGCCGTCTCGACGGAGTCGGTGATCCGCGAGCGGGCGTCCGACGAGACGGTCACGCGGTCGACGATCACGTCGATCGTGTGGTCGTAGTTCTCGTCGAGGTCCGGGTCGTCGAGGGTCAGGTCGACCGGCTCGCCGTCGACCTCGACGCGGCTGTACCCGTCGCTCACGAGCTCCTCGAAGAGGTCCTCGAACGCGCCCTTCTGGTCGCGCACGACCGGCGCGGCGATCTTCGCGCGGGTGTCCTCGGGGAGCTCCAGGATCTGGTTCACCATGTCCTGAGCGGACTGCTCGCCGACCTCCTCGCCGGTGACGGGGTCGTACTGGGTGCCGATCCGGGCGTACAGCAGGCGGAGGTAGTCGTGGAGCTCGGTGACGGTCCCCACGGTCGACCGGGGGTTGTTCGCGGCGTTCTTCTGATCGATGGAGATCGCCGGGGAGAGCCCCTCGACCGACTCCACCTGCGGTTTGTCCATCTGCCCGAGGAAGTTGCGGGCGTACGCGGACAGCGACTCGATGTAGCGGCGCTGCCCCTCGGCGTAGACGGTGTCGAACGCGAGCGACGACTTCCCGGACCCGGAGAGCCCGGTGACGACCGTGAACTCCTCGCGCGGGATCCGGACGTCGAGGTCCTTGAGGTTGTGTTCCTCGGCGCCGCGGACCTCGATGTACTCCTTACTCATTTCACTCCTCCGTTGCGGGCGCGCGCGGGAATAGTCGTCGGTCGCGGGGGCCGCGAGGGGCCGTTCCCGCCGTCGGCCGCGTCGAGCGCGGGGCTCACTCCGCGTCGAGCGCGGGGCTCACTCCGCGTCGAGCGCGGGGCTCACTCCGCGTCGAGCGCGGGGCTCNTCGAGCGCGGGGCTCACTCCGCGTCGAGCGCGGGGCTCACTCCGCGTCGAGCGCGGGGCTCACTCCGCGTCGAGCGCGGGGCTCACTCCCCGACGAACTCCGCGGGCGGCGAGAGGTCGCGGCGCCCCCCGAAGGTGACGAGGAAGAGGACGCCAATCCCGACGCCGTACGCCAGCATCAGCGGAATCGTCGCGAGGAACATCGTGATCACGTCGGCGGGGGTGAACACGGCCGCGACGAGCAGGATCCCGATCGTCACCTCGCGCCAGCGTGCGCGGAACACGCGGTACGGGACGCCCGCGTTGTTCAGCAGCACCATCGCGATCGGGATGTCGGCGAGGAAGCCGATCCCGATCGTGGTGTAGATGACGAGCCAGAGGAAGTCGCTCACCTGGTAGGTGATCACCATGTCGGCGAGCCGGGCGTCGGTGACGAGCCAGCCGATGAGCCCCGGCGCGATGGTCGTGTAGCCGAGCGCGAAGCCGCCGATCATGCCGGCGCCGAGCGCGCCCGCCCACAGGTACACCTGGTAGAGCCGCCCGGCGACGAAGCCGCGCTCGCGCAGCGCGGGCCACGCGTAGTAGAGGGCCACCGGGAACGCGGCGAAGATCCCGAGCATCACCGAGAACTTCACCATGAAGATGAGCGCCTCGACCGGGTGGAGGGTGATGATGTTGATCCCGCCCTCGATCTCCGCGGGCACGCGCCGCTCGAGGTCGCCGCGGACGGTGCCGAGCCCGCCGAGGTACAGCCACGTGAACGCGGCCGCCATCACGGCGCCGAACACCGCGACGATCCGGAACGACCGCGTGCGCAGCGAGTCGAAGATGAACTTGAGGTCCGTGTAGTAGCCGCCGATGTCGTCCTCGGCCGCCTCCTCCTCGCCGTCCGTGAGCTCGGCGAGGAACGTCGAGCTCGCGCGCGAGGTCCGGTTCTGGACGGAGCCGACCAATCCGTCCCCGCCGGCGTCGCCGTCGCCGCCAGCGCTTCCGGCGTCGCTCGCGTCGCCGTCCGCGTCGCCCCCCTCGCCGTCGCTCCCCTCGTTCACCTCGTCGAAGCGGTCGAGGATCGCCTGCGCCTTCTCCGGGTCGTCGTCGTCGATCGCGGCCTGCGCCAGCGCGAGCGACTCCTCCTCCTCCATCTGGGCGAACGCGTCCGCGGGGGCCGCTCGGACGCCCGCGGCGTCGAGCTCGCCCACGTCGATGGCGGTCGGGTCGCCGTACTGGTAGCCCGCGCTCGCCGTGTCGAGGTCGGTGTACACCGCCCACAGCGTCGCGACCGCGGCGAACGCCAGCGCCCACAGCGCGGCGTAGATCCCGAGCGCGGTCGCGGGGTCGAGGCCGAGCCCCTCGCCCGGCGCGAGGAAGCGCCGGGTGCTCCCCGCGAGCCGCAGGAGGTCGTTGAACGCGGTCCGGCCGCCGTACTCGTAGAAGCCGTACACGACCGCGCCGCCGAGGACGGTCGCGCCCCCGACGACGTTCCAGTGGTTTCGGACCGCGCCGAGCACGTCGATCCGGTCTGAGCTCCGCTTCGCCGTGACGACGAGCTTCGCGAGGTAGAGGCTGAAGCCGTACAGCGCGACCAGCGGGAACGCCCACAGCAGCTGGGTGAACGGGTCCGGCGGGGAGAAGACGGCGCCGAACACGAAGATGGCGACGACCGCGTAGCGCCACTTGTCGCGGAACGTCTCGTACGGGACGATCTCGGCGTACGAGAGGCCGGTGATCACCATCGGCATCTGCCCGGCGAGCCCGAAGGAGAGCGAGAGGAAGACGATGAACTCGGTCCACATCACGATCCCGTAGGTCGGCTGGATGTCGGCCTCGAGGCCGAACTCCGCGAGGAAGCCGAACATCAGCGGGAAGAAGGCCAACACGCCGTAGGCGACGCCGGCGGAGAACAGGCCGGCGCCGAGCAGCCCGAGCAGCGCGAGCTTCCAGCGGGCGATCGGCGACTTCGGCCACATGCCGCGGGCGCGGAGCTCGTCGCGGGTGACGTAGATCAGCGGCGGGATCGCGACGATCGCGCCGACGATCAGCCCGATCTTCGCCTGGAGGAGGATCACCTCGAACGGGGTCGTCGCGATGATGTCCGCCTCCTCGGCGACGGCGGCGCTCATGTTCGACTCCGTCACCTCCCGGAGCCGGTCCCAGATGTACGTCCGGAGCGCCCAGAACGTCGCGAGGAAACCGATCAGGAAGACGACGAACACCTTCTGGAGGTCCTTCTGGATCGACCGAAGGAACGCCTTCGCCGTCTCTTGGCCCTCCGCGATCGACCGTTGGGTGTCCTCGTCGAGGGCGCTCGCCATACGGAGGGCGAAGGCCGTCGCCGTTATCAACCTTTTCGACCGCGGGCGCTCCCGCCGCCGACGCTCCCCGCCGATCCGGCCGACGACGCTCCCGGACACGCCGGCGAACGGGGCCGATCGACCCCGCGCGGCGCCGCTATCCGAAAAGGTTGATAACCGCCCGGTCGCGTAGGGCAACTGAATGGACGACTCGGACCGGTCGCGCGACGACGACTCGGCCGCCGCTGACGGGTCGACCGACGAGGCCGAACCCGGAAGCGACGGCGCCGTCGACGGGGGGTCCGAGGCCGACGAACCCGACGACTCGCCGGCGTCCGAGAGCGTCGAGTCCGAGGTGACCGCGGAGGTCGAACCCGAGGTGGGGTCGGCCGAGAGCGACGCGGACGAGTCCGCCGACGAGCGGCCGGAGACGCTCTCGGACCCGGACGAGGTGGTCGAGGCCGAGGACGCCGGTCGGTCGGACGCCCTCGACGACGAGAGCGAGAGCGACCAGGGGTCGGTCGACGACGCCGCGGGCGCGGGCACCGAGGCCGCCGGCGACGGCGGCGCCCCGGCGACGACCGCCGACGCCGCGGACCCCGCGACCGCCGGCGTGCCGGCGACCGAGGACGACGAGCCCTTCGACGGGATCGAGGGCCCCGAGACGGACGAGGAGATGCCGCTGGCGGCCCACATCGAGGAGATGATGCGCCGGCTGGCGGTCGTCTTCCTCATCGGCGGCCTCGCCACCCTCGTCGTCGTCACCGAGTCGACGGAGCTGATCAACTACTTCTGGAGCTACCACATCCCGGCGCCGATGGAGAACCGCCCGCGGCTGTACGGCCCGCTCGAACTCCCGCTCACCCGGCTGAAGGTGGCCGGTCTCGCGGGCGTCGTGGTCGGGCTCCCGGCGTTCGTCTACGAGACGTACCGGTTCATGCGGCCGGGGCTGTACCAGACCGAGCGGCGCTACTACCTCGCCGCGGTGCCGACGAGCCTCGTCTTAGGTGGCATCGGGATCGCGTTCGCGCACTTCCTCGTGTTGCCCGCGATCTTCTCGTACTTCACCACCTACACCGCCGACGCGGCGACGATCGCCTTCGGGCTCGCGGAGACGTTCAACCTGATCGTCATCATGCTCGCGTTCATGGCGATCGTGTTCCAGATCCCGCTTTTCATCATGCTCGCGATCATGATGAACCTCGTCACCCGGCAGTGGCTGGAGGCGAAGCGGCTGATCTTCTGGGGGTCGTTCCTCGGGATCGCGTTCCTCTTTAGCCCCGACCCGACCGGCATGGCGCCGATCATCGTGACGCTGACGATGATCGCCCTCTTCGAGGGGACGCTCGCCATCCTGCGCTGGACCGGGAACTAAACCGGCGTCGGGCTCCGGTGGCGTGTCTCGACCGCACGTCCCCGGAGGTTCGACACCAAACAGCTTTGGTAAGCGGTGGTTCGGTGTTATACACCCATGTGCGCGTGTCCCCGGACCGACGCCAGTGGCACAGCCGAGACGGAGCGCGACTCGCGGTCGAGAACCGCGTCGGCTCCTCCCTTCGGCGAACGATGACTCCAGAGACACGGGTCCTCGATTCGTCGACGGTCTTGCTCGTCGGGGCGAACGACTGGGTCGTCCAGCTCGCGGAGACGCTTGAGGGCCGGACCGACGCGACCGTGACGCGGGTCCGAACCAAGGCGGAGGCGCTCGACGCCGTCAGGGAACGATCCCCCGACTGCCTCGTCAGCGAGTACGCGCTGGAACGCGAGACCGGGATCGACCTCCTCAGAGCGGTCCGCGACGAGACCGCGACGCTCCCGGTCCTGTTGTGTACCGCGGCGGGGAGCGAGGCCGTCGCCAGCGAGGCGATCGGGGCGGGGGTCACCGATTACGTCGCGCTCACGGAACCGGACGCACGGATGACAGACGAGCTCGTCGATCGAACGGAACGGGCCGTCCGGTCCGCAAGGCCCTCGGTCACGCAACGGGAGCGTGCCAGACAGTTCGACGCGGTGTTCGACGACTCCCGGACCGCGACGTGGGTGCTCGACCCGGACGGATCACTCACCCGCGCGAACGAAACGGCGCGGGAGATGGTCGGCGTCGACGTCGAGGCGACGCTCGGCGAGCCGTTCTGGACGCTCCCGTGGTGGTCGCGGAGCGACGCCCCGAACGCGGACGTCCGACAGATCGTGACCGACGCGCTGGGCGGCGAATTCGTCAACGCCGTCGTCACGCAGCCCCCGGACGTCGACGACCAGCGCGTCGTCGACCTCTCCGCGCGCCCCGTCGAGAACGAGCGCGGAGCGCTCGTTTCGGTCGTCGTCGAAGGCGTCGATATCACCGAGCGCGTCGAGCTGGAGCGCGACCTCCGTCAGTCGGAGGAGCTCCATCGCGTCACGCTGAACAACATGACAGACACGGTCCTCATCACGGACGAAGACGGCGAGTACACCTACGTCTGTCCGAACGTCCACTTCATCTTCGGCTACACGGCCGACGAGATCCGCGAACAGGGGACGATCGACGACCTCCTGGGCGAGGACCTCTTCGATCGCGCCGAACTCGCGGCGGACGGCGTTCTCAAGAACATCGAAACCACCGCCACGGACAAGGCCGGCCGCGAGCACACGCTCTTGGTCAACGTCCGCGAAGTCTCGATTCAGGACGGGACGGTCCTCTTCAGCTGTCGGGACATCACGAAGCGCAAGCGGCGTGAGGAGGCGCTCACGACGCTCCACGAGACGGCTCGCGATTTCCTCTACGCGGAGACGCATCAAGAGGTCGCCCAGCGCGTCGTCGACGACACGCCGGGCGTGTTGAACCTGGACGCGAGCGCGGTGTACCTCTTCGACGCCGACACCAACGACCTCCGACCCGCGGCGTATTCCCCCGCGATGAAGGCGCTCAACGGGCCGCTCCCGGTCGTTCACGCCGACGGGGAAGCGATCCCGAGCTACAGCTTCGTCGAGGACGAAGCGCTGTTTTTCGACGACGTCCACGGAGCCGACCGCCTCGAAAACCGGGCGACGGACCTTCGGAGCGCGACCTACATTCCACTCGGCGACCACGGCGTGTTCGTCGCCGGCTCGGACCGGGTGGGCGCCTTCGACGACGTGACGCGGGACCTCGCCGATCTGCTCGCCGCGACCGCCGAGGCGGCCCTCGACCGAATTTCCCGGGAGTCTCGACTCCGCGAACAGGACCGCACGCTCCAGCGCCAAAACAAACAGCTCACCGCCCTGAACCGAATCAACGAGACGATCCGCGAGATCGATCAGGCGGTCGTCCAAGCCGAAACGCGAGAGGAGATCGACCACGCGGTCTGTGAGCTGTTGACCGGGGCCGACCGCTTCAGGTTCGCCTGGATAGGCACGGTCGACCCGGCGACCGACACCGTCGAACCGCGGGCCTGGGCGGGCACCGGGCGGGGGTACCTGGACAGCCAGTCGTTCGCGGTCGGCGTGGAACACGCGGAACCGGCCGGCCGAACCGCGGCCACCGGCGACGTGACGCTGGTGACGAACGTCGCCGCCGAGCTCCGAGACGCCCAGTGGCGCAAGGACGCGCTGGCCCGCGACTACCTCTCCGTGCTGAGTATTCCGCTCGTGTATAACGACCTCTCGCACGGCGTCCTGACGGTGTACGCGCCGGCCCGGGACGCGTTCGACGACACGACGAAGGCCGTCCTCGCAGAGCTCGGCGAAACGGTCGCCTCCGCCCTCAGCGCGATCGAGCGGAAGAACGCGCTGCTCACGACGTCGATGACGCGCGTCGAGTTCGACGTCGACGATCCGGGGTTCGTCCTCTCGCGGCTCGCGCGGGACGCGGGCTGTACCCTTTCGTATCAGGGGGGCGTCCGACAGTCCACCGAGGGGAGCTACGTGTTCGTCACCGTCGAGGACACCGCCTTAGAGGCCGTTATCGAGGCCGCCTCGCAGCTCGTCGCGATCGACGACGTGCGGACGATCAGCGCCGGGGAGGACGGCGGGGTCTTGCGACTCAGGCTCACGCAGCCGTTCCTCGCCTTGGACCTGGCCGATCACGGCGCCGTGTTTCGCGAGGCGACGGCCGATCCGACTACGACGACGCTCGTGATCGACATCCCGGACAGCATCGAGGTCCGGACGATCACGCGGCTCGTCCGGGAGACCTTCTCCACCGTCGAACTCAGCGCCAAACGAACGCTCGACCAGACCGCCACGCACGACCCCTACTCGAAGTTCCTCGACAAGCTGACCGAGCGGCAACTCGAGGTGATCCAGACCGCGTACTACAGCGGGTACTTCGAGTCTCCACGCGAGAACACCGGCGAAGACGTCGCGGCGACGTTAGGGATCTCTCCGCCCGCCTTCTACGCGCACGCCCGGACCGTCCAGCGCAAACTGTTCGCGACGCTCTTCGAGGAGAACAACCTCCCGATCGCCGCGTCCGCGGAAACGGTTGAATAACGAACCACCCGTTCTTGAGATGGTTTGATAGTAAACCTGTACACATACCCTTATACACTTATTATGTCTGCCCAGAGTGTCCCGCGCCGTCTGCTGGCACTCGTGAACTCACGATGAAAGACCTCGAACCCGAAACGGACGACGAAACCACGTACGAGTGCTTCGAGTGCGGAAACATCCTCATCAGCGAGCGCAAGCCCGGGCAGTGTCCGGACTGCGGCGGACCGATGCGAAACCGGCAGATGCCGCTCGAATGACGATGGCCTCCAAATCGGACAACGCCGGCGACGAGTCGGCCCGAGAGGCGGACGAACCGGTCGAGCCGACGTCCGCGGTCGAAACGGCCCGTCGCCAGCTGTCCCACGCCGCCGACCACCTCGACATCGACCCGAACGTCGTCGAACGCCTCAAACACCCGAAGAAGGTCCACGAGGTGACGATCCCCGTCGAGCGAGACGACGGGACCGTCGAGGTGTTCACGGGGTATCGCGCCCAACACGACAGCGTCAGAGGCCCGTACAAGGGCGGGCTCCGGTACCACCCGCACGTAACCAGAGACGAGTGCGTCGGGCTCGGTATGTGGATGACCTGGAAGTGCGCGGTCATGGACCTACCGTTCGGCGGCGCCAAAGGCGGCGTCGCCGTCGATCCGAAGGACCTGAGCACGGACGAGAAAGAGCGGCTCACTCGTCGGTTCGCACAGGAGCTCCGGGACGCCATCGGTCCCAACCGAGACATACCAGCCCCCGACATGGGAACCGACCCGCAGACCATGGCGTGGTTGATGGACGCGTACTCGATGCAGGAGGGCGAAACGATACCCGGTGTCGTCACCGGGAAACCGCCGGTCGTCGGCGGCAGTGAGGGTCGCGAGGAGGCCCCGGGTCGCAGCGTCGCGATCATCACGCAGTTGGTCTGTGAGTACTACGACCGTCCGCTCGCGGAGACGACGGTCGCGGTCCAGGGGTACGGGAGCGTCGGGGCGAACGCCGCGCGGCTGCTCGACGACTGGGGAGCGACCGTCGTCGCGATCAGCGACGTGAACGGGGCGATGTACGACCCGGCGGGGATCGACACGGCGTCCGTCCCGTCGCACGACGAGGAGCCGGAGGCCGTCACCACGTACGCGGACACCGTGATCACGAACGACGAGCTGCTCACGCTCGACGTCGACGTCCTCGTTCCGGCGGCGCTGGGGAACGTGATCACCGAAGCCAACGCCGACGCGATCGCCGCGGACCTCGTCATCGAGGGCGCGAACGGGCCGACGACCGCGGCGGCCGACTCGATCCTCGCGGCGCGGGACGTCGCGGTGATCCCGGACATCCTCGCCAACGCCGGCGGCGTCACGGTGAGCTACTTCGAGTGGCTCCAAGACATCAACCGTCGGTCCTGGTCGCTCGAACGCGTGAACGACGAGCTCGAAACGGAGATGCGGGCCGCCTGGCGGGCCGTCAGAACGGAGTTCGAAGCGCGCGACGTCACGTGGCGCGACGCGGCGTACATCGTGGCGCTCACGCGGATCGCCGAGGCCCACGAGTCCAGGGGACTCTGGCCGTAGCGGATCGGGCTCCTCCCCGCCCGCACGGCACCGCCGGCGGACGTTCCCCCGCGGTTTAGCGTCGCAGCGCGGCGCTCAAGAGGCCGACGCCGCGTCGCCGCGCCGCCGATACGCATTTGTCCGCTGCGGAGCGATCGGGCCCGTATGGTCCTCGGTCTCGTCGTTCCGGCCGCCGTCTCGTTCGTGTTCGCCGCGATCGCGGCGTACGTGGGTGCCCTCCGCGCGCTGGAGGTCTACTTCGACCCGAACCAGGACAGCGTCTTCCTCATGGACGACCGCGACCCGCCGCGGCGGCAGTGACGCCGCGGCGGCCGCGTCGCGGCCGGTGACTCGTCCTCGCCCTCTCACTCCCCGCCGAGCAGTTCGACGAGCAGCGCGTTCTGCGCGTGCATCCGGTTCTCCGCCTGGTCCCAGACGAGGGCGCGGTCGGACTCCAACACGTCGTCCGTGATCTCCTCGCCGCGGTGTGCGGGCAGGCAGTGCATCACCTTCGCGTCGGTGCCGGCCAGCAGGTCGGCGTCCACTTGGAACCCGTCGAAGGCGGCGAGCTTCTCGCCGCGTACGTCCTCCTGCCCCATCGAGATCCACACGTCGGTGTACACCACGTCGGCGCCCTCGACGACCGCCTCGGGGTCCGTCGTCGGCGCCACGTCCAGCCCGAACTCCGCGGCGCGGTCGAAGACGGATCGGTTCATTCCGTACTCCGCGGGCGTGGCCACCTCCACGTCGATGCCGGCCATCGCGGCGCCGACGACGAACGACTGCCCGACGTTGTTGCCGTCGCCGACCCACGCGACGGTGGCGTCCTCGCCGACCGTCTCCCGGATCGTGAGCAGGTCCGCGAGCGTCTGGCAGGGGTGCGCCTCGTCGGTGAGCCCGTTGATCACGGGGCAGTCGGCGTACTCGGCGAGGACCTCGACGTCCGCGTGGTCGAAGAGGCGTGCCATCACGCCGTCGACGTACCGCCCGAGCACGCGCGCCGTGTCCCGCAGGGGTTCCCCGTGGCCCAGCTGGATGTCGTCGGGCCCGAGGAACATCGCGTGGCCGCCGAGTCGGGTCATCCCCGTCTCGAAGGAGACGCGGGTGCGCGTCGAGGGCTTCTCGAAGATCATCCCGAGCGTCGCGTCCGCCAGTCGGGGGTCCGTCTCGCCCGCCTTCATCGCGGCGGCGCGGTCGAGCAGGGCGTCCAGTTCGGCGGGCGTCACGTCGTCGATGTCGAGGAAGTCGTCGGTGGCGAGTGGCATCGTTGGGTTGGGTGTGGTGTCGTTCGAAAACGGTGTGCGTCGGGTTCGCGGACGGTCAGCGTCGCTTCCGGCAGACCTCGGTCAGCACGTCCACGGCGCGGTCGAGGTCAGGGAGCGGGAGCCGCTCGTCGGGCGCGTGGTCGAGGTCGGAGTTCCCGGGGCCGTAGGTGACCATCGGGCAGTCCCACGCGGCCGCGAAGAGGTTCATGTCGCTCGTGCCGGTCTTCCGGAGCAGGCGCACGTCGCCGCCGGCGCCCCGTATCGCGACGCGGAACGCCCGCGCGAGGTCGGTCCGCGGGCTCTCCATCACGGGCGGCATCGGCTCGCCCCAGTGGACCGAGCCCGTCGACAGCTCCGCCTCCGCCAGCTCGTGGATCTCGTCGACCGGGCGCGAGGGCGGGATCCGGAGCTGGACGTCCATCGTCGCCTCCACGGCGAGGCCGTCGTCGCTCAGGCCGCCGTCGACCGAGATGGGCTTGGTCGTCACCTGGTCGAACACGGCGGTCTCCGCGTCGTCCGGCGTGAACGCCGCCTCGACGCCGTGCCACCAGTCGATCGCGTGCTGGATCGCGTTCGGCTCCGGCCGCGAGGAGTGGCCCGACTCGCTCGTGTTGACGTACGTCCCCTCCAGCAGGCCGCGGTAGCCGAGGGTGATCCCCCGCCAGCCCGAGGGCTCGCCGTTGATCACCGCGTCGGGCGCGTCGCGGTCCTCGATGAGGGCGCGCGCGCCGCCGGAGTCGACCTCCTCGCGGACGACGCCCGCGAAGGAGACGCCGGTCTTCACCGCCGCGACCGCCATCGCGACGAGCGGCCCGGTCGCGTCGACCGCCCCGCGGCCCCACAGCACGGGGTCGCCGGGCTCGCCGACGCGGACGTCCGAGGGCTCTGGCAGCTCGCCCTCCGGCGGCGCCGGCCGCACCTCGACGGGGATGTCCCCGGGGACGGTGTCGACGTGGGAGGTGAGGAGGACGGCGTCGTCCGCCGGCGCGCGGACGTTCCCGACCTCGTCGATCCACGCCTCGCGGCCGTTCGCCTCGAAGAAGTCGACGAGGCGCTCCGCGGCCCGCTCCTCCTCGCCCGACGGCGAGGGGATGGAGACCATGTCGTACAGCAGCTTCCGAGCGGGCGTGTCGCAGGCCGCGGGGTAGCCGCCGCCGGCGACGACGTCGGTGCCGCCCTCGGAGTCGGCTTCGGCCTCCCGCTCCGTGCCGGCCGCCATCAGCCGATCACCTCGGCTATCGCGTCGACGACGGCGTCGGCGTGTTCGCGCTCGATCGTCAGCGGCGGTAGCAGCCGCAGCACGGTC
The DNA here is from genome assembly GCF_000337395.1 of Halorubrum distributum JCM 13561. Taxonomy (NCBI): domain Archaea; kingdom Methanobacteriati; phylum Methanobacteriota; class Halobacteria; order Halobacteriales; family Haloferacaceae; genus Halorubrum; species Halorubrum distributum. The sequence continues at coordinate 134,778 of NZ_AOJF01000038.1, forward strand.
CGCCCCGCGGGGAGCGCGAGGATCTGGTGGTCGATGGCGAGGTCGCGCAGGAGGCGGTTCGAGCCGCGGCGGACCTCGATCCCGACCATCAGCCCGTCGCCGCGCACGTCGCGGACGTCGTCGCCGAGGCGGTCGCGGAGCTCGCCGCGGAGGTAGCTCCCTATCTCGTCGGCGTGTGCCGCCAGCTCCTCGCGCTCGATCACGTCGAGGGTGGCGCCCGCGGCCGCGGAGACGACCGGGCCGCCGGAGAACGTCGAGCCGTGGTCGCCGCTGTCCTCGGCGATCCAGTCGCGGCACAGCGTCGCGCCGATCGGGAGCCCGCTGCCGAGCCCCTTCGCGGTCGTGAGGATGTCCGGGACCACGTCGTGGCGGTCGGCCGCCCACATCGAGCCCGTCCGGCCGAGGCCGGTCTGGATCTCGTCGAGGATCATCGCGGCCCCGCTCGTCGCGGTCGCGACGCGGACGGCCTGGAGGTACTCCGTCGAGACCGGGTTGATCCCGCCCTCGCCCTGGAGCGGCTCTAAGATCACCGCGGCGGTGTCCTCGTCGACCGCCTCGCGCATCGCGTCGGCGTCGCCGTACTCGACGAACTCGACGCCGCCGGCGAGGGGGCCGAACCCCTCCTTGTACTTCTCCTTCCACGTGGTCGCGAGCGTTCCCATGGTCCGGCCGTGGAACCCCTGCGTGGTGGCGACGATCTTCTGCCGCCCCGTCGCGTGCCGGGCGAACTTCAGCGCGGCCTCGTTCGCCTCGGTGCCGGAGTTACAGAGCCAGACGTTGTCGACGTCGACCGGGGCGACCTCGGCGAGCCGCTCGTACAGCGCCGTCCGCGCCGCGTGCGGGTACGACGCCTGGACGTACATGAGATCCTCCAGCTGACTCGTCGCGGCGTCGACGACCTCGGGGTGACAGTGCCCGACGGGCGTACAGGCGTAGCTGGCGCCGAAATCGAGGTACTCGGTGCCGTCGGTCGCGGTGAGGTACACGCCGTCGCCCGACGCCATCTCGATCGGCTTCTCCGAGAAGACGAAGCCGCTCACGCGTCGATCCCCTCCGTTTCGTCCGTGTCGCCGGTCTCGTCACCGGCGTCGTCGTCAGCCAGCGCGGACCGTTCGATCGTCGTCCCCTCGCCGCCGAGCGCGGCGACGACCGGGTCGCGGACGTTGGCGTCCGCGATCACGACGCGGCCGGACCCGCCTTCGAGCGCCTCCGTCGCGGCCATCACCTTCTTGCCCATGAACCCCTCGGCGGCGTCCTCGACGGCCGCCAGCTCGTCGGGCGTCGCGGCCGCATCGATGCGCGTCTCGGGGTCGTCCGGGTCGGCGTACACGCCGGACACGTCCGTCAGCAGGACGAGGTCGGCACCGAGCGCGCCCGCGACGGCCGCGGCCGCGCGGTCGGCGTCCGCGTTGACGGGAGTGACCTCCCCGTCCCCCTCGTCGCCCGCCATCGGCGGCGAGACGACCGGGGTGTAGCCGTCGTCGAGGAGCCCGGCGAGGAGGTCGGCGTTCACCGACTCGATCTTCCCCGAGTGGTCGCCGCGCCGGATCTTCTTCTTCCCGTCCTCGACGACGCGGACCGCCGACTTGCGCGGGCCGGAGAGGAGCCCGCCGTCGACGCCGCTCAGCCCGACCGCGTCGACCCCGGCCGACCGGAACTGTGCCGTCAGCTCGGTGTTGAGCTTGCCCGCCATCGCCATCGCGAACGCCTCCATCGTCTCCGCGTCGGTGAAGCGGCCGGTGACGCCGGAGGCGGACTCGACGTACTCCGGCTCGATGCCGAGCCGTTCGAGCGTCTCGTCGACGACCGTCGAGCCGCCGTGGACGACGACGACCGCGCGCCCGTTGGCCGCGAGGTGCGCGACGTCGCCGACCGCGCCGGCCGGGTCGACCGCCTTCGCCCCGCCGACCTTGACGACGACCGGGGGCTCTGCCCCCGACGCCGCCTCGCTCTCGCCCGTCATGGCGACCCCACCGGGTGGAGCCCGTCGAACTCGAGGCCGGCGGTCTCCGGCAGCCCCAAGGCGACGTTCGCCGCGTGGACGGCCTGCCCCGCCGAGCCCTTGGTCATGTTGTCGATCGCCGAGAAGACGACGACGCGCCGGTTCCCGGGGTCGAGCTCGAAGCCGACCTCGCCGTGGTTGGTGCCGGCGACCGACTTCGGCTCGGGGTAGCGGTAGACGCCGCCCCCGCCGGAGACGATCCGCATGAACGGCTCGTCGGCGTAGGCGTCGCGGTACGCGCCCCACAGGTCCCCCTTCGAGACCGGCTCGTCGGGGAAGACGTGGCAGGTCGCGCTCGCGCCGCGCACCATGTCGACCGCGTGGACGGTGAACGAGACGGAGAGGCCGAGGTACGCCTCGATCTCTGCCTCGTGGCGGTGGCCGGTGGGCGCGTACGGACGCACGACGCCCGAGCGCTCCGGGTGCGAGGAGGCCGCGCCGCCGCCGGCACCGCCCTCCGAGGAGCCGACCTTCACGTCGACGACGACCTCCCCGGCGTCCGGACCGAGCGCGCCCGCGTCGACCAGCGGCTTGAGGCCGAGGATCGTCGCGGTCGCGTTGCAGCCGCCGCCGGCGATCAGGTCCGCGCCGGGGAGGTTCTCGCGGTTCAGCTCCGGGAGCGCGTACTCGGCGCGTTCGAGGTACTCCGGCGACTCGTGGCCGTCGTACCACTCGTCGTAGGCGTCGGCCTCGGGGAGCCGGAAGTCCGCCGAGAGGTCGACGACGGTGTCCGCGGCCTCGAAGAACTCGTCTATCCGCCCCATCGAGACGCCGTGCGGCGTCGCCGCGAACAGCACGTCGACCGACTCCAGGTCGTCGGGGTCGGAGAAGCGCAGGTCCAGCCCGCGCAGGTTCGGGTGCGAGCGCCCGACGGTCATGTTGTCGGCCGACCGCGAGGTGGCCTGAACGACCTCGAAGCCCGGGTGGCCGGCGAGGATCCGCAGCAGCTCGCCGCCGGTGAAGCCGGTGCCGCCGACGACGCTCGCGGTGTAGGTGTCGGCGGTCATGCGTTCGCCTCCTCGGTTTCGTTTTCGTCGCCGCCGTCGGCCAGCGCCGCGGCCTTCGCCTCCAGCCAGTCGACGACCCGCGCGGGGACGTCGACGTCGGTGGCCGCGTCGAGCGCCTTGAACTCGACGGTGTGGTTCACCTCGTGGACGGTGTAGTCGTCCGCGGCGCCCCCGGCGGCGTCCGCGTCCGCGCCGACGCCCACTTCCATCAGGTCGACGCCGAGCATGCCGCCGCCGACGGCGTCCGAGGCCTTCTCGACCAGTTCGGTCGCCCGCTCGTCGAGGTCGAACGACTCCGTCTCGCCGCCCTTCGCGGCGTTCGTGAGCCAGTGGTCCGACGAGCGCGTCATCGCCGCGACCGGCTCGCCGTCGACCGCCAGGACGCGGACGTCGCGGCCGGGCTTGTCGACGAACTCCTGGACGTAGAACACCTTGTGCTCGTAGTGGCCGAGCGTCTCCTTGTGTTCCAAGATCGCCTCGGCGGCGTTTCGCGAGTCGATCTTCGCCATCAGACGCCCCCACGAGCCGGTGACCGGCTTGAGGACGCACGGGTAGCCGAACGACTCGATCGCCTCCAGGGCGGCGTCCGTCGTGAACGCGACCTCCGTCGCCGGGGTGGGGATGTCCGCCTCGGCGAGCGCGAGCGAGTTCTTCGCCTTGTCGGCGCAGACGTCGCCCGTCTCCGGGGCGTTCACCACCGGGACGCCGTAGCTGTCGAGAAAGCGCGTCGCGTACAGCGACCGGCTCGTGGAGAGGCAGCGGTCGACGACGATGTCGAGGTCGTCGACCGCCGCCGTCGTGGACTCCAGCCCGAACCGCTCCTTGCGCACGTCGATCTTCTCGACCTCGTGGCCGCGCTCGCGGAGCTCGTTGAGCAGGAGCTTCTCGTCCTTCCGGATCCGCGAGTAGAGGATCCCTACGCGCACGTCGGCTCCCCTCCGTTCGCGTCGGCGCTCACGCGCATGTCGACCACTCGCGTGTCGCGGCCGTGGCGGTCGTCGCCATTACTCGCCCCAGTCCTCCTCGAGCTCGGGCGCCTCCTCCAGGACGACCGGGTCGAGCGAGATGACCTCCAGCTCGGTCCCGGTGACCGGACTGTCGATGATCTCGCCGACCTCGACGTCGGCCGGGATCTCGATTTCCTCGCCCGTGATCGGGTCCTCCGCGGTCAGCGTGTCGGTGTCGCTCGTCATCGTGGCAGAGACTCGTCCTCGAACGGGCATAAAGGCTTCGAACTTATTGGATAGTTTACATAAGATATATCGGTCGCTAATGGTGGCAGTTCGACGAAATAGCGCCGTATCGAGATCGAATGTCAGATCTCGGTAGTAAATATGTCCCCCTACGGGGACGGTCGTCGTCGTCGATCGGGTCGGCGCCGATCGGGGCGACGGCGGTTCGCCCGGCGCCGCCCGAGCTGACGACCGCCGCGCGGTCGCGGCTCAGACATGGCGTTCGACCTCCGCGTCCAGCGCCTCGCTCGCGGCGGCGAGCGCGTCGCGCTCGGCCGCCAGCGCGGCGTCGTCCGCTTCGATTCCGTCCTCGGCGGCGGCGAGCTCGTCGGCGACCGCCTCGGGGGCCGGCCCGCCGGGGGAGTCGCGGCTCGCGACGCTCTCGGCCGGGTCGAGCGCCGACGCCACGTCCTCGCGGCTCACGTACGCGGAGAGGGGCTCGCCGGTGACCTTTCGAGCGGCCTCGTCAACTTTTGCGGCCGCCGCGTCCGGCGAGTCGCCGTCCTCGACCGCCTCCGCGGCCGCCGCGACGATCTCGTGGGCGGTCCGGAAGGGCATCCCGCCCATCGCGAGCAGGTCGGCGACGCCCGTCGCCGTCGAGAACCCCTCGCCCGCGGCGGCCGCGAGCGCGGCCTCGTCCCAGTCGGCGGTCGCGACCGCGCCCGCGGCGACCGCGGTCGCCTCCCGCACGTCGCCCGCGATCTCGAAGACGCTCGCGTGGGCGCGCTGGAGGTCGCGGTTGTACGCCCGCGGCAGTCCCTTCAGCAGGCTCAGCGCGCCGGTCGCCTCGCCGATCGCGTCGCCCGCGACGCCGCGGGTCAGCTCCAGCGTGTCGGGGTTCTTCTTCTGGGGCATGATCGAGGAGGTCGACGAGTAGGCGTCGGCGAGCTCGACGACGCCCTTGTTCGAGAAGACGATCAGGTCCTCCGCGAGCCCCGACAGCGTCGTCGCGAGCGTCGCGAGCGCGCTCGCCGACTCAGCGAGGAAGTCGCGCGCGGAGGCGGCGTCCATCGAGTTGCGGACCGTCCCGTCGAAGCCGAGCAGCTCGGCGGTGCGGTCGCGGTCGACGTCGAACGGCGTCCCCGCGAACGCGGCGGCGCCGAGCGGCGACCGGTTCGCACGGTCGTAGGCGTCGAGCAGGCGCTCCGTGTCGCGCGCGAGGCCGCCCTCGTACGACAGCAGGTAGTGCGCGACCGTCGTCGGCTGGGCCGGCTGGAGGTGGGTGTAGCCCGGCATCACCGTCTCCGCGTGCTCGCTGGCGACGTCGACGAGCGCCTCCCGGGCGGCGACGGTCGCCTCGACCGCGTCGAGCAGGTCCTCGCGCAGGCGGTACCGGACGCAGGTCGCCACCTCGTCGTTGCGCGAGCGGGCGGTGTGCATCCGGCCGCCGTCGGGCCCGATCCGGTCGATGACGGCCGTCTCTATCGCCTCGTGGACGTCTTCGCCGTCGGGGAGCGCGCCGTGGCCGGCGGCCTCGACGTCGGCGAGCGCCCCGAGGATCTCGCCCGCGACCGCCTCGTCGACGATCCCCTGCTCCGCGAGCATCACCGTGTGCGCGCGGTCGACCGCGAGGTCGGCCTCGAAGATGGCGGCGTCGGCCGCGAGGCTCGATAAGAACTCGCGGGCGGGGCCGCCGCTGAAGCGGTCGCGGCGGACGGCCGTGCCGGGGTCGTCGTCGGTCATTTACTCGTGGTCGGCGTCGGTCTCGGCCGTTTCACCGGAGCCGTCAGTGGCCAGTTCGGGCTTCGAGACGCTCGCCTTCACGTCGTTGGCGAGGCGCTCCTGGAGCCCGTGGTACTTCGCGACGCCCGTCGCGTCCGACTGGGCGATGCCGGCGACGTCCTCGGTGTTGAACGAGGCCATCTCCTCGGAGTAGACGGCGTACTCGGAGTCGCGCGCGACGACCCGGCAGTCGCCGCCGGACACCTTCACCGTCGCCGTGCCGGTCACCACGTCCTGCGTCTCGTCGACGAAGGCGTCGAGCGCGTCGACGACGGGCGCGAACACGAGCCCCTCGTACGCCTTCTCCGACCACTCCTGCTCGATCCCCTTCTTGAACGAGCGCTCGTTCTTCGTTAAGACGAGGTCTTCGAGCGCCTGGTGAGCGGTCAGCAGCACGGTCGCGGCCGGGTGCTCGTAGTTCTCGCGCACCTTCAGCCCGAGCATGCGATCCTCCATCACGTCGGTGCGGCCGACGCCGTAGCCGCCCGCGTACTCGTTGAGGTGCTGGATGAGGGGGACCGGATCCATTTCTTCGCCGTCGACGGCGACCGGGACGCCCTCCTCGAAGGCGATCTCGATGGTGGTCTCGCCCTCGGGCTCGGCGGTCCACTCGTAGATGTCCGCCGGCGGCTCGTAGTCCGGGTTCTCCAGCTTGCCGCCCTCGACCGCGCGCGACCAGATGTTCTCGTCGATGGACCAGACGCCGCCGTCGCCGGCCTCGACGGGCAGGTCCTTCTCGGCGGCGTAGTCGATCTCCCACTCGCGGGTGAGGCCGAGCTCGCGCACGGGGGCGATCACTTCGAGGTCGGAGCCGCGCCAGACGGCCTCGAACCGGAGCTGGTCGTTGCCCTTGCCCGTGCAGCCGTGGGCGATGGCGTCACAGCCCTGCTCCTCGGCGACGCCCAGAATGGCCTCCGCGATGACCGGGCGCGCGAGGGCGGTGCCGAGCGGGTAGCCCTGGTAGTCGGCGTTCGCCTTCACCGCGTCGAAACAGAGGTCCGCGAACTCGTCTTTCGCGTCGACGACGTGGATGTCGAGCCCCAGCGCCTCGGCGGTCTCCTCGGCCTCGTCGAACTCCTCGGTCGGCTGGCCGACGTCGACGTTGACGCCGATGACCTCGTCGTAGCCGTACTCCTCTTTCAGTAGCGGTACGCAGACCGTGGTGTCGAGTCCCCCGCTGAACGCGAGTGCAACGCTCGTCATTACCAGTGTACACCCGTCCTACACCCTTAAATTCAGCGTTTTCAATATTGTAAGAAAAGGGCGGAGCGGCCGCTCGCGGAACGCGGAGTCGAGACTCTTCGGAACGGAACGGCGCGAACGCGACGAGGGATGAAAGTTATCGGCCCGAGGGGCCTCGTCGTCGCGCCGCGCCGGAAGCCGGTCGCGGCGGTCGGACGTCTCGTCGCGGTCGCAGGGCTCGTCGGCCTCGGACGAGGTCGCGGCGAGCCGCTGCGGTCATCACCTGTACGTACCCGATCTCCGCTATAAAACTGTTCCGCTATACGTGACCGGCAGCGGATCGGCGGCGAACGGATTCAAATCCCCTGTCGCTTGCTTATAAATAGCTGATAGCGGATCGGCGGCGAACACCTCCAAAGCCCCAGCCGTGAGGGCGCCGTACGCTCGCTGCGCGCTTCAGTCGCTCGCGTTGCTCGCTCCTTCCAGTGCTTGCGTCGCCTACGGCGCCCTCACGGCTGCCCCTTTGAGTCCCGCCCCGCACAGCACCGCACAGCGCCTCACACCTCCCCAGCCTCGCGGTTCGCTCGGGCTCCCTTCGGTCCCCCGTCGCTCACCGCGTCCCTCGCGCGCGCTGGCTCGCGGCCTGTCGGCCGCTCGCAGGCACGCGCCACCGCTCCGCTCTTTATAAGCAATCACTGTTACGGCTCTCGTATTTAAAAACTCCCGCGACGAAAGTAGTCTCGAATGCCGGATTTAGCCGCCGTCAGATCGCCTCTCGGTACGCCTCCAGCGTCCGCTCGACGTCCTCCTCGGTGTGCGCGTAGGAGGTGAACTGGCACTCGAACTGGTTCGCGGTGAGGAACACGCCCTGCTCTTTCATCTCCTGCCAGAACACGCGCTCCCAGCGGTCGGTCGCGGCCGCGGCGACGTCCGCGCCCGTCTTCGGGCAGTGGTCGTACCGGGCGCAGTCGGGGTCCTGTCGGCAGCCGCCCGCACAGCAGTCGTCGACGTCGGCGGGCGCCTCGCGGGTGAAGATCGTCTTGAACATCGAGTCGGTGCCGACGACGGTGTACTCCGGCGCGCGCTCGGCGCAGATCTCCGCGATCCCCTCGCGGAGCTGCCGCCCGAGGCGGTTGACGTGCTCGTACACGTCGTTCTCGGCGGCGTACTCCAGTCCGGCCTTCCCCGCGGCCATCGTCACCGGGTGGCCGGAGAAGGTGCCGGACTGGAACACGTCGCCCGCGGGCGTGAACCCCTCGATTATCTCCGCTTTCCCGCCGATCGCGCCGACCGGGAAGCCGCCGCCGATGATCTTGCCGAACGTCGTCACGTCGGGGGTGACGCCGAACTTCGACTGCGCGCAGCCGAGGCCGCCCACCCGGAACCCGGTGATCACCTCGTCGAAGACCAGGAGCGAACCGTGGTCGTCACAGAGGTCGCGCAGCGTCTCGTGGTAGCCGTCGATCGGCGTCACGATCCCCTTGTTGGCGAGGATGGGCTCGACGAGGACCGCCGCGATCTCGTCGCCGTGTTCCGCGAACACCTCCTTGGCCGCTTGGGGGTCGTTAAACGGGATCGGGAGGGTGTGCTCGGCGAACTCGTCCGGGATCCCCTTCGTGGAGGGGTGCGCGTCCCCCGGCGACCCCTCGACGAGCGTCGACTCCTGCGCGCCGTGGTAGCCGCCCCGCATCACGACGATCTTGTCGCGGTCGGTGTGACCGCGCGCCAGCCGGACCGCCGAGACGGTCGCCTCCGTCCCCGAGTTGACGAACCGGATCGACTCCACGCTGGGGACGTGCCGCGCCACGAACTCCGCGTGTTCGACCTCGATCGCGGTCGGCGCGCCGTACATCGGCCCCTCCGCGACGTGCGACTGGACGGCGGCCTCGACCGGGTCCGGGAGATCGTGGCCGTACAGGAGCGGCCCGTACCCCATCACCCAGTCGACGTATCGGTTGCCGTCGGCGTCGATCACGTGGCCGCCGTCGCCGCGCTCGATGAAGAACGGGTGCGGCATCGTCGCCCGGACCGAGGAGTTGACGCCGCCCGGCATGACCGACAGCGCGCGGTCGTACAGGCCGCGCGAGCGCTCGTGGTTCATACCGATCGGTTGGGTCGGCGGGCTGAAAGTAGTTGCCGAACCGGGCGGCCCGATTCGGCCGCTCAAAAGGAACCGCGTCGGTTCGCGCGCTACGCGCCTCCACCGTCTCCGGTCCGGTCGCTACACCGCCTCCGGGCCGGTCACGCCCGTGCGGACCTGGAGCGCGTCCTCGACCGGCATGACGAACACCTTGCCGTCGCCCGGCTCGCCGGTCTCGGCGGCGTCGGCGATCGCCTCCGCGACCTCGTCGGCCGGGATGTCGGCGACGACGACCTCGACTTTCACCTTCTGGTGGAGGTCGACGGTGAACTCCTCGCCGCGCCACTGACCCTTCTTCGCGGGCTGGCTGCCGCGCCCGGAGACGTTCGTCACGGTGAGCGAGGGCGCGTTGATCTCCGCGAGCGCCTGCTTGATGGCTCCGAGCTTGTCGGGGCGGACGACCGCGGTGACCATCTTGATCTCCGCGCCCGCCTCCTCGCCGCCGTCGGCGCGGGGGGACCCGTCCGTGGTGTCGACGACGGCGGAGCCGCCGTCCGTCGCGACGTTCGCGCGGCCGAACTCGGGGTACGTCTCGACGCCGTGTTCGCTGACGTCGAGCCCGTCGCGCTCGTGTTCGGGGGTGACGCGTGCCTGCCCGACCGCCTTGAACAGGCCGAAGACGGCCGCCGTCGCGACCACGGTCCAGCCGGCGATGACGACCACGCCGATGACCTGCGAGACGAGCACGTCGACGGAGAAGCCGTTGATGCTAACGAACGGCAGCGCGAGCACGCCGAGGACCCCGGCAGAGCCGTGGACCGGGAACACGGCGCAGACGTCGTCGATCTTCATCGTGTCCGAGACGAACTCGAAGACCAGCGGGAGCTGGAGGCCGCAGAGGAGCCCGACCGCGATAGCGCCCCACCAGGTGGCGAGGTTCGCGATGCCGGTCACGCCGACCAGCCCCGCGAGCAGCCCGTTCGCGACGTACAGCGTGTCGACCTTCTTCGAGAGGGCCACCGACGCCAGCGCGGCGCCGACCCCGCCGGCGGCCATGCCGAGCGTCGTGGTGAGCGAGACGCGGCCGACCGCGGCGTAGCCGCCGAGCGCGAGCTCGCCGGACTCGGTGACCGAGAAGACGGTCGCGGTGGTGCCGACGTTGAAGCCGTACCAGCCGAACGCCAGGATAAGGGTGCCGAGCACCGCGAACGTCATCGAGTGGCCGGGGATGACGTTCGAGGAGCCGTCCTCGGCGTAGCGGTCCATCCGCGGGCCGAGCACGTACGCAGCCGTGAGGCCGGCGATGCCGCCCATGCCGTGGACGATCATCCCGCCCGCGAAGTCGGTGAAGCCGAGCCCGGCGCCACCGAGGAAGCCGCCGCCCCAGGTGATCCCCGCGACGACCGGGTAGATGACCGCCGAGATGGCGAACGTGTACGCCACGTACGCGCGGAGCTTCGCGCGGCCGGCGACCGCGCCGGAGACGATCGTCGCCGCCGTCATCGCGAAGACGGCGCCGAACAGCCAGCTGTTGACCCAGCCGCCGTCGCCGAGCGCGGACGCCGCGGAGAAGCCGGCGCCGCCGGCGATCCCCTCGACGCCGAACCCGATCAGGAAGTAGACGAGGACGCCGACGCTCCACGTCAGCAGGTTCTTGGTGAGCTGGTTGGCGACGTTCTTCGCGCGCACCTGCCCCGCTTCGAGCATCGCGAAGCCGGCGTGCATGAAGAAGATGAGGAAACACACCACCGCGACCCACATCAGGTTCACGCCCTCGGCGAGGACGCTCGGGTCGATCGAGGCGAGCACGCCGCCCGTCACGCGTCCGCCACCTCTACTGAACGACTGTCCGGTTCACGCTTCGTTTCGCTCGTGTTCATGTGCTGAATCACGTTTCGACTCCCGGGAACGGCTATACATAAACGTTAGAGTTGAGTTTCACAAAAAATCTACTTGATAATACAGTGCGCGTCCGATATAAGGAGATGTCTATGGAATATAAGGTCGTTTCTTCGAGGATTTCGCGGCAATCGTTGCGCTCGAAGCGGACGGGCGTTGTGTAAAATTTCTATCCGTTCCGTCGTGATCCCCCGCCGACGGCCGCTCTGCGCCCGTGCGCGGTCGGTTCTGGCGAGTATTGCCACGCCGCCCTCTCGCGATTCGTCGTCGTACGGGGCGTCCTCCGCGAATTCGGACGGCTGGAGGCTTCTCGATGAAAATTGACGTTCGTCAACCCGATATCCCGTTCGACGGACGATTCGATCGATCGGTAGCCGTTCGACACGATCACCGATCGACTAACGTCGGCGAAACCTCGCTTACTCCGGTTTCAGCCCCTCGTTCTGGACGCGCATCACGGCCTCGCCGTCGGCGAGATTCGGCGCGTCGACGAGGCGGACGATCCGCTTGTCGCCCTTCGACTTCCGGAGGTAGATCCGGAAGGTGGAGGCGTGGCCGAGGATGTTGCCGCCGATCGCCTGGGTCGGGTCGCCGAAGTAGGAGTCGGGGTTCGACGCGACCTGGTTGGTGACGAGGATGGCGGTGTTGTACAGGTCGCCGAGCCGCATCAGGTCGTGGAGGTGCTTGTTGAGCTTCTGCTGGCGCTCGGCGAGCTCGCCGCGGCCGACGTACTCCGCGCGGAAGTGCGCGGTGAGCGAGTCGACGCAGACGATCCGGATCGGCCACTCCGTCTCCTCGTGTTCGCCGGCCAGCTCCTTCGCCTTCTCGGCGAGCAGGATCTGGTGGTTGGAGTTGAACGCCTTCGCGACGTGGATCTGGTCCAAGAACGCGTCGACCAGGTCCTCCAAGGCCTCCTCGTCGTTCGGGGTGCCCTCGATCTCGCGGCGCTCCATCTCGTCGGCGAGGATCTCGTCGTCGAGCCCGCGGACCATATCGTCGATCCGCTCCGGGCGGAACGTGTCCTCGGAGTCGACGAAGATGCAGCCGCCCTCCAGCCCGCCGTTCTCCTTCGAGAGCTGGACGTTGACGGCCATCTGGTGGGTGACCTGCGACTTCCCGGAGCCGAACTCGCCGTACACTTCCGTGATCGACTGCGTCTCGATGCCGCCGCCGAGCAGGTCGTCGACCTCGTCGATCTGCCAGGAGAGCTTGCCGATCTCCTGGCGACGTTCGAGCACGGTCGCGCCCGTCTCGAAGCCGCCGACGTCGGCGGCCTCGCGTGCGGCGTTGATGATGTCGCTGGCGGACGACTCGCCGATGTCGGCGGTGTTGGACATCTCGCCGGGGCTCGCGACCGCGATCGACTGGTAGCTCTCGAATCCGTTGTCAACGAGCTTGTCCGCGGTCGCCGGGCCGACGCCGGGGAGGTCCTCGAGTTCGTCTTCAGGCATGTACACGAGGCTTGTTCCCCATCCCGTATAAAGACTGGTTTACACCCCAGTGAAAGTGAAACGCGCGCGGCGTCATCGCTCGGTCGTGGCTCGTCATCTCTCGTAACGCCTCGCCGGAATTGCCCGTCGGACCGCGCGGTGAAACTGGTCCGGCGGTCCGAAAAAACCCGGATTTCAGTCCCTCAGAACCCGACGCGGCGGACGTAGTCGAGGTCGCGGATCTCCACGAGCAGGTCGCCCGACAGGTCGGCGTCGGTGATCACGTACAGCTTCGGGTCGTCGGTGAACTCCGGGTCCTCGCTCAGCACCTGCCGGATCGAGACGTCGCGGTCGGCGAGGATGGACGTGACTTCGGCGACGATCCCGGCCTCGTCGGCGGCCGCGACCTCGATGGTGAGGACCGTGAGGTCCAAGACCGGGGCGAGATCCATCAGGCTCGGGATCGACGAGATGTTGGTGAAGATGCGCTTCAGTTCGGGGTCCGCCAGGATGGCGTCCGTCGTCGAGTCCACGACGCGGCGGTCGACGTCGAGCTCGCGCGCGATGCCGGTGTAGGGGATCTCGATCCCGCCGGAGACGACCCGCCCCTCCTCGTTGACCGAGAAGCCGCGCTCTAAGAACAGCCGGATCACCGCCTGCTGGCTGGGGGACCCCTCGAACTTCTCGAGGATCTCGTCGAACATTCGTTGCTACGGATCCGCGACGCGAGGGGTTAAAAAACGGGGTTCCGCCGCGGCGTCAGTCCGTCGTCGCCGCGTAGACGCCGCCGAGGACGGCGCCGTAGACGACGTGGCCGACGAGGCTCTCGACGCCGACGTTCGGCAGCGGCGGCGCGCCCGGGAACCCGACGGCGCCGAGCCAGATCGGCATCGCGACCACGGCGAGCGCGACCCAGACGAGGAGGCCGTAGCCCGCCCCGACGCCGAGGCCCGCTCCGACCGAGTCGCCGAGGTCGGGCCGCAGTCCCGCGACCGCGGCGAACCCGAGCCCGATGACTGCGCCGTGAGACATGTGGATCGCCCAGCCGAGGGCGCCGGCGGGCCCCTCGATGCCGTACATCGCCGGGATCGCCATCCGCAGCACGCCGGGGGTCATCGCGGACATCATCGCACCGAAGACGAGGCCGCCGACCAGTCCGCCGGCCACGCCCGCCTTCCAGTTCCCAGTCTCCGTCGATACGTCGGTCGAAGTTACGGTTTCGGTCGCCATCTCGGTTCAGTGGTCGCCCGAGAACCGGTAATGTATGCCGGAATAATGCGGTCGCGGCGCACTGGCCCGGTAGTTATTTATAATAACTGAGGTTATTTCCCCGGATCAAATCATCGACACTCAGCGCCGTTCGACCACTTCCGCCCCGCCACCCGACTCCTTTTGACCGGTGGCGCCGAACCCCATCCCGTGTCAGAGTCGCCGCACCTGCGGTTCTTCCCGTACGAGGAGCCCTACCCGAACCAGCGCGAGGCGATGGACAGGGTCGCCAACGCGCTGGACCGGGGTCAGGACGTGCTGTTCGAGGGCGCCCCCGGAACGGGCAAGACCCTCTCCGCGCTCGTGCCCGCGCTCGAACACGCCCGCGAGCACGACCGCACGGTCGTTATCACCACCAACGTCCACCAGCAGATGCGGCAGTTCGTCGAGGACGCGCGCGCTATCACCCGCGAGGAGCCGATCCGCGCGGTCGTATTTAAAGGAAAATCGTCGATGTGCCACATCGACGTCGACTACCAGGAGTGTCAGACCCTCCGGGACACCACCCGCGAGATGGTCGAGACGGAGAGCGAGGTGCGCGAGCTGGAGTCGCGCCAGCGCGAGCTGCTGGCCGAGAGCCGCGAGGGCGACGCGGGCGCCGCGGAGGCCCGCGAGGCGATCATGGAGGAGCTCGACGAACTGGAGGCCGAGGTCGACGAGTACGAGACTGCTAACGTCTGCGAGCACTACCGCAACAACCTCACCCGCGACACCGACGAGTTCTTCGGGTGGCTCTTCGAGGACGTCCGGACCCCCGACGACGTGTACGAGTACGCCGACGAGCGCGAGCTGTGCGGCTACGAGCTGCTGAAGGAGGGGATGGAGGGGGTCGACCTCGTCGTCTGCAATTACCACCACCTCCTCGACCCGAACATCCGCGAGCAGTTCTTCCGCTGGATCGACCGCGACCCGAGCGAGATAATCACCGTCTTCGACGAGGCGCACAACATCGAGGACGCCGCCCGCGACCACGCGACTCGGACGCTGACCGAGAACACCCTCGACGCGGCGCTCGACGAGCTGGCCGACAGCGACGACTCCCGCGCCGAGCCAGCCGAGAACGTCCTCCGGGCGTTCCGCGACGCCCTCGTCGAGACGTACGAGGACGGGCTCGGGTTCGGTGGGGTCGACGAGAACTGGGAGGACGTCTCGGTCGCCAACGACGACCGCCGCGACGACCTCACGCTGGCGTTCCTCCGCAACTACGAGGGGCGGGGGATCGACACCGAGACCGAGCTCGCCGTCCAGCTCGGCCAGGCGATAGACGAGGAGTACGAGCGCCGCTACCGCGACGGGGAGGCGACCACCCGCTCGGAATCGCAGACGCTCGCGGCCGCCCGGTTCGTCGCGACGTGGATGGACGAGGGGGCGGAGTTCGGCCAGTACCCGGTGGTCTCCGTCCGGCGCGACGCCGGCACCGACGAGGTGTACGGGCGGGCGGAGCTGTACACCTGCATCCCGCGGAACGTCACGAGCGAGCTGTTCGACGAGGTGGCCGCCTCCGTCCTGATGAGCGCGACGCTTCGCCCCTTCGACGTGACCGAGGACGTGCTGGGACTGGAGGACGTCGCGTCGATGGCCTACGAGATGGGCTACCCCGAGGCGAACCGCCGGACGTTCGCCGCCGACGTGCCGCCGCTGTTCGCCTCGGACCGCAACGACCCGGAGACGCAGGCGGCGGTGTCGTCGCTGCTCCGCGACGCGATCCGATTCACGCCGGGCAACACGCTCGCCTTCTTCCCCTCGTACGCGGAGGCCGAGCGTTACCACGAGCGCCTCACCGGTGCGGGCGGCGGAAGGGACACGAGGGACGGGTCCGGAGCTGGAAAAAACGCTGACATCGGTCCGATCCACCTCGACGGGCCGGGAGAAGACGAGGAGCGGCTCCGCACCGAGTTCGTCGCGGGCGACGGCGCCGCGCTGTTCACCTCGCTGTGGGGGACGCTCGGCGAGGGGGTGAGCTTCGACGGCGACGACGCCCGCACGGTCGTCGTCGTGGGCGTCCCGTACCCGCACCTCTCGGACCGGACCGAGGCGGTCCAGGACGCCTACGACCGGGCGTTCGCGGACCGCGACCGCTCCCGCGACCCGGGGTGGACCTACGCCGTCGAGATCCCGACGATCCGCAAGACGCGGCAGGCGCTCGGCCGGGTGATCCGCGGCCCCGACGACTTCGGCGTGCGGATCCTCGCGGACCGCCGCTACACGACCGCCGACATGGGGAAGTACTCGGTCCGCTCCGCCTTCCCGCCCGAGGAGCGCGAGGAGCTGCTCGACGTCGACCCCGAGAAGCTGAAGTTCGCGATGCTGAACTTCTACCAAGATCACGACGCGTACGACGGGCCGCCGCCGTCGCCGTGAGGCAGTCGCTCGCGGGGACCGCCGTCGTCGTGCGGCGATCGGGAGCAGGAACCGCCGTCGTCGTGCGGCGATCGGGAGCAGGAACCGCCGCCGTCGCCGACCCTACCCCGGCATCGACGCGAGCAGGACCGAGGCCACGAGCAGGAGCCCGCTGAGCAGCGTCGTGACCACGACGTGGATCAGCGTCATCACGGCCACGGCCCGCCGGGGCTGCTCGTAGCTCCACCAGAACATCGTCCCGTCGACGAGGAGCGCGGCGAGGAGGATGAGCGCCCCGGGGAGTTCGAACGCGTTCCCGACGACGCTTATCACCGCGGGCAGCGGGCCGATGTAGAGGGCGCGCCGCGGGTCGACGTCCCCGAGGACGTTCCGGGCCGCGATGTGCGCGGTGAGAGAGAGGAACAGCGCCAACAGGACGGTCGTCCCGAGCACGGAGACCGGCGTCACCGTCTGTAAGAGCATGGTCGGTCTACGGGACGAGGGGTAAAAGTGGCCGCGGAACGCGCCGACGGTGTCGCGTCCGCGTCGGGGCCGCGACGTTCTCCCGTCCGATGTGGTCCGTTTCGGTCCGCGGCGTTACTCCAGCAGTCCGAGCCCGTTCAGCTCCTCGACGATCACGTCGACGGCGGCCGCGGCGTCCTCGGGGCTCGTGCCGCCGGTGACGACCACCTTGCCGCTCCCGAACAGCAGCGCGACGACCTCCGGCTCGTCGAGCCGGTAGACGAGCCCGGGGAACTGCTCCGGCTCGTACTCGATGTGTTCCAGCCCGAGGCCGATCGCGATCGCGTTCAGGTTCAGGCTCTCGCCCAGGTCGGCCGAGGTGACGATGTTCTGGACCGTTATCTCCGGGTCCTCGATCGGGATCTGGAGCGCGCGGAGCTCGTCGAAGACGATGTCGAGGCTCTCGTGGACCGCCTCGATCGAGTTCGCGCCGGTGCAGACGATCTTCCCCGAGCGGAAGATGAGGGCGGCCGACTTCGGGTCGGTGGTGCGGTAGACGAGCCCGGGGAACTGCTCGGGGTCGTAGTCGGCGCCCTCGAGGTCCATCGCGACGCTCTGGAGATCGAGCTCCTGTCCGATCCCCGTGGAAGCGACGACGTTCTCTACGGTGATCGTCTCCTTCGGGTCGGCCGTCATTACCTCTATTCTCGCCCGAACGCCGTAAAAAGGTGGCTGGTCGGAACCGCCACGCTATTGGCGCCGCCGCGCGGAGCGGGCGGCGTGTACTGGCTCGAACTCGCCGGCGAGACCGACGCCTTCGCCGCCCGCGAGGCCGCGACCGCCGCCACCGGCGTCGACCTCCTCGCGCCGGGGATCGCGCGCACCGGCGGGATCGACCGCGCCCGCGTCCGCCGGCTCGCGTACACCCGCGCCGCCCACGAGGCGGTCGCGCGGACCGACGCCGACGTCGACGCCGCGGCCGCCGCGCTCCGGGCTGCGACGTTCGACCGCTCCGGGAGCGTCGCGGTCCGCGCCCGGAACGTCCGCGGGACGGCCGGCGTCTCGACCGAGACGGCCGAGCGCGAGCTGGGTGGCGTCCTCGTCGACCGCGGGTTCGACGTCGACCTCGACGACCCCGACCACGTCCTCCGCGCGCTGTTCGCGGCCGGCCCTCGCGCCGAACACGACGCCGTCGTGGGCGCGGACGGCGGCGACGCGGACCTGTGCGCGCTCGGCTGGGTCGCGGCCGAGGCCGCCCGCGACTTCGCGCCGAACCCCACCGACCGCCCGTTCTTCCAGCCGGGGAGCATGGCCCCGGCGGACGCCCGCGCGTACGCCAACCTCGCGGGCGCCGCCCCCGGGCGGACCCTGCTCGACCCGATGTGCGGTACCGGCGGCCTCCCGCTGGAGGCCGGCCTCGTCGGCGCCGACGCCGTCGCCTGCGACGCGCAGGCGAAGATGGTCCGCGGCGCGCGGGAGAACTTCCGCGAGTACCTCGGCGCTCCCGGCACCGACGACTCGCCCGACTGGCACGTCGCGCGCGGCGACGCGACCGCGCTCCCCGTCCCCGACGACGCGGTCGACGGCGTCGCGTTCGACGCCCCGTACGGCCGGCAGTCGAAAATCGCGCGCCACGAGCTGGCGGACCTCGTCGCGGGCGCGCTCGCCGAGGCCGCTCGGGTCGCGCCGCGAGCGGTGCTGGTCGCCGACCGCGACTGGCGCGCCCCCGCTCGCGAGGCCGGCTGGACCGTCGACGCGGCGTTCGAGCGTCGGGTCCACCGGTCGCTGACGCGCCACGTGCTGGTGTTGCGTCGCGGCGACGCGGCGGGGGACGGAGGGGTTGCGACCGGGATCTCGCCGGAGCGAGAGTGAACGCTCGATCGGCGGAATCGCTCCGATCGACCGCTCGCGCGACAAGTTTCAGTTTCGCTCCGGCACCGGGCAACGGTTAAGTGCGCGGCCTCTCGTGGTACTCGCATGACCGGGGACGCCGGGGACATGCTCTCGTGGGACGAGTCCGTGTTCCGCGACGAGTCGGTGTTCGAGATCGACCACGTCCCCGAGACGTTCCGCCACCGGGAGAGCCAACTGGAGAACCTGAAGTACGCGCTCCGCCCCGCGGTCCGCGGCTCTCGCCCCCTCAACACGATGGTCCGCGGCCCGCCGGGGACGGGGAAGACCACCGCGGTCCAGAAGCTGTTCGGCGAGCTCGGGGCCCGGACCGAGGTGCGGACGGTGCGCGTCAACTGTCAGGTCGACTCGACGCGCTACGCGGTGTTCTCCCGGCTGTTCGAGGGGATATTCGAGTATGAACCCCCTTCTTCCGGCATCTCCTTCAAGAAGCTGTTCGGCCAGATCACCGACCGGCTCGTCGAGGAGGACGAGGTCCTCGTCGTCGCCTTGGACGACGTGAACTACCTCTTCTACGAGAACGAGGCGTCCGACACGCTGTACTCGCTGCTCCGCGCCCACGAGGCCCACTCGGGCGCGAAGATCGGCGTGATCGTCGTCTCCTCGGACCTCGGCCTCGACGTGATCGACGACCTCGACACCCGGGTCCAGTCCGTCTTCCGCCCCGAGGAGGTGTACTTCCCCGTCTACGACGCGACCGAGATCTACGACATCCTCGCCGAGCGCGCCAAGCGCGGCTTCCACGAGGGGGTCATCGGCGACGCGGAGCTGGAGCGCGTCGCCGACCTCACCGCCGACAGCGGCGACCTCCGGGTCGGGATCGACCTCCTGCGCCGGGCCGGGCTCAACGCCGAGATGCGCGCCTCGAAGACGGTCTCCGAGGAGGACGTCGAGGACGCGTACGACAAGTCGAAGCACGTCCACCTCTCGCGGTCGCTCCGCGGCCTCTCGGAGTCCGAGCGCGACCTCGTCCGCGTCCTCGCCGAACACGACGGCGAGCGCGCGGGGGCGGTGTACGACGCCTTCAACGACGAGACCGACCTCGGCTACACGCGCTACTCGGAGATCATCAACAAGCTCGACCAGCTCGGCGTGATCGACGCGGAGTACGCCGACGTCGACGGCCGCGGCCGCTCGCGGGAGCTCTCCCTGGCGTACGACGCCGAGGCGGTGCTTGACCGGCTGGAGTAGGCGGCGACCTACCTCTCGTCGTCACCGCGCGCCGTCTCGTACCCAGTCGCCCACGCGAGGGCCCCGACGGCGAGGATCGCGACGGTCTCTCGATCCGACCCGACGAGGGACTGCGCGACGATGGAGACGGCCCCGACCGAGACGGCGACGTACGCGCCTTCCGGGACCGCGAAGGGGAGTCGACCGCGCGACTGAAGCGCCGCGGTCACGAACATCGCACCGAGGAGCGTCAGGCCGAACACCGGGAGGACAGCGGTTGCCGAGGACATACTTCCGACTGATCGCGTCGCGAGTAATACATTTCGGCGGTCGCGCGGTCGGAGCGAACCGCCGACGCCTTTTCAATAGCTCCGCCCGCACCTCGTCGCATGAAGACGAGCGGCGGGAGCGACGCGATGAAGCGGCGCGCCGGCGAGTCGGCGGCCGAGGCTGTCACCGACGGCGACGTGGTCGGACTGGGGACGGGGTCGACGGCGGCGCACGCGATCCGGCGGCTCGGCGACCGGGTCAACGCCGGCCTCGACGTCCGGGGCGTTCCCACCTCCTTCGCGAGCCGCGAACTCGCCGCCGAGGAGGGGATCCTCTGCCTCGACCTTCCCGAGGCGGTCGGACCGGACGGGCCGGGGATCGACCTCGCCATCGACGGGGCGGACCAGGTGGCGACCGGGAGCGATGGGGCGGACGACCCCGTCTCCGGCGGCGCACTTATAAAAGGCGGCGGCGCGGCCCACGCCCGCGAGAAGCTCGTCGACGCCGCGGCGGACCGCTTCCTCGTGGTCGCCGATCCATCGAAGGAGTCGCCGCGGCTGGACCGGCCGGTTCCGGTCGAGGTCCTCCCCGCGGGGCGGACCGCGGTCGCCGCGGCGGTCCGAGAGGCGGGCGGCGAGCCGACGCTGCGGCGCGCGGAGCGGAAGGACGGTCCCGTCGTAACCGACAACGGGAACCTCGTCCTCGACTGCGAGTTCGGCGAGGTCGCCGATCCGGCCGCGCTGTCGGCGACGCTGTCGTCGATCCCGGGGGCCGTCGAACACGGCCTCTTCGTCGGGCTGGCGGACGAGATCCACGTCGGGACGGAGTCGGGCGTCCGGGTCGACGAGGTCTGAAACCGCTGAATCACGGCGCCACGGCCGACAGTGCCGCCGCTCGGCGGACAGCGTCCAAATAAAATGGAACGGAAACGAGTTCCGTCTTAGAGGTCGCGCGGCTGGACCGTCTTCCGGTCGTTGGCCTCGGCGCGGCGCGCGGCGTCTTCGAGCAGCTCGTCCACTTCGTCGTCCAGCGCGTCGTAGAAGTCCGAAGCGACGTTCTTGTCGTCCAGGGCTTCCTTGACGGCCGCTTTGACAATGAGGTCTGCCATGCGATCGGGCCTACCCGGTGATGGTTAATAAGAGTTCCTGAATTCGCCCGCGAGGGGCGCCGTAAAGCCGGTTCGCGGGGGGCTGCGAACATAGTCACTTATAAATCTTGTGAGATTATCGTCGCCGCCCCGGAGCGAACGCGCTCCGAACCGCCCTCGGCACCGCCTCGGACTCGCTTCGATCGGGCCGCGTCCCCCGCCGCGTGGCGCTCGCGGGTGCGCTCCGGCCCGCGATTCGGCTTCGCGCGCGGCGCTCTCTCGCGGCGAACCGACAGGTTCGACCGGCTCCCCCGCCGACGGTGCGGCATGCGAGAGACGTTAGCGGCGCTTGAAGNTTGAAGCGGGCGAGATCGGCGTCGAGGAGGCGGAGTCGCGGCTCGCGGGCTACGCGACGACCGAGGCCGGGCGGTTCGACGCCGCCCGCGAGCGGCGGCGCGGGATCCCCGAGGCGATCCTCGCGGAGGGGAAGACGCCCGCGGAGGTCGCCGCGCTGGCGACGACGGCGCTTGACACCACCGGCCGAGCGCTGGTGACGCGCGCCGACGAGGCGACGGCGGCGGCGGTCGCGTCGGTGGTCGGCGACGGCGACCCGGGCGCGACGGTCGACCGCGACGACCGCACGGGGTCCGTCGTCGCGCACGCGGGCGACTTCGAGCCCCCGTCGCTCGACGCCGCGGTCGCGGTCGTGGCCGCCGGCACCGCTGACGCGCCGGTCGCCGGCGAGGCGGCGGTCGTCGCCCGCGAGGTCGGGGCGACGGTCGACCGGGTCGACGACGTCGGCGTGGCCAACCTCGACCGGATCCTCGATCAGGTCGACCGGATCCGCGAGGCAGACGTCGTCGTCGTCGCGGCCGGCCGCGAGGGCGCGCTCCCGACCGTCGTCGCCGGCCTCGTCGACGCCCCCGTGATCGCCCTCCCGGTCTCGACCGGCTACGGCGTCGGCGGCGAGGGGGTCGCGGCGCTGGAGGGGGCGCTCCAGTCGTGTTCCGTGCTCACGACCGTCAACGTCGACGCCGGTTTCGTCGCCGGCGCGCAGGCCGGCCTGATCGCCCGCGCGGTCGACGCGGCGCGCGCCGAGTGAGGCGACCGGGCCCCGCCGAACGCTCCGCTCGGCGGACCGGCTCGAAGGAGCGAATACCGGCAGCCGACGGGGTCGAAAAAGGGTATTTGTTCGTTGAGTCCGTATGGTAGTTGCCGACGCACGTCGGCAACACATGCCACGCTGTGACCACTGCGGGTCGCACGTCTCGGACCGCTTCGCGCGGGTCTTCGCGGACGAGCACGGCGACCTGAACGCGTGCCCGAAGTGCTCCGCGAACGCGGGCATCGCCGAGGTGTCTCGCGAGCGGACGCGAACCGGGGACTGACCGGCGAAACGCCGATCGGAGACCGAGCGCACGGAGAGCCGCAGCTCCGTCTCGTCTTCGGTTCGGGCACCTCCCCGATCCGACCCGGGCACATCCGTACCCACTTTGCGTTCGCGCCCGGACGGCCGGCCGTGGCCGACCACTACGTGTACGTGATCGAGTGCGCCGACGGCACCCTCTACACCGGGTACACGACGGACGTCGAGCGCCGCGTCGCCGAACACGACGCCGGAGAGGGCGCGAAGTACACCCGGGGTCGGACCCCCGTGACGCTGCGGCACGTCGAGTCGTTCGACTCGCAGTCGGCGGCGATGTCGAGAGAGTACGCGATCAAGTCGCTGTCGCGCGCGGAGAAGGAGCGGCTGATCGACGACGGGTAGGTCCGCGTCCCGGAGTTACTCGACGAGGCGTTCGATCTCCGTGACGAGGATCCCGGTTGCGCCGACCGAGCGCAGCTCGGAGATCGTCTCGAACACGTCGCGCTCGTCGACGACGGCGTGGACCGCCACCATCCCGTTGCCGTTCTCGTCGGCCTCGACGTCCATCACGGTCGGGCCGCCGAGCCCGGGAATCACGTCCTTCACGTCGTCGAGCCGGTCTTTCGGCGCGTTCATCATCAGATAGCGCCGGCCGTCCGCGGCGAGGACGGACTCGAAGGCGGTCAGCACCTGCTCGACCTTCGGGTCGTCGACCACGTCGGGGCGGGCGAACAGCCGGACCGAGGAGTCGAGCACGTCGTCGATCACGGCCAGCCGGTTCACCTTCAGCGTCGTCCCCGTGGAGGTGATGTCGACGATGGCGTCGGCCATGTCGACGTGCGGGGTGAGCTCCGTCGCGCCCGTCACGGTGACAACGTCGGCGTCGACGCCCACCCGGTCGAGGTAGTCGCGGGTGACGTTCGGGAACTCGGTGGCGACGGTCCTCCCGGCGAGGTCTTCGACGGCCGCCACGTTGCCGTCCTCGGGCGCCGCGAGGACGAGCTTACAGGAGCCGTACCCCAGGTCGAGCAGGTCGACGAGGTCGTCGCCGTCGGCGGACGCGGCGTCGTCCGCCACGCCGCCCGACTCGGCGGCCTGGTCGAGGCCGGTGACGCCGAGGTCCGCGGCGCCGTCGCGGACGTACTCGGGGATGTCGGCCGCCCGCGCGAACAGCACCGTCACGTCCTCGTCGACGGTGTCGGCGTACAGCTGGCGGTCGGCGGTCTCCTCGACGTGGAGCCCCGCGCGCTCCAACAGCGAGAGCGTCGGCTCGTGCAGGCGGCCCTTGTTGGGGACGGCGATGCGCATACGCCACGACTCGCGGGGACAGGGGGAAACGTTTTCGTCCGGAGCGCGAGGCGGGTGTCGACGCGAGACCGTTTATAAACAAACGCGGTGGCGCGTGCCTCCGAGCGCCCTGTGGGCGCGAGGAGCACGCGCGAGGGAGTCGCGAACGCCCGCAGGGCGTGAGCGACGAGGCTGGGGAGGTGTGAGGTGCGGTTGCGGTTGCTGTGCGGGGCGGGACTCAAAGGGGCAGTCGCGAGGCGGGCGCAGGCGACGCCAGCACCGCAGCGAAGGAGCGAGCAGCGCGAGTGACTGAGCGAGGCGCGCAGCGAGCGTGCGCCCGCCTCGCGACTGGGGCTTTGGAGGTGTTCGCCGACGATCCACTGTTGATCATTTATAAGCAAGCGGCTGGGGATTTGACGGTGTCCACCGACGATCCGCTGTTGATCATTTATAAGCAAGCGACCGGGGCTTTGGCGGTGTTCTCCCTAGCGGTAACCCTGTACGTCCGAGCGACTGCTGTTTCAGGAGCCTCCGTCACGCCACTGGGAGCGATCGGGTATTCACAGCCGGCCGAACCGCTGAGATTTCCGGCAGGATAAACGACGTAGCCGCGCCGCTCAAGTGCCTCGCCGCCCAACGACGCGTATCGTGAGCGACGCCGACTCCCCCCTCTCGGAGGACCGCCCGACCGTCGACCGCCCCCTCCGCGTCGACGCCCCGTTCGAGCCCGCGGGCGACCAGCCCGAGGCGATCGAGCAGCTGGTCGAGGGGTTCGAGTCGGGCGCGGAAAAGCAGACGCTGCTCGGCGTGACGGGCTCCGGGAAGACCAACACCGTCTCGTGGGTCGCCGAGGAGCTGGACCAGCCGACGCTCGTACTCGCCCACAACAAGACGCTCGCGGCCCAGCTGTACGAGGAGTTCCGCGAGCTGTTCCCGGACAACGCCGTCGAGTACTTCGTCTCCTACTACGACTACTACCAGCCGGAGGCGTACGTCGAGCAGACGGACACGTTCATCGACAAGGAGATGTCGATAAACGAGGAGATCGACCGCCTCCGCCACTCGGCGACGCGCTCGCTGCTCACCCGCGACGACGTGATCGTGGTCGCCTCCGTCTCGGCCATCTACGGGCTCGGGGACCCGCAGAACTACCGCGACATGGCCCTCCGTCTGGAGGTCGGCGAGGCGGTCGGCCGCGAGGAGCTGCTCACCCGGCTCGTCGACCTGAACTACGAGCGCAACGACGTGGACTTCACGCAGGGCACGTTCCGCGTCCGCGGCGACACCGTCGAGATATACCCGATGTACGGGCGCTACGCGGTCCGCGTCGAGCTGTGGGGCGACGAGATCGACCGCATGATCAAGGTGGATCCGATGCACGGCGAGGTCGTGAGCGAGGAGCCCGCCGTCATGCTCCACCCGGCGGAGCACTACTCGATCCCCGACGACAAGCTCGAACAGGCGATCGCGGAGATCGAGGACCTGATGGAGAAGCGGGTCAGCTACTTCGAGCGACAGGGCGACCTCGTGGCCGCCCAGCGCATCGAGGAGCGCACCACCTTCGACATCGAGATGCTCCGCGAGGCGGGCTACTGCTCGGGGATCGAGAACTACTCCGTCCACATGGACGACCGCGAGTCGGGCGACGCCCCGTACACGCTGCTGGACTACTTCCCCGACGACTTCCTCACCGTCGTCGACGAGTCCCACCAGACGATCCCGCAGATCAAAGGGCAGTACGAGGGGGACAAGTCGCGCAAGGACTCGCTCGTCGAGAACGGGTTCCGGCTCCCGACCGCCTACGACAACCGCCCGCTCACCTTCGAGGAGTTCGAGGCGAAGACGGACCGCACGCTCTACGTCTCGGCGACGCCCGGCGACTACGAGCGCGAGACCTCCGACCGGATCGTCGAGCAGATCGTCCGCCCGACCCACCTCGTCGACCCGAAAGTGGAGGTGACGGGCGCGACCGGGCAGGTCGACGACCTCCTCGAACGCGTCGACGAGCGGATCGAGCGCGACGAGCGCGTCCTCGTCACCACGCTCACCAAGCGGATGGCCGAAGACCTCACGGAGTACCTCGAGGAGGCGGGCGTCGACGTGGCGTACATGCACGACGAGACGGACACCCTCGAACGCCACGAGATCATCCGCGACCTCCGCCTCGGCAACATCGACGTGCTCGTCGGCATCAACCTGCTCCGCGAGGGGCTCGACATCCCGGAGGTGAGCCTCGTCGCCATCCTCGACGCCGACCAGGAGGGGTTCCTCCGCTCCACCACGACCCTCGTCCAGACGATGGGCCGGGCCGCCCGCAACGTCAACGGCGAGGTCGTCCTCTACGCCGACGAGGCGACCGACTCGATGGAAGAGGCCATCGAGGAGACCCAGCGCCGCCGCGAGATCCAGCTGGAGTACAACGCCGAGCACGGCTACGAGGCGACCACCATCGACAAGCCGGTCAGCGAGACGAACCTCCCCGGGTCGAAGACGGACACCTCGTCGGTCAGCGTCGGCGACGTGGAGAGCGAAGACGAGGCGAAAGCGCAGATCGAGGCGCTCGAAGACCGCATGGACGAGGCCGCGAGCAACCTGGAGTTCGAGCTGGCGGCCGACATCCGCGACCGGATCGCGGAGCTCCGGCGCGCCTTCGAGATCGACGCGGGCGACGAGGGCGTCCCCGCGCCGGCGATGGACGAGTAGCGGCGCACGCGCCGACGAGCGCGGCGAGCGGCCCCGTCGCCCCGACGCCGCCGCTCCGATTCTCACGCCGCGTCACCGTGGCGACGGGGTTTTTTACCTCGCTGCGTCGCAGTCGGGCACGTGTACCGTCGCGCGGTCGTCGCCGGCGCGCTCGCCGTCGCCACCGGCGGGTGCGTCGACCGCCTCCACGACGTCGCCGCCTCGACCCCCGGCGACCTCGGCGTCCGGAGCCGCTACGTCGACGGCAACCCGATGGTCGACGAGCGCAGCGTCCTCGCCCGGCCCGAGGAGCTGTTGACGCACGCGGCCTCCTTCCGCTCGGCCTCGTCGGCCCGCGGCGCGCTCAAGCCCGACGCGACCGAGTCCCGTGAGTTCGTCGAGCGAACCGACTTCGTCGACGACGGCGGCGACGCGGTGCTGGTGATCGCCCAGCGGCTCACGGCGCCCGAGGTCCGCCTCCGCCTCGGCGGGATCAGTCGCACGGGCGACCGCTCGCTCCGGATCGCCGTCGATCAGACCGGGGTCCGCGGCGAGATCGATCCCGACGAGCCGGTCGCGAAGACGCTCCTGTTGCGGCTCACCGACGAGCGCGGCCCGCCGAAGCGCGTGATCGTCGTCATCGGCGACGGGCGCGCCGGAATCACGGTGTGAGCGCGACCGGTCCGAGACGCCGCGTCCCGGCCCGGTCCCGCGATCGTTTTGTGCCCGGAACGCCTCCGGCCGTCCATGTCACTCCGCAGTCGTCTCCTCGGATCGGCCCTCCTCGTCGTCGGCGTCGCCGCGATCGCGGCCACGGTTTCCCTCGCCCCCACGGTCCCTCCGGAACCGGCGGCCGACTCGGTGTCGCTCATCGCTCCCACCCCGTACTCGTTCATCGCCACTCCGCCTCTCCTCGCGGTCGGTTCGGTGCTTCTGGTCGGTGGGGCCGCGGCGCTCGCGGGTATCGACCTCTCGGCGCGTGCGGCGCTCCTCGCACCCGCGGTCGGTGGGGTCGCCGCCTTCGCGTTCGTCGTCGGCGCGGTCACAGCGCCCGCGGCGGTCCTCCC
>NZ_AOJF01000039.1:0-5942 GCF_000337395.1 Halorubrum distributum JCM 13561
CTCAGAGATGTGTATAAGAGACAGCGGCGGGGGCGTCCGACCCGCTCTCCCTCGTCACCGGCGGCGTCGGCGGCGCGGTCGCCGTCGGGCTCCTCTGGGCGGTCGACCCCGAGCGCTGGCGGCCCTGAGCGCCGGCGGCCCCGAATCCGGCTCCAGAGCGCTCGCCGCCGCAGCTTCCCGGCCGCTCGCTTTCGGTCTCTAACTCGATGTCGCGGTCGGCCTCGCCTTCCTCTCACTTGGCGCGGTCGACGTCGTCCGCGTCCCGGATCTCGTCGGTCTCTCCCTCGTGCCCGACACCGGGTTCGCGCTTCTCGCCGAACGGCTCGGCGGAGCCCTCGCGATCGGACTAGCGCAGGGGCTCGACGCCGCCAGTTGGGCACTGTCGCGACCACCCGTACCCGGAGACCACCGCGCAGTCCCCGTCTCGGGACCGCCCGTTCGTGGATCGGAGGAACGACCTCGACCCGCCGTTATGAAAGTAAATTTGTTATACTACAATTCTATTGGTAATACTTATACCAGTGGAGTCTGTGTGGTCCGATACGGTTCACACGGCTACACACGCGGTACGCTGTGAGACCGTCCCCCGAGCGACACGACTGCGGTCGGACCCACCGGACCGACGATAGACAGTGGCAGCGGCAATCCAACGCAATCGGTCACGTTCGAGACGGCCAAATGAGTGAAAGCGAAAACGCGAACACCAACGCGAGTACAGACGAAGATATCGAGACGGACATCTTCTCGGAGCGAACGCAGCTGAAACCCTACGAGTACAACGAGTTTCTGGACTACGTCGAGGCGATCCGGAACAGCTACTGGGTACACACGGAGTTCAACTTCGACGGAGACGTCCAAGACTTCAAGGTCAACACGACTCCCGCCGAGCAGACCGTCATCAAGCGGACGATGTTGGCTATCGCGCAGATAGAGGTGCAGGTGAAGACGTTCTGGTCGGACATCTACGAGGAGATGCCCAAAGCCGAGGTCGGGAACGTGGGCATGACCTTCGCGGAAAGCGAGGTGCGGCACATGGACGCCTACAGTCACCTCCTCGACGTCTTGGGGATCACGGACGATTTCGAACAGGTGACTGCGGAGCCGGCGATGAAAAAGCGGATCGAGTATCTCGACGAGTATCTGGAGAAGAGCGAGAGCGACGACGAACGGGAGTACGTGATGAGCATCCTGCTGTTCAGCACGTTCGTCGAACACGTCTCGCTGTTCAGCCAGTTCCTCATCATGACGAGCTTCGACAAGCACGAAAAGAAGTTCAAGGGAATCGCGAACGCCGTCGAAGCGACCAGCAAAGAGGAGCAGATTCACGGGCTGTTCGGGGTCGAGCTGGTGGAGACGATCAGAGCGGAGAACCCGGACCTCTTCGATGACGACTTCGAGGAAGACGTCCAAGAAGCCTGTCAGCAGGCATACGAGGCAGAGACGGAGATACTGGATTGGATATTCGACGACGGCGAACTGGAGTTCCTTCCCAGGGCGCACGTCGACGCGTTTCTGCGAGACCGGTTCAATCAGAGCCTGGAAAACGTCGGCGTGGAACCGATATTCGAGACGGACGACGACCTGCTCGAGGAGACGCGCTGGTTCGACGAGGACATCATGATGACGAAGGATAACGACTTCTTCAGCAAGCGGTCGACCACGTACAACAAACACACGCAGAGCGTTACCGCCGAGGACATGTTCTAACGATGGCACAAACAGCACTCGAAAGCGTTGAGCAACGACATACGGAACCGTTCTACTGGCTGAACGAGGACAGTCGGGAGTTCCTCAGAGAGGGATACCTGCTCGAGGGCGTCGAAGCGGAAGAGCGAGTCAGACAGATAGCGGAGCGCGCCGAAGAGATCCTGGGCGAGGAGGGGTTCGCGGACCGGTTCTACGAGTACATGAGCCGCGGCTTCTACAGTCTCGCCAGCCCGATCTGGTCCAACTTCGGACTGGACAGAGGCCTGCCCATCAGCTGCTTCGGCAGCTACATGGAGGACAGCATCGAGAGTATCCTCCACACCCAAGCCGAGGTGGGCGAGATGACCAAGCAGGGCGGCGGCACGAGCGGGTACTTCGGTGAACTGCGGCCGCGGGGCAGTCCGATAACGAACAACGGCAAGAGCAACGGGAGTTACAGCTTCACGGAGCTGTTCGATACGATCATCAACGTCATCAGTCAGGGCGAAACCCGGCGGGGGCAGTTCGCCGGCTACATCGACGTCGAACACGACGACTTAGAGGAGTGGCTCAACATCAAAACCGAGGGTGACCCGGTACAGGACATCTACTACGGCGTCATCGTCGGTGACGACTGGTTTCAGGCGATGATCGACGGCGACGAGGAGAAGCGGGAGACCTGGGCGGACATCATCGAGACCCGGATCAACATCGGCGTTCCGTACATCATCTTCCGGGGGAACATGAACGAGGGGAAGCCGCAGGTGTACAAGGACAAGGACTACCAGATAAACGCGTCCAACCTGTGTACCGAGATCGCGCTGCCGGCCACGGCGGAGGAGAGCTTCGTCTGCTGTCTCTCGAGCATGAACGCGCTCCACTACGACGAGTGGAAGGACACCGACGCGGTGGAGACGCTGACGCGGTTCCTGGACGCGGTGATGGAGGAGTTCATCCAGCGCACGGAGGGCGTCCGGTTCATGGAGCGGGCCGTGCGGTTCGCGAAGCGACACAGAGCGATAGGAATCGGCGTGCTCGGGTGGCACAGCTACCTCCAGCGCAACATGATCCCCTTCGACAGCATGGAGGCGATGGAGAAGAACGGGGAGATCTTCCGGACCATCAAAGAGCGGAGCTACGAGGCGAGCGAGGCGCTCGCCGACGAGTTCGGGGAGCCGGAGGTCCTCGAGGGGTACGGCAGGCGGAACACGACGACGATGAGCGTGGCGCCGACGAAATCGAGCAGCGTCATTCTGGGGCAGGTCAGTCCGAGCATCGAGCCGCTGAAGTCGAACTACTTCGTGCGAGACGGTGCGAAGCTGAAGTCAACGCAGAAGAACAGATTCCTTCAAGCGATTCTGGCGGAGCGGGGCAAAGACACACGCGACGTCTGGGACAGCATCGCAAACAAAGACGGGAGCGTTCAGCATCTCGAGTGCCTGACGGACGAAGAGAAAGAGGTGTTCAAGACCTTCGCCGAGATACCGCAGATGGCGATCATCAACCAGGCAGCACAGAGACAGAAGTACATCGACCAGGCACAGAGCCTGAACATCTCGATCGACCCGAGCGAAGTGAGCGTCAAAGAGATCAATCAGCTCTACATCGAAGCCTGGAAGAAAGGGGTCAAGAGCCTCTACTACCAGCACAGCGTGAACGCCGCACAGAAATTCAGTCGAGACATTCTCGAGTGTCGAGCCTGTGAGAGCTAACCACTGCTCGTAACCGGCGTCTTCGGCTCCGGTCACGTCGGCGACCCGAGCGCCGTCGGCGACGCGGTTGCGGTGGCGGCGATCTGGTCCGTCGACGACGTGTGACAGCTGCGAGTCGGGCTTACGTTCCCGGCCGCTCGCTCTCGGTCTCCAGTTCGATGTCCCGGTCCGCCTCGCGGGTCTCCGCCTCCTGTTTGGCGAGGTCGACGTTGTCCGCGTCCCGCGTCTCGTCGGTCCGGAGGTCGCTGTCGGCCACGGTGTCGAGCTGTTCGAGGGCGCTCTCGATGTCCTCCAGGCCGAGCAGCTTCTCCGTCTCCTCGTCGAACTCCTTGCTGTCGAGCCCCTCCATCTCCTGGACGTCGGAGCCGGAGAGGGCCTTGCCGTAGCGGCCGACGAGGCTCGTGAGCT
Organism: Halorubrum distributum JCM 13561; assembly: GCF_000337395.1. Lineage (NCBI taxonomy): Archaea > Methanobacteriati > Methanobacteriota > Halobacteria > Halobacteriales > Haloferacaceae > Halorubrum > Halorubrum distributum. The sequence goes on from NZ_AOJF01000039.1 coordinate 3,807, forward strand.
CCTGCGGGAGGACGAAGGTGGTCGACTCGCCTTTGCCGATCTCCTCGAGGGTCTCCATGCCGCGCTCGATGATGGCGCGCTCGCCCATNGTGAGCTCCTGCGGGAGGACGAAGGTGGTCGACTCGCCTTTGCCGATCTCCTCGAGGGTCTCCATGCCGCGCTCGATGATGGCGCGCTCGCCCATCGATTCCGCGGAGCGCGCGCGGAGGACCGTGGAGATGGCGTCCCCCTGCGCTTCGAGGATCTGGCTCTGTTTCTCCCCCTGCGCGCGGATGATGTTGGACTGCTTGTCACCCTCCGCCTGCTCGACGGCGGAGCGCCGTTCCCCCTGCGCTTCGAGTATCATCGCGCGGCGGCGGCGCTCGGCGCCGGTCTGTTGCTCCATGGCGCGCTGGACCTCCTGTGACGGGCTCACCTCGCGGACCTCGACGGCCTCGACGCGGATCCCCCACTCGTCGGTGGGCTCGTCGAGCTCCTCGTTGATCCGGTCGTTGATCAGCTCCCGCTGCGAGAGCGTGTCGTCGAGCTCCATGTCGCCGATGACGGCGCGGAGGGTCGTCTGCGCGAGGTTCGAGACGGCGTTCTTGTAGTCGTCGACCTCGAGGAACGCCTTCTTCGCGTCCATCACCTTGATGTAGACGACCGCGTCGGCGGTCACCGGCGAGTTGTCCCGGGTGATCGCCGACTGGCTCGGCACGTCGATCGTCTGGGTCCGCATGTCGAACGCGTACGTCCGCGAGACGAACGGCGGGATGATGTGAACGCCCGGCTGGAGGAGCTTGCGGTACTCGCCGAAGACGGTGAGCGCCTCCTTGTCGTAGGCGTCGACGATCTCGACGGCGCTGACGACCGTGACGGCCGCCAGCAACACCGCGAGCGCCGCGACGCCGTAGACGAGGCTCTGTCCGAGGAGGGCGACGCCGACGAGGAGGGCGACGCCGAGCGCGAGGTACTGCCAGACCCCGTCCGGGATCTCCGACAGCACGTCCTCCAGCTCGGCGGACTCGCCGCGCGGACCTTGTGTTCCCATACCCCGAATTACGGCCCGACGCTGTTAACGGTTCGCACGAGATCGCGGCCTGAAGCGCGTCGGACCGTCGATCCGCGTTGCGGTCGCCGGATCGGCGTCGTCCCCCGGTCTCCGAGATACCGGAAACGCCCGCGCGGGCCGGCCGGCTTTAACTACGCAGCGGCGGAACAGGGATCCATGCCATCCGACGACGGAGACGACGCCCCGAAGTTCAGCACGCGAAGCGTCCACGCCGGCTCCGACCCCGACCCGACGACCGGCGCCCGCGCGACGCCGATCTACCAGACGACCGCCTACCAGTTCGACGACGCCGACCACGCGGCCGACCTGTTCGCCCTCGAAGAGGCCGGCAACGTCTACTCCCGGCTGATGAACCCGACCAACGCCGCCCTCGAAGAGCGGATCGCCTCGCTCGAAGGGGGCGTCGGCGCGGTCGCGACCGCCTCGGGCATGGCCGCGCTCGACGTGACGACGTTCCTGCTCGCCTCCGCCGGTGACAACATCGTCTCCTCGTCGGCGCTGTACGGCGGCACCTACACCTACCTCACCCACTCCGTCGAGCGTCGCGGCGTCTCGACGCGGTTCGTCGACCCGCTCGACTACGAGGGGTACGCCGAGGCCATCGACGAGGACACCGCCTACGTCCACCTCGAAACGATCGGCAACCCCGCGCTGGTCACGCCCGACATCCAGCGGATCGCGGACATCGCGCACGAGCACGGCGTCCCGCTGTTCGTCGACAACACGTTCGCGACGCCGTACCTCTGCCGGCCGCTCGAACACGGCGCGGACCTCGTCTGGGAGTCGACGACGAAGTGGCTCACGGGCAACGGCACCACGGTCGGCGGCGTCGTCGTCGACGGCGGCTCGTTCCCGTGGGCCGAGCACGCCGAGAAGTACCCGGAGATCGCGCAGGACAACCCCGCGTACCACGGGATCAACTTCGCCGAGCGGTTCGGCGACGCGGCGTTCACGTTCGCGGCGATCACCCGCGGGCTCCGCGACCTGGGCGACCAGCAGTCGCCGTTCGACGCGTGGAACACGCTCCAGCAGACGGAGTCGCTCCCGCTGCGGATGGACCGCCACTGCGAGAACGCGGGCGTCGT
>NZ_AOJF01000040.1:0-111876 GCF_000337395.1 Halorubrum distributum JCM 13561
TATTTCAACAGCGCCGACGGTTCCTCTTTCTCTCGCCGAGCTATCGTCCTCCCGACCTACCCCTCGAACCCGTCTTCCCACCGGAACGTCCCGTTCCGCTGGACGACCTCGCCGTCGACCTCCATCCGCGAGCGCTCGCTCACGTCGGAGATCATGTCGACGTGGACCGCGCTGTCGTTGCCCGACTCGCCCTCCGGGAGGCAAGCGTCGTAGGCGCGACCGACCGCGAGGTGGACGGTGTCGCCCATCTTCTCGTCGAAGAGGATCGAGTCGGTGAAGCGGTCGATGCCCCGGTTCATCCCGATGCCCAGTTCGCCCAGCCGCCGCGCGCCGTCGTCGGTGTCGAAGATGTCCGCGAGTGCGTCCTCGCCCGCCTCGGCCGCGAAGTCGACGACCTCTCCGTCCTCGAAGGTGAGGTGGACGTTCCGGACGCGCGTCGCGTCGATCGTCATCGGCACGTCGAAGAACACCTCGCCGGCGGTGTCGTAGGGGGCGGTGAACACCTCGCCGCTCGGCAGGTTATGCGAGTCGTACGCGACGGAGGCCGCGGAGTTGACCGCGGTGCGGCCCGCGATCGACATCGTCACGTCGGTGTCGGGCGCGCCGTCGCGCTCGGTGACGATCCGGACCTCCTCGCCGGCGTCGAGGACGTCCTTCATGTTCGCCATCTCCTCGGCCAGCGCCTCCCAGTCGCGGAGGACGGCGTCGTAGACGAACTCCCGGTACTCCTCGTAGGCCATCCCCGCCTGCTGGGCGAGCGAGCGGGTCGGGTGGACCGTCGACACCCAGTCCGTGTCCATCCGCGCCTCGCGGACGCCCTTGCGGGCCGTCGCGTACGCCTGCCGGGTCGGACGGTCGACGTCCGCAGACGCAGTGGTGTTGCGCCCGCCGCCGATCCGGAGGTACGCGTCGGCGGCCTCGAAGATCGCGCGGTCGACCGCGGGGTCCGCGTCGAAATCCTCCGCGTCGACGTCGCCCTCGGTTCCGGCCTCGACGCCTTTTAAATAGGCGCGAGAGACCTCGCTCGACCCGTACAGCGTCGTGACGTTCGCTCCGCGCTCGCCGAGCGCCTCGGCGACCGCGACGCCCAGCTCGTGGGCGTCCTCCGCGACGCTGACGACGACGTCGTCGCCGGCCTCCACCCGCGCGCTCCAGTCGACGAGCACCTCGGCGTGCTCGCGTACGCGTTCGTCCATTACGCGGTGTGTGGCAGGGGAGCGGTAAATCGGTGCCGGGACGGTCGGACCCGGTCCCCGCAAGCTGGGCCGCGATGAGTCCGTCGGGTCGCCGCCGACCGGCGAGACCTGTCCCCGACCGTCAGATCAACACCTCGGCGTCGGTGAGGAGAGTCCGCTTCGCTCGCTCGGCTTCCGGTCCCTCCGGAACGATACCGGGCGTGGTAGCCGGCTCGTCGAACCGGTCCGGGTCCGGAGCCCAGGAGTCGAGGAGCTCCGCGAACGTCGGCCCCTGCCGTCCGGTGAGATGGATGAATCCACCGTACTGCCGCCGTTCGGCCGAGGTCGCGTCCGGGTCCGGGAACGCCTCGCGGATACAGCCGACGCGCTCGCGGAGGTACTCCGCGGCCTCGTGTTGGGAGTACTGGCTGTCCGCGTAGTACTGCTCCTGACCGCGCTCCGTGAGGTCCGCGTCCGCGAGCGCGGAGGACTCGTACCGAACCGCGTCTCCGCTGATCTCACCGCTGAGGAAACTGAGGTTCACCGTGAAACAGTCCGGGTATCGCAGGATCAGCAGAAAGAAGACCTGTTCGTCGACCGTGTACCGTTCCTGTAGTCGGTAGCAACACTCCAGGTAGTACGCCGCGAGCGCTCCGATCCAGTCGTCGCGTTCCCCGTCGAGATAGGCGATCGCGACGTCGTAGTACTCCTCGCCGGCGACCTGCTGGAGGCGGTACTCGAAGCTCCGTCGCATCTCGTCGAGTTCGTCCTCGTACACCTCCGTCAGCGGGACGTCCGGATCGTCGAGTAGCCGGCCCTTCCGCTCGCCGGCGTCCGCGATTCGCGCCATGTTCTCGTGGAGGTCCCGCTCCGCTTCCGTGTCGGGGAGCGGAATCCGGACCGCCTGTCGGCGCAGCATGTCCGCTCTGTCGTCTAACCGGCCGTGCCACTCCATACCATCGCGATCGCGACAGGTAGGTATTAAAACCGGACGGTGAGCGGCGTCGGCTCCCGGCGAACGGGTAGTCGCGCCTTCCCGCGGCGGTCGTCACTCGGACTCCCGATGGACGATCGCGAGGAGGCCGACCGCGAGCAGCGCGACGCCGACGAGCCCGCACCCGAGCTTCGCCAGCCCGGCCAGCGGGGTCCGGTCTAGGCGTTCGCGCGAGTACTTGCCGAGGACCCTGTACGACTCCCCGTCGACGCGCAGGTTGTCGACCCCGCTGAGCCGGTTCGCGCAGTTCGCGTCGCCCAGGGCCCACTCTCCGGAGGTCGAGGCGCGTTCGAACAGGAGGTCGACGGACCCGGGTGCGATCCGATACCCGCGGATCGAGACGTTGTTGCCGTCCGCGAGCGCGACCGCTGCGTCGGCGCACCGCGCGGGGAGGTCGGTTGCGTTCACGACCTGGTGTTGTTCGAGTCCCGCGCCCGCGTGAAACGTCGCCCGCCAGCCGACGACGCTCACGTCCGCGATCAGGACGAGCAGGAGGAGGGCGCCCGGGACGGCGAGGAGCCTGCGGTCCATCGCGCCGGGCAGGTAGCTTCGAGCGAAATATAGGCTTTTTGTGGCCCGTTTGCGGGCTCGCGTCGCCGTTACTCCAAGTCGAGCAGCGCCGCGATCTCGTCGAGGTAGTCGTCGTAGACGCCGACCGCGGACTCGATCGGGTCGGGCGAGGCCATGTCGATCCCGGCGAGCTCGACGACGTCGAGGGGGTACTCGGCGCCGCCGGCCTTCAGCATCTCGCGGTAGTCGGCGGCGGCGGAGTCGCCCTCGTCGAGGATCCGCTCGACGATGGCGGCCGCGGCGGAGATGCCGGTCGCGTACTGGTAGACGTAGAAGTCGTAGTAGAAGTGCGGGATGCGCTGCCACTCGCGCTCGATACCGCCCGTCAGCTCGGCGGGCGCGTAGTAGTCGCCCTTCAGGTCGCCGTACATCTCGTCGAACGCGTCGGGCGTGAGGGCGTCGCCGGCCTCCACGCGCTCGTGGATCTGCTGTTCGAACGTCGCGAACATCGTCTGTCGGAACAGCGTCGAGCGGAAGCGTTCGAGGTACTCGTCGAGGACGTGGGTGCGGAGCTCGTCGTCCTCGACGGTGTCGAGCAGGTGGTGGGTGAGCAGGGTCTCGTTGACGGTGGAGGCGATCTCCGCGACGAAGATCTCGTAGCTCGCGTCGTGCCACGGCTGGGCGTCGCCGGCCAGCTCCGAGTGCATCGAGTGGCCGAGCTCGTGGGCGAGCGTGTACATCGAAGAGATGTCGTCCTGGTAGTTCATCATGATGTACGGCTGGGTGTCGTAGGTCCCGGAGGAGAACGCGCCCGAGCGCTTCCCGCGGTTCTCGTACACGTCGACCCACCGCGAGTCGAGCCCCTCGGCCAGCCGCTCCTGATAGGCGTCGCCGAGCGGCGCGACCGCCTCGATCACCCACTCGCGGGCCTGCTCGTACTCCACGTCCGGCCCCTGGTCGCCCGTCAGCGACATGTAGAGGTCGTGGCTCTGGAGCTGGTCGACGCCGAGCGCCGCCTCCTTCAGCTCCGCGTGGCGGTGGAGCACGTCGAGGTTGTCGTCGACGGCCTCGACGAGGGTGTCGTACACCTCGACGGGGACGTTCGAGTCGTCGAGCGCGGCGGCGCGCGCCGAGTCGTAATCCCGAATCTCGGCGCTCGTGACGTGCTCGCGGACGGCCTTCTCCAAGGAGGTGCCGACCGTGTTGCGCACGTCCTCCCACTCGTCGTAGAACGTCTCGTGGACGCGCTCGCGGAACTCGCGGTCCGGGTTCGTCTGGAGCTTCGTGAAGTTCGACTGCGTGATCTCCACGTCCTCGCCGTCGGGGTCCTCGACGACGCCGTAGGTCATGTCCGCGTTCGTCAGCATCGAGTAGATCTCGCTCGGCGCGTCGGTGACCTCCGAGAGGTCCGCGAGCACCTCCTCGACCTCGCTCGACCGCGTGTGCGGCTTCTTCCGCAGGACGTCGTCGAGGTAGTGCTCGTACTCGGCGAGCGCGGGCTCGTCGTCGAGGAAGGCCTCCACGTCGGACTCCGTCAGCGACTGGATCTCCGGTTCGAGGTACGAGACCGCGCTCGACGCCTCGGAGCCGAGCGACGACGCCCGCGCGGACATCGCCTGGTACTCCTGGTTCCGCGTGTCCTCGGCGCTGCGCAGGCGGGCGTAGGTCATCACCTGCTGGAGCTCGCGGAAGATCTCCTCGCGCAGTTCGAGCAGTTCGAGGAGCGTGGCGGCGTCCTCGGTCGCGCGCCCCTCGTAGGCGGCCAGCTCGTCGATCCGGCCGGACACCTCCTCGTAGGCCGACTCCCACGCCTCGTCGTCGGCGTAGATACCGTCGAGGTCCCACTTGTACTCGGCGTCGATCTCGGACCGCTCGGGAACCGAACTCATACCGATCGGGTCGGCCTCGCGCACACTAAGCCTTGGCAAACCCCGCGCGCCGGGCCGATAGGCGTGCGGAACGTTACCGCTCCGCTTCGTCGTCGCCGTCCGTCTCCGACGCGCCGCCGTCCGCGCCAGGCCCGCCGCGACCGTCCCCCGCCTCCCCCTCGGCCCACGCCGCGAGGTCGACGACGAGCACGAGCGCGTCCTCGCCGTCGCGGTAGTAGCCGCCGACCCGCCGGATCGGATCGAACCCCTCGTCGGCGTACAGCGACCGCGCGGGGTCGTTCCCCTCGCGCACCTCCAGGCGGGCCACCGCCACGCCGGTCGCGCGGAGCCGGGCCAGCGCGGACCGGAGGAGGGTCCGGCCGATCCCCTCGCCGCGGGCGTCGGGGTGGACGGCCAGGTCCTTGATGTGGCCGATGTCGCGGCCGTGGTTCGGCGTCCGGTCGGCGACGACGAACCCGACGACCGCGCCCGCCCGCTCGGCGACGAGGAACGCCGGCTCGTCGAGCAGCCGCTCGAAGGCGTCGTGCGGCCACGGGTCCGAGAAGCAGGCGCGCTCGATCCGGACCACCGCGAGGAGGTCGGCGCGCTCCGCCCGCCGGATCGTGACGTCGGCGACGCTCACGCCCGGAGTTGCGGGCCGCGGGGAATAAACGCGCCGGGTTTCCCTCACGCGTCGATCCAGGGCTCGTCCGGGTCGGCGTCGGCGGGGTCGGGGGCACACACCTCGAAGCAGGCGCCGTCCGGCGGCCGGAGCCGCCGCCCGTCAGGGAGGCCGATGGGGTCGTCCGCGGGCGCTCGCAGCTCCACGCGCCACCCGTGCGACTCGACGACCTCGCGGACGATGTCGAGCCCGTACCCCGTCCCGTCCGCGCGGGTGGTGAACCCCGACTCGAACACCGACTCCCGGTGATCGGGGTCGATCCCCCTCCCGTCGTCGGCGACGAGGAACCCCTCGTCGGTGGCGGTGACGAGGACGGTGAGGTCGTCGTCGGACGCGCCGTCGCCGTCGCCCGCCGGGTCGCCGTCGGACTCGTTCCCGCTCGCCTCGGCCGCGTCCGGCGTCGCGTGTTCCGTCGCGTTGCGGAAGAGGTTCTCGAGGGCCTGTCGCATCCGGCCGCGGTCGCCGTACACCCGCGCGTCGCCGGCGACGACCAGTTCCGCGTCGTCGCCCTCGGCGGCGGTCTCCCAGGCGTCGCGGGCGACGCTCGCGAGGTCGAACTCCGTGGGCTCGTCCATCCCGGTTCCCTGCCGCGCGAGGGTGAGCAGCTCCGAGACGAGCTGGTCGATCCGGTCGACGGCGCGCTCGCCGCGTTCGAGCGGCTCCGTCTCGCCGCGCAGCCGCGCCATCTCGATGGAGCCGCGGATCACCGACAGCGGGTTCCGCAGGTCGTGCGAGACGATGCTCGCGAAGCGGTCGAGCCGCTCGTTGCGGTCGGTGAGGCGCCGCTCGCGCGCCTTCCGCTCGCTGACGTCGCGCGAGTTGATGAGCAGTTCGCCGACGGGGCTGTCGGCCGGCAGCGAGCGGGTCCGCGACTCCAGCCAGACCCAGTCGCCGTCGGCGGTGCGGTAGCGGTACTCCAGCGTGGGCGCCGCGTCGGGCTCGCTGAGCGCGCGGTAGAACCGCTCGGTCACCCGGTCGCGGTCGTCCGGGTGGACGTAGCCGAGCGGGGAGCGCCCGACGGTCGACCCCTGCTCGTAGCCGAGCATCTCCTCGACGGAGGGGCTCTCGTAGACGACGAGGCCGTCGCCGTCGACGACGGTGACGAGGTCGCTGCCGTACTCGAGGAAGGCGCGGTAGCGCTCCGGGAAGGTGCGGTCCGCGTCGACCCGCCGGACCGTGACGATCCGGCCGCCGAACTGCGGGGCGAGCTCCTCGTCGACGACGGACTCGACCCACGCGTACCCCCCGCTCGCGCGGCGGATGCGGTGGGTGACCGTCCGGCTCGTCGCGACCGCGGACAGCGCGTCGGCGACCGGATCGCGGTCGCTCGGGTGGACGCGGTCGAGGAGGTCGCTCCCGACGAGCCCGTCGCGCTCGACGCCGACGACGTCGGGCACCGACGGCCCGGCGAACAACACCTCGCCGTCCACGGCGACGGCGAGCAGGAAGCGGTCGGGCTCGACCGGGCGCGCCCACCCCTCCGCGGGCGTCGCGTCGACGTCGCCCGACGCCCGGTCGGAGTCCGCTGGCGCGCACGACGCGGCTCCGGCCTCGGATTCCTCCGAGCGAGCCGGTCGCTCCGCGTCGCCGGTCGCCGCGCCGGCCGCGGGGTGATTGTCGGTCTCGGGGGCGTCGGTCTCGGGGACGTCACCCTCGTCGGCGCCGCGGCCCGGCGCCGGCGTGTCGGATGGCCGGAGGGTCACTCTTGATTCTGCTCGGGCGTACGATCGCGAGGTGATAAAACTGCGCGCCCTCGAAATCAATATCGATAATCGAGCGCACGGCCGCCCGCCAGACCCGCCCCCGGCGTGGCCGTCGCAGCCCGCGGCCCGCTCGCGGCCCGCGAGAGGCTGTTCCCGCGGTGGCTACACCTCGTCGACGACGATGCCCTCGGCCCACGCGGCCTCGAAGCCGTCGCGGACGCGGGCGGCGAACCCGCGGTCGCGCAGGTCGAGCATGCCGAACAGCCGGTCGGGCGCGAGCGGGTCGGCGACCTCCAGGCACACCTCCTCGCCGTCGATGAGGTAGAAGTTGCCGTACGCGTCCTCCGTGATCCGCAGCTCGAACGGCCCCTGCGCGACCGTCAGCGTCGCGCGGTCCTCGTCGACCGCGGCGCGGGCGTCGTCGAACACGCCCGACTCGTTCGTCACGGTCGACGGCCGCGCCAGCGCCGACAGCGTCCAGAGCGCGATCGACGCGTACGCCGCCGAAGACCCCGATTTCGAGGAGCTGGTCGAAGAATCCTCGCTCGACGACGGGCGCCCGAACCGGAACCTCGACCGCATCTACGCCGAGCTGCGCGACTCGCCGTACGACGACTTCACCGGCGAGTACCTCGCGGACGACGATCGCTCGACGCGGATCGTGTACGCCGTCGAGTCCGACGCCAGCGACGCCGAGATCACCGCCGACGCCCGGCGCGTGGCCGACCGCTACCGCGGAGACGCGACCGCGACCGGCCAGATCGTCGTGTTCCAGGCGGTCGCCGACACGATCTTCGACTCCGCGATCGTCTCGCTGGCGGCCGCGCTCGGCCTGTCGGCGGTGTTCCTCGTCATCCTGTTCTGGCTGCTGCTCGGCAGCCCGACGCTGGGGCTCGTCACGCTCGTCCCGGTGACGGTCGCCGTCGCGACGCTCACCGCCACGATGCGGCTCGCGGGCATCCCGTTCAACGCGATCACCGCGACGATCCTCGCGATCACCATCGGGCTCGGGGTGGACTACACCGTCCACGTCGCCCACCGCTTCCACGACGAGTACCCCCGCGGGGGCGACGTCGACGCCGCGGTGGTCACCACGCTCCGCGGGACCGGCGGCGCGCTCACCGGCACGTGGGCGACGACCGCGCTGGGCACGGGCGTGCTCGTCTTGGCCATCACCCCGATCCTCGGCCAGTTCGGGCTGCTCACCGCCGCCAGCATCACGCTCGCGTATCTCGCGTCGCTGATCGTGTTGCCCCCGGCCTTGGTCGTCTGGGTCGCCGTCGTCGAGCGCCGCCCCGGACTGCTGTTCGTCGGCCGCTTCCTCGACGCCGCCGACGTGATCTCGACCGACGAGGGCGACGCGCCCGACCGAGCCCGCACCGACGGCGGCACGGACGCGTCGGCCGGGGACGCCGACTCCGGGGGCGACGCGTTCGAGTGGCAGACCGACCCGCGGCCGCCCGCCGAGGACCCGAGTCAGAAGCGTTAAACGCTCGCCGCGGATACCCGAGCGTGAGGGCGCGTAGCTCAGCGGACAGAGCACTTGGTTCCGGACCAAGATGCCGCGGGTTCAAATCCCGTCGCGCCCGTTCCTTCGCTTCGCTCAGTCACGGGCGCGACTGGCTCCACGCTCGCTCCCTTCGGTCGCTCGCGCGGATCCCGTCGCGCCGGTCGAATATACTTCTATCCGACCCATCAACACTCAAGAAACCCGCAGGAGACCGACTGTAGTCATCAGCGAGCAAATCTCGATACGGCTTCCTTTCCCGGTTCATTGATTTGATATTTCATACTAAAAATATATCTGTCCGGTGTTTGATATTCGGGTATGTATCGGTTCACGCCGGACGAAATCGATCGCGAGCGGGCCCATCACCAAGCGGTCATTCAGGGGGCCGACGACCTCGACGCGAAGCGGATCGGCAACCTCGGCGAGCTCGCGTTCGAGCAGTTCTGTCGCGAGTACCTCCCCGTCGAGATGTGGGACTGGGAAAACGAGGAGGCAATCCGACGATGTAACTCCGAGAGCTTCTCCGGGCACGACTTCGAGGTGTTCGGCTACACGGTCGACGTGAAGTCATCGCGGGACGTCTCCGCGTTCCTCCCCGAGTCTCTCGTCGAGCGGGACCCCGATGACGACATCGTGGTAATGGTCTGGCATCGAGACAACGAGGACAGCCTCATGTTGCTCGGGTGGGAGCGACTCGAGACGCTGAAATCGAAGGTCGAAACGGAGGCAGCGTTCTCCGGCGAGTCCCCGGAGAAACTCGACCACCTCGCGGCCCGCCCGATGAACGAGTTGATCGACCTCGGGCCCAACACCGCCCACATGAATCAGAAGCCGGAGAATCCGTTCTCACCGGGGGATCGGGTGGTGAAGGCCGGCGACTCGGAGCCGTCAGTGGGAATCGTTGTCGAGGTACTGCCGCCGGAGCAGAACACCGGGGCGTTCGGACACGAAATGGACGGGGAAGCGGTGCGGGTCGCGTTCCCGAGTTCGCTCGACGAGGGGCCGGGTGCGTGGCGCGATTACCACCCCGCGATCCTCGCGTCGTACTGTGACGACCAGGACGTCAAGCTCTGGACGTACAAACACGAGAATCTCGCGTTCGCGGAGAATCCGTACGTTCCAGGTGACCAAGTAATCAAGACCAGCCACAGCGATCCGGATACGGCGGTCGTAGTCGAGAGTCCGGATGGGAGTAGTGAGGTGACAGTCGCGTTCTTTACTGACTTTGAGGAAGTTGACGTACTTCCCATGGGACTAGCGGACTACTGTGAGGATAACGGCATGAAGTGCTACACGTACGAACACCCGGAAATTGAGTTCTCCGTAGGAGGGAACTGAGCCCGCCCGGACACGGAGTCGGTGTACTACTGGAGTCCGGGGCCCGACGTCGTCGCGTCGCGGAGCAAACGGCTGCGGGACGACGCCGGCTGACGCGGGAGTCTTCCATACGCCCCTAAGTCCCGCGCAGCGCGCGCCACTTCGCGGCGACGAACCCCGTGAGGATGAACCCGAACCCGGCGACAGTCGCGGGCGTCACCTCCTGCCCGAGCACGAGCCAGCCCGCGAGCGCCGCGAACACGGGGATCACGTACTCGATGAAGCTCATCTCGATCGGTCCGAGATCCTCAAGGAGCGTGAAATACAGCAGGAAGCCGCCGACGCCGGCGACTGCGGCGAGGTACGCGACGGCGGCGAGCGCGGACGGCGTCCACGCGGCGCTCGCGAACGACTGGCCGGGAAGCGCGAGCACGGCGACGTGAAGGACGGCCGCGCCGACGGCCATCATCCAGGCCTGCGTCGAGAGGAACGGCATCGACGGCGATCGGCTGTGGGTGACGACCGCGGCGACGGCGAACGCGAGCGCGGAGGCGAGCACGAGCGCGACGCCGAGGACGCTGTCCGCGAGGTTCGCCGGGTCGGGGTCGGCGATAATCACAACGCCGACGAACCCGAGGGCGACGCCGAGCGCGGTGGCGGCGGTGAACTCCTCGTCGGTCGAGACGAGCCGCGTGAGCGCCGGGGTCACCACGGGGACGAGGCCCAACAGCACCGCGGCGACGCCGCCCGTGACGTACCGCTGGCCGGCGAACAGGAACGCGTGATGGGCGCCGATGATGAGGGCGCCGCCGACGAGCACGTAGACGTAGTCGTCCCGCGTCCGAGGGCGGATCTCCACGCCGGCGACGAGCACGCCGGCGAACAACAGCACGGCGGCGACGTCGAAGCGTACGGCGGCGAACGGGACCGCGGGAAGGTCCGCGAGCCCGACGTCCGTCGCCATGAACGCCGTCCCCCACACTGCGCACAGCAACAGAAAGCGGCCGGCCGTCCGGGAGCGACTCATTCACGCGGAGGTCGCCGCCGACGGCGAAAGACCCGTCGAACCGCCCCGACTCTCCTGGCGGCCGGCCGCGTGTGGCGACGGCCGGATATCCGTTCTGCCGGTCAGGAGTCACTCTCAACCCGACCCCGAGCGGGCCTCTCCGGCTCCGTCCGTACTCTCGACGCGATCGCCGACTGCCAACTCGGGAGCCCGAACTCCACCGAGGCACAGACGTAAGCTTCCGGCCCGGCAATGGCTGGTATGGCCGACACCGATGCCGACGACGACGCGACGCCTGTCGAGACGACCGAGTGGGAGGGCGGGTTCAGTTGGATCGCGTATCCCGACGAGGACGCGCGCCGCGCGAGCCACGCACTGACGACGGACGCCGGCGTCTGGCTCGTCGACCCGGTCGACGTCGACGGGCTCGACGCGCACCTCCGCGAGGCGGGCGACGTCGCCGGCGTCGTCGTCCTCCAAGACCGACACACGCGCGACGCCGCGGCGGTGGCGCGTCGGCACGACGTCGCCGTGTCCGTGCCGGAGGGGATGGCGCTCACCCGCGAGAAGCTCGACGCGGACGCGGACGCGACCGGCTCGGCCCTCGCCGGGTCGGCGTACGAGGTTCACGAGCTCCGATCAGACGACGAGTGGGAGGAGGCCGTCCTGTGGAACGCCGAGCGCGAGACGCTGCTCGTCCCCGAGACGCTCGGGACCCTCCCGGCGTTCCGAGACGGCGGCGACGCGCTCGGGGTTCACCCCGCGGTCGAGGAGTCGCCACAGGAGCTCGCGGAGTGGGATCCCGACCACGTCCTCGTCGGCCACGGCACGAGCATTCACGAGGACGCGACGGCAGCGCTCACGGCCGCGCTCGGGCTCGATTGACGGCGGCCGGACGGCGCACCCTCGTTCCGCCCGAAAGCGAGACACGCCAACACACGACATATACGTCTGCGAGCCCGACCGTCGGTGAATGCGGGCCGACCCACGAACCCCCCTGCGACGACTCTACAGGCAGCTAACTCCCATGAACCTCACAGAAACGCGAATCCGAGAGTACGACCGGCGCGCGACAGCCAGCGACGAGACCGAGACGGCCACGTTCGGCCTCGGCTGTTTCTGGGGACCGGACGCGCAGTTCGGCGCCGTCGACGGCGTGGTCCGCACCCGCGTGGGCTACGCCGGCGGCACCTCGCGCGACCCGACGTACCACTCGCTGGGGGATCACACCGAGGTGTTTCAGGTCGAGTTCGACCCCGACACCGTCACGTATCGGGAGCTGCTGGAACTCGTCTTCGAGTCGCACGCCCCCAACCGCCAGACCCGGAACACGCAGTACCAGAACGCCGTCCTCACGGCGACGGCGGCCCAGCAAGCGACTCTCACCGAGTTCCTCTCGTCACGGGGCTTCACGGCCGACGGCATCGGCACGCGCATCGAACAGCTCTCGCGGTTCTACCCCGCCGAAGACTACCATCAAAAGTACAAGCTCCGGTCTGTCTCGTCGCTCATGGACGCGTTCGACGAGGTGGGATACGACGACGAAGCGGTGCGCGAGTCGCCGATCGCTGCCAAGCTGAACGGCTACGCCGCCGGACACGATGTCGCTGTCCTCGAGGAACCTCCGGCATCCGAGTGACCCCGCTGGCTACCGGGTGCGCGGGATACCCGATATCCACAGATGCCACTGCCTTTCCGTGTGGCACTTCTTGTGTCCGTATGTCGATAACTACTGGCGATTCTGTGACGCTCGAGTACACCGGCAAACTGGACGACGGGACCGTGTTCGACACCTCCAAGGAGTCGGTCGCCGAGGACGCCGGCCTCGCCGAGGCCCAGCCCGACCGCGAGTACACGCCGTTGACGGTCGAGGTCGGCGGCGGCCAGGTCATCGAGGGGATGGAGGAGGGACTGATCGGGCTGGAGGCCGGCGAGACGGACACGCTGACGATCCCGCCGGAGAAGGCCTACGGACAGCCCAGCGACGAGAACGTCGAGGAGTTCGAAACCGACGAGCTCCGGGAGATGCTCGGCGGACAGCTGCCCGAGGAGGGCGCGTACCTCGAGGCTCAGGACGGCAGCCAGGGCGAGATCATCCACGTGGACGAGGACGTGGTCCGCGCGGACTTCAACCCGCCCCTCGCCGGCGAGACCCTGACGTTCGACGTCGAGGTCGTCGAGGTCAACTGAGCCCCACTCGTCCGCCGCGCCCGCCGGTCGGGCCTACCCGTGAAACCGGTACAGCGACGTGACGTACGGGAGCCGGTTGAGCATCCAGATCGCGACCGGCAGCCCCACGACCGTGATCGCGAGCGCCGACGCGACGTTCGCCCACAGCAGGCTCAGCCACCACCCGACGAGGACGAAGTAGACCGCACGGACGACGAGCGACCGCTGGCCTCGGGCCGAGTCGGGGTCCGAGAGCGACCGCGGCTCCGCGAGCGTGAGCACCGTCGGCACGAGGTTGATCAGCTTGATACCGATCGGGAGGAGGACGACCGTGACGTTGAGCAGCCACGCGACGTTGACGACGATCGGCGTCGCCCACCAGCCGACGAAGACGAACCACAGCGCGCGAACGAGCAGGGACCGTTGTGCCATTACTCGGGGTAGACGCTCAGCGGGGAAACCCGTGTCGTCCGTCGCGGTCCTCCCGGAGCGTTCGAACGCGCCCGGTACCGAACGTCGCAGGTGCGGGAGCCCCGAGTAGGTCTCCCGCAGCAAATTCGTGGTCGCTCCGAGGAGGCGCCCCGCTCGCCCGCCCTTTCAAGACGCTCGCCGACCTGGATCTCGCATGGAACTGACGCCAGGCGTACACGGGCTCCCGTTACGCGTCTCGATGGACGACCGCGAGGCGACGTTCAACGCGACCGCCGTCGAGACGCCGCGGGGGCCGCTCCTGATCGACGTCGGGCTCCCCGACACGGTGGACGTCCTCGAAGCCGCGCTCGACGACGAGGGGCTGCGCCTCGACGACGCCTGGGGAATCCTCATCACCCATCAGGATCCGGACCACGCCGGCTGTCTGGCGGCCGTCGTCGACCGGACCGACGCCGTCGTCTTCGCGCACGAGACGGAAGCGCCGTACCTGGAAGGCGACAGGGAACTCGTCAAGTCCACCGCGGAGCGACCGCTGTCGATCGACCCGACGACGGTCGACGTCCGCCTGACGGGCGGCGAGACGTTCGCGACCGCCGCGGGGCCGATGGAGGTCATCGCGACGCCCGGCCACAGTCCGGGGCACGTGTCGGCGCACTTCCCTGACGCGGAGCTGCTCGTCAGCGCGGACGCGCTCAACGTCGTCGACGGCGCGCTCGTCGGCCCCCGACCGGAGGTGACCCAGGACCTCGAGACCGCGTGGGAAAGCGTCGAGACGCTCGCTGACTTGGCCGTGGCGGAGACGTTCTGCTTCCACGGCGGCCGCGCCGCCGCGGGGACGGCCCGCATCCGGGAGTTGGTGGCCGACCGGTAGCGGCCAGTAGGGGCAGCGGTCTCGGTTTCGAACCGGGCCGAACGGGGTCACTCCGCGCTCTCGGCGTCCGCGTTCGGGCCGGCTCCGATCGCCGCGGAGAGGAAACTCCCGAGGAGCCCCGCGACGCCGAGCGCGAGCGCGGCGAGGACGATCCCGCCCGAGTCGCCGTATCCGCGGACCTCGACGCGAACCGCCCAAAGCATGAGCACGATGCTGAACAGGAGGACGTCGCTCGACAGGGACATGTGCCGTCCACGTACCGAGGCGTCCCAGTAGTAGGTACTGGTTCCCCGACAGCCGTCCGGCGACGACCGACGCCGCGTCGCAGGGGGCGACGGCGGTCGCCGTCCCCGCCGCCGTTTGAATCTTGCCGACCCGAACCGACTTGTCCGGGGGGCGCGTCGCCCCGGCTATGCCCGACTCACCGACCGGCTCGACCGGCCTCGAATTCGGCGTCCTCGGCACCGCGGGGATCGCCCGCAAAGCGGTGATCCCGGCGATCGCCGCCAGCGACCACGCGGTCGGCGCGGTGGCGTCCCGCGACGCCGCCCGCGCGGAGCGGTTCGCGGCCGAGAACGCGATCCCGCGCAGCTACGGCTCTTACGAGGCGCTCCTCGACGACGACGCGCTCGACGCGGTGTACGTCCCGCTCCCCAACGGCCGCCACGCCGAGTGGACGAAGCGCGCCGCGGACGCCGGCCTGGACGTCCTCTGCGAGAAGCCGCTGGCCGCCGACGCCGCCGAGGCGCGCGACGTGGTCGCCCACTGCGACGAGCGGGGCGTCACGCTGATGGAGGCGTTCATGTACCGGTACCACCCGCGCACCGAGCGCGCCGTCGCGCTCGCCGCGACCGAGCTCGACGACGTGCGGACGGTGACGGCCACCTTCCGGTTCCCGCTGTACGACCGCCCGAACGACGTGCGGCTCGACCCCGACCTCGCGGGCGGGTCGCTGATGGACGTCGGCTGCTACCCCGTCTCGCTCGCTCGGACGATTCTCGGAGAGCCCGACCGCGCGTACGCCCACGCCGGCGACACCCGCGACGCCGGGGTCGACACGGAGCTCTCGGGCGTGCTGGCGTACGACGACGGCCGTTCGGCGCGGGTCGCGTCCGGCTTCGACACCCAGCTCGTCCAGCGGTACCGCGTCGACGCGACGAACGGGTGGGTCGCGGTCGAGCGCGCGTTCGACGCCCCGACCGACGAACCCGTCGAGCTGGAGTACGAGATCGACGGCCGGCACGGCGTCGAGACGTTCCCCGCGGTCGACCAGTACCGGCTTCAGGTCGAGCACTTCGCCGAGCGCGTCGCCGACGGGACCGCCCCCCTGACCGACGGGCAGGAGGCGATCGCGAACATGGCGGCCATCGACGCGCTCGCCGAGAGCGCCGCCGACGGCGGCCCCGTCGACCTCTGAACGCTGCCACCGGAGAACGTCCTCCGGACTCCCGTCAATACGCCCCGGGCGCCGCCGCGCGGCTCACCGGGCTTGCGACCGGCCTTACCGATCGATCCCGCCCTCGCCCTCGATGACGTCGCGGACCTCCGCCCGGGTCGTCACCGCGAGGTCGCCGTCGGTAGTGCGTTTCAGCGCCGCGGTCGCCGAGCCCCACCGGAGCGCCGCGGGGAGGTCGCCGCCGCGCAGGCGCTCCGCGACGAAGCCGGCGACGAACGCGTCGCCGGTGCCGATCGCGTCGAACGTCTCCGCCTCGTACACGTCCTGCTCGTACACCGAGCCGTCGTGGAGCGCGACCGCCCCCTCGAGCCCGCGGGTGACGACCACCGTGTCGAAGCCGAACTCCGTGGCGAGCCCGTGCGCGATCTCGACGGCGCCGCCCTCCCGGTCGAGCACCTCGCGGGCGTCCCGCCGCGGGACGAACAGGGTGTCGACGTGTTCGAACAGCTCCTCGTAGGCCGCCCGCGCCATCTCCGGGTCCCAGAGCTTCGCCCGGTAGTTCAGGTCGAACGAGCGCGTGGTCCCCGCCTCGCCGGCGGTCCGCAACAGCGCGGTCGTCGTCTCCGCCGTGGTCTCCGAGAGGGCGGGCGTGATCCCGGTCGTGTGGAACCACTCCGCCTCCGCGACCGCGTCCGTCGGGAGTTCGTCGGGCTCGACGGTCGTGATCGCCGCGTCGGCGCGGTCGTAGATCACGTTCGTCCCCCGCGGCTCGCCGCCGTGTTCGAGGTAGTAGGTCCCCACGCGGCTCGCGTCCGCGTCGGCCCACGCGACGCCCGGGCGGACGCCGTGGCTTCGCAGTTCGGTCACGATCCGCCGGCCGAGCGGCGAGTCGGGGAGCTTCGAGAGCCAGCGGGCGTCGGCGCCGAGCCGCGCGGCCCCGACCGCGACGTTGCTCTCGGCGCCGCCGGCCTGAACGGTCAGGTCGCGCGTCGTCTCCAGCCGCTCGCCGCGCGGCGGCGACAGCCGGAGCATCGTCTCGCCGAACGTGACGAGGTCGGTCATCGGCGCCACCCCGCGCCGCAGGTCTCGAACGGGTTCATGGTGGGTGCTACGCTCGGCCGATTATAAGAAGGGGTGATCGCCGTCGGCCGGCGCGGGCGGGGGCGCCCGCGCTCCGCTCGCGCCGCGTCTCTCCTCACCGCGCCGTCCCCGCCTACTCTCGGTCTTCGCGCGCCCGGTAGTCCGGGAGCGTGTCGTCCTGCATCACCGCGCCGCGGCCGCCGTCGACGAGCAGCGCGGCCCCCGTGACGAACGAGGCGTCCTCGCTCGCGAGGAAGGAGACGGCGCCGGCGACGTCCGCGGGCGTGCCGATCCGCCCGGTCGGATGGATCGATTCGACCTCCTCGAACCGCCCCTCCGGCAGCTCCTCGCGGGTGCGCTCGATCTCCACCCAGCCGGGGACGACCGTGTTCACCCGGACGCGGGGGCCGAAGTCGACCGCGAGCGACCGCGTCATGCCGTTGATCCCCGCCTTCACCGCGTTGTACGGGAAGTGCGCCGGCATCGTCGCGTACGCGTGGTTCGACGAGACGTTCACGATCGCCCCGCGGTCCATGTGCTCGAGGGCGGCCCGCGCGGCGAGCCAGTACGCCCGGAAGTCCGTCTCGACGACGAACGCCCAGTCGTCGAGCGTCGCCTCGTCGGCGGCCGTCTCCGTCTGGACGCCGGCGTTGTTCACGAGCACGTCGACGGAGCCGTACCGCTCGGCCGCCGCCTCAGCGAGCGCGGCCACGTCGTCCGGGTCGCGCATGTCGGCGCGGACGAACGTCGCGTCGCCGGTCGGCGGACCGTCGGCCGCGCCCGCTCCGCTCCGCTCCGAAATTCGGTCGGCGACGGCCGCGCCCGCCTCCTCGGAGCGCCCGCTGACCACGACGTTCGCCCCCTCCGCGGCGAGCCGCTCCGCGATCCCGGCGCCGATCCCGCGGGTCGACCCCGTGACGATGACGGTCTCGCCGGCGAACCGCCCGGGGACCGCGCCCTCGGTCGGCGACTCGCGTCGGCGGGTCATCGGTCGCCCTCCGATCGGTCGATATGTCTCGCCATCGGGATCACCACTCCGCGACGGAGCCGTCGTCGTGGCGCCAGACGGGGTTGTGCCAGTCGACGTCCTCCTCGGCCTGCTCGCGGACGTGTTCCTCGTCGATCTCGATTCCCAGCCCGTCGCCGTCGGGGATGTCGACGAACCCGTCGCGGTACTCGAACACGGACGGGTCAGCGAGGTAGTCCAACACGTCGCTCGTCTCGTTGTAGTGGATGTCGAGCGACTGCTCCTGAATCAGCGCGTTCGGCGTACAGGCGTCGACCTGAATACAGGAGGCGAGCGCGATCGGCCCGAGCGGACAGTGCGGCGCGACCGACACGTCGTACGCCTCGGCCATCGACGCGATCTTCTTCAGCTCGGTGATCCCGCCGGCGTGGGAGACGTCCGGCTGGATCAGGTCGACGGCGTCCGCCTCCAGCACCTCCTTGAAGTCCCACCGCGAGTACATCCGCTCGCCGGTCGCGATCGGGATCGTCGTCGACGCCCGGATCGCCGGCAGCGCGTCGTTGTTCTCGGGCAGCACCGGCTCCTCGATGAACATCGGGTCGTACGGCTCCAGCGCCGCCGCGAGCCGACGGACCATCGGCTTGGCCACCCGACCGTGGAAGTCGACGCCGATGTCGACCTCGTCGCCGACCGCCTCCCGCACGGCCGCGATCCGGTCGGCCGCCGCGGCCACCGCGGCCGGGGAGTCGATCGACTCGAGCTCCGCCGTGGCGTTCATCTTCAGCGCCGAGAAGCCGGCGTCGACCTTCTCCCTCGCGGCCTCGCCCACGTCCGCCGGTCGGTCCCCGCCGATCCACTGGTAGACGCGGATCCGGTCGCGCGCGCGGCCGCCGAGCAGCTCGTGGACGGGCGCGCCGAACTGCTTCCCCTTGAGGTCCCACAGCGCCTGGTCGACGCCGGCGATGGCGCTCATCAGCACCGGACCGCCGCGGTAGAACCCGCCGCGGTACATCGCCTGCCAGTGGTCCTCGATCCGCGTCGGGTCCTCGCCCAGCAGGTAGTCGTCGAGCAGCTCCTCGACGGCCGCGACGACCGTGTGCGACCGCCCCTCCACGATCGGCTCTCCCCACCCCACGGTGCCGTCGCTCGTCGTCAGCTTCAGGAACAGCCAGCGGGGCGGTACTTCGAACAGCTCGTAGTCGGTGATGTACATGGTGAGTCGGGGTAACTCCGAACCGGTCCGGGGGCCGCGGGACTCGCACGCCGTCGGTCACGGCGGGTCGCACGCTCCGTCGATCTCCCGCGTCCGACCCGGACCGGTCCGTCGCCACGGTCGTACTTGCCCGTCCGTCTGTTAAATAGGAGGTGTGTGCGGGCGCGCCGCGGCCGTCTCCGACACGGCCCGATTTAAGACCCCCGGCGGGGAGGTACCAGCCATGCGAACCGATCGACTCGACCGGATCACCGAGGGCGGCGTGATCGCGATCCTCCGCGGCGTGGGGCGAGACGACGCCGTGGCGGTCGCGGACGCGGTCGTCGACGCCGGCGTGACGGCCCTGGAGGTGACGGCGGACACGCCGAACGCGATGGCCTCCATCGAGGCGATAGCCGACCGCGTCGACGACGCCGTCGTCGGCGCCGGCACCGTCCTCGACGCGGAGACCGCGCGCGCGGCGCAGCTCGCCGGCGCGGAGTTCCTCGTGACGCCGACGGTGAACCGCGGCGTGATCCGGACGGCGAACCGCTACGGCACTCCGGTCGCGGTCGGCGCGTACGCACCGACCGAGGCGATCGAGGCCTACGAGGCCGGCGCCGACGCGGTGAAGGTGTTCCCCGCGAAGACCGGCGGCCCGGACCACGTCGCGGCGATCGGCGGGCCGCTCCCGCAGATACCGCTCGTGCCGACCGGCGGCGTCGGCGCGGACAACGCGGGCGAGTACGTCCGGGCGGGCGCGGTCGCGGT
This sequence comes from Halorubrum distributum JCM 13561, assembly GCF_000337395.1. NCBI lineage: Archaea > Methanobacteriati > Methanobacteriota > Halobacteria > Halobacteriales > Haloferacaceae > Halorubrum > Halorubrum distributum. Next base: position 19,644 of record NZ_AOJF01000040.1, read on the forward strand.
CGGCGTCGGCAGCTCGATCGTCGACGACGAGGCGGTCGCCGACGGTGACTTCGACGCGGTCCGGGAAAACGCGCGCGCCGTCGTCGAGGCCGTCGCCGCGGCTCGGGAGTGACTCGTTCGGCGGTCCGACTTGTGCCGCCGCCGCGCGACGCCCCTACCGCGCGGGAGACCGGGCCTCCTCGGCGGCGTCGGCAGAGGGACCCCGAACCGCGTCCCACCCGCTGATACAGGCCTCACACAGGTAGTACGGGAAGCCGTCGACGTCGCGGTGCGCGAGCGGAGCGTCGACGCCGCACTTCTCACAGTTCATGCCCGGCGAGTACGCTATGACGGATATATGTCTTCTGTTCGCGACCACATCTGTGATAATTCGTGACAGAAGCGACCGAACGGACGTTTGTCGGCCGCGTGTTCGGTTCACCTCGGTGTTTCCCCCTCGCAGTTCGTCGATACCGAACTCTGATCGCCGGCCCGCGACCCGCGGTTCGCGGTCGCGTTCGAGGGCCGTCACGGGCTGGGGACGCGGTCCGGCTTCTGTCGGCCCGTGCCGGATCGACGCGAAAAAAGAACGGCGCGCCGTGGTCGGCGTTCCCGACCGGTCGGGCTCAGAGGCGCTTGCCGAGGAAGACGCCGCCGGCGACGGCGCCCCCGAGCGCCGCGGCGCCGCCGGCGATCACGACGAGATTCACGTCGCCGAGGAGTCCGCCACCGGTGCCGCCGTTGCCGGTGGTTCCGCTGCCGTCGCTCGCGCCCTGTTGGCCGTCGTTGTTGGCGACGACGTCGCCGGCCGCGACGTCGACTTCCCCGCCGACGAGCGCCACGTCGACGCTGGCGCGGTCGGCATCGTTGACGGCCGTGTCCTCGCCCACGAAGGACAGATCCGTCGAGTCGCCGTCGTCGCCGACGGCGGTGACTCGGAGCCGAGCCAGTACCGGTTCGTCGACGCCCTCGGTCCCGGACTGCGTGAAGACGACCCACCCCTCGTCGTTGTTCACGTTCACAACGGGGTCGGCGAAGTCCTCGCTCCCCACGACGCCCTCGACTCGGACGACGGACGGGTCGAAGGTCACGTTGGTCTGATAGCCGGCGATGTCGCTGGCGTCGGTCGACACCCGAACCACGGCGGTGTCGTTCGGGTTGACCGTCGCCGATCCGAGCCGGAGCTGCGGGGCGTCGGACTGCTGTGCGTACTGCTGGGAGAGGAGGGCGTTGTCGCTCGCGGTCGTACCGGCCCCGTCGGTCACCACGGGGGTCCCGCCGGCGGTGGCGGCGGCCGCTACGGGTGCGGCGACGGGGGCCAACGCCAGCGCGAGCACGAGTGCGAGCGCGGCGGCGTGTCTGGTGTCATCGAACATACGTTATCTGTGTGTAAGGATCCGTGTTAATCATTACGCGCGTTCTGCGGTACGAAAAATTGTGGCGGCTGGGTGGTTGACGGGTGGTTCGGCCGGTCAGAGCGCGGGTGCGCTCGGCGTGGCGGTCGACTCGACGCTCGGAGCGGTGACCGAGGACTGGGCGTCCGCGGCGTTCATCTCCGGCGGTTCCTCGATGCCGGCGACGATCTGCAGGATGTAGGTCACGTCGGCGGACGTGATCTGGCCGTCCTGGTTGACGTCACCGAGCATCTCGATCTGGTCGTCCGGAACCTCGGTCGGCAGGCCGGCGATGTGGCGCTGGACGATGACCGCGTCACCGGCGGTGATCTCGCCGTCGGCGTTCACGTCGCCGAGCTGGCCGTCGAGGACCGTGACGTGGCCGTTGTCCCAGTTGGTGAGGTAGGCGCTACCAGTGGGATCGTAGACGGCGGACTCCTCGCCGATCAGCGAGACGTCTGCCTCTTCGCCGGTATCCATATCGACGACCTCGAACTCGATGGAGGCCATCTCGGGCGCGTCGGCGCCCTGCGCCTGCGCCTGCGTGAGGAACAGCACGCCGTTCTCGTTGTCAATCTCCACCACGGGGTCAGCCATGTCCTCGCCGGAGACGTCCTCGACCTGGAGCTTCTCCGGGTCGAACTCGATCGTCGCCTCGTAGCCGGTGACGTTGCTGACGTCCGTCTGGAGCGTGACCTCGGCGTTGCTGCCGGGCGAGACCGTCGTCTCGGTCACTTCGACCGTGCCGGCGGGCTCGGGCGGGTTGGCCGCGACGCCGACCATGTTCCCGAGGATGGTGTGCGCGTCCTCGGTGTACTCGCCTTCGGTGAAGGTGCTGTATCCCATGGAGGCCGCCAAGATGTCCCAGCGGGCCTCGCTGACCGCGACGCCGCTGCCCTGAACCTCGCCGTTGGAAACGTCGGCCAGGACCTGCGCGTTGGTGTCCGAGAACCACGACTTGTCGGCGAACGTGGCCTCGTGGAGCGAGATCGGCTCGTCACCGACGCCCTCGAAGATCGGGTGGTCGGCGACGTTCACGAACGTCGGGTTCTCGCCGCTGAACCCGTCGTCGGTCTCGGCGGGGTCGCCGAGCGCGTCCGAGCGGGCCTCGATGCCGTTGGAGTCGCTCCCCCACTGGTCGAGGTAGACGGTCCCGACGTCGTAGCTCGCCGTGGCGTCGGCGAACGCCTCGGCGCTGTCCTCGTCGAGGTACTGGACGACGTACGCGTCGTACGTGTCCGTGGACTCGATGGCGGTGTCGGAGTCGATGACGTCCACCGAGTAGCTGTCGGGCGTCTCCTCGTCGACGATGGCGGCGACGTCCTCGCCCCACTCGCTGTTATCGTCGACGACGCCGACCTGCGTGAACTCTTCGAAGACCTCGGTCGGACCGGTGGTCACCTCGACGGAGTCGCCGAGCCCCTCGAAGGTGTGGTCGATAGAGAGGTCGCCGCTGGTGTCGGCCGTCGTCTCGACGGTCACGGTCGCGGTGCCGCTGTAGCCGCCGAGGTCGACGGGCTCGCCGAACTCATATTCGCCGCCGGCGACGTACAGCGTGGCGTTCTCAGCACTGTAACCGTCGCCGAGTTCCGCGGTGTACGTTTCGAGGTTTGCGACGTTGACGGTCGCGCTGACGTTGTCACCGCCCTCGATGGCGCTCGCCTGCCCGGATTCGAGCGCGACGTCAAGGGCCGGATCGAGGCTGAAGTCCGCGGTGACGGTCTCGTTGTCACCGACCTCGACCGTCTGGCTCGAACTCTCCGCCCCGAACGCGTCGGCCGTCACGGTGACGTTGCCGGTCTCGGCGAGCAGCGTGTACTCGCCGTCCGCGTTCGTCGTGGTCTGGAAGCCCTGGTCACTGGAGACCGTCGCGCCCTCGATGGCCGCGCCGTCGGCGTTGGTGACGGTGCCCGTGACCTCCTGCTCGAGTGCGACCATGTCGGTCGCCGCCTTGATGTCGATGATCCCGTCACCGTACCGGGTCGGGTCGGGGTCCTCCGCCGGCGCCCAGGCCGTCTCCGTGAGCGCCTCCGTAGCGGTGGACTTGTCGATGTCGCCGGCCGCGGAGAGCATCAGTGCGTACGCGCCGCTGATGTGCGGAGCGGCCATCGACGTGCCGGAGAGTTCCTGGTAGCCGCCGCCGGGCTGGGCGCTGTTCACCGCGACGCCGGGTGCGGCGTAGTCGGGCACGACGTAGGTGTCCGGCCAGTCGCTCGGGGCGGCGTCGCCCCAGTCAGCCTCGGTGTCGACTTCCTCGCCGCTGGAGAACGAGGCGATGCCGCCGTCCTCGTTGCTGGCGCCCGCGGCGATCGTCTCGTACACGTTCCCGGGGCTACCGGAGCTGCCGGCACCGCTGTTGCCGGCGGACGAAACCAGGACCTTGCCGGCCGCTTCGATGTTCTGGGTCGGCTCGATCATCTCGGTGTAGTAGCCCGTCGCACCGAGGCTCATCGAGACGACGTCGACGCCGGACTCGTTGGCGGCCCACTCCATCCCGTTGGCGACCTGCGCGAAGCTGCCGCCGCCGCCGGGGATGACGAGGCCGTGGTAGAGCGTCGCCTCGGGCGCGACGCCGATGTACTCGCCGCTGGCGTTGCCGCCGACGACGGTGCCGGAGACGTGGGTCCCGTGGTCGCTGCTGTCGTACGGGTCGACGTTCTCGACGCCGTCCTCGGTCGCTTCGACGAAGTTGTCGGGATCGATGTCGATATCGGGATGGTCGGGGTCGACGCCCGTGTCGAGCACGGCGACACCGACGCCTTCACCCATCGTGTTGTACTCGTCCCAGACCTCGGTCGCGTTGATCTGATCGAGGCCGTAGGTGGTGTTGTAGCTCGCGGACCGGACGTCGTCGGCGCTCGCGCGCTCCTGCTGGAGGTTCTCCGGAACCGACAGCTCGAAGTTCGCGTGTGCGCGGTCGACGCCTTTGATCTCGGTGACGCGCTCGATGTTCACCTCGTCCGTGTCGACCTCGGCGAGCACCGCGTTCGCGATCCAGAACTGCTCGACGGTCTCGATCCCCTCCGTACTACCCGCGTACCGGAGGAAGTTCTGCTGGGTGGCCGCCGAGTGCTGTTTCATCGACCGGATGGCCGCTTGTCCCGTCACGCCCTGGAGGGACGCGCGGTCGATTTCGTCGAAGCGGAAAATCACTTCGACGGTCCCGTCGGCCTCCTGGAGGGCCGGGTCGACGTCACCCTGTGTCCCGAACTCTACTGGAGCTCCGGGGTTCTGGATGCCGTCACCGAACGATGCCGTATCAGTTGCCGCGTCTGTTCCCCCGCTCCCCGGTGCTACTCCGACCGCGCCTCCGACAGGCGCGAGCAGGAGTATCACCGCGAATACCGTGGCGAATATTACGTTACGTGACATTCGGTGCGCGCGGCGGTACCACGCACCTCGGGGCCACGGCCTATCCGGGCATAGTTAGTAGACAGAATATGGTTACCTTAATGACCGTATTTGGGGATTTCGTTCCTGTGAGGCCCCATAATCTGTGGGATATGGCGGTGAAAAGATACCACAAGGGATGCCTATGGAACGCGTCGCAGCTCACTTCGTTCCGAGCGCTTGGTGTAAATTTTCTCGTCAAGAGGTCGTAGTCAACCGCCGCAGACCGCGCAAGTGAAAGAATGCGTACATCAGTGTACGAAGTCATCCATGACTGTTATTTTCAACTTATAGGAATGGAGAATGAGTCGATACATAGTAGAAATATATAGAAACTGTCAATTGAAAAGTTTTAGTTGTTATACATATGTTTGGAGATACGGAGGGAGCGGTGTGAACACTACACAAGTACGAACGGACGATGGCGACGAAGAGACGACCACGCCCCGCGGCGGTGTGACCGTACTCTGCGAACGGCTCGATGAGGGCACGAGAAACCCGGACGACCTCAATCTCATCTACGACGTCCTCAGCAACTACCGTCGACGGCAGATGCTTCAGCTCCTCGGAGCCGAATCCGACAACTCGGCGACGATACCCGATCTCGCATCCACCATCGCCGCGTGGGAGATAGACGTCGACGACCCCGACGCAGTCAGCTACGACGAACGAAAGTCGGTACAGTCGACTATCTATCAGCACCACGCACCCAAGATGGCCGACGCCGGTCTCGTCGAGTTCGACAAGCGGACCAGCCGCCTGGAACTCACCGACCGCGCGGCCCGTCTCGGACTCGGCGGAGACGACGCTGACGTCGACGGCTCGGCGGGTGACGACAGGAAGTGGGTGTCTTCAGACACGGCCGCCGTCACCGGTGCCCTAGCGGTGGCCGTCAGCGTCGCCGCGACGGCGACTGTCGCCGGTTCCCCGACCGCGTTCGTGGTCCTCGCAACCTCCATCGTGACCGGAGTAATCACTTGGAATCGTAGCAACCGGTAGTCGTCGTCTCGGTCGACCCGATCCGACCGTCGACGGCGAGCCGCTGCTAAAGCCTCGGCGGTAGTCGCGATAGAACGCGGGCGACCCGGACGACTCTGTCACTGCGTCCCGCCCGACGCTCGCCGTTCACCGCAGCGCGTCGAGATCGAACTCGAAGGCGGCCACCGGCACCTCCAGGTCGTGTTCGACGAGCACCGCGGGGTGGAGTTCGCCGATCACGCCGACGCGCTCGCCGTCGATCTCGACGTCGGCGGCGCGCCCCTCGATGAACGACGGGTGTTCGGTCCGCGGGGTTGCCAGCTCGGCGCCGAAGTCGTCACAGAGCGCCTGGAGGCGGCCCTTCGCGGCCTCGTAGGAGGCGTCGCGACGGGCGACCGCGCCGGCGACGTGGCGGGACTCGGCGACGTTCGCGTCCTCGGCGCCGTCGCGCTCGGCGACGAAGCCGACCTCGGCGACGTCCTGCGGGTAGGCGTTGTGGGTGTTCCGCTCCAACAGCATGACGAGCGACGGGAGCGCCCAGGTGCGGAGCTGGGTGTACTCCTCGCTGTACGGCTCCGTGATCTCGACGGGGTCGCCGCCGCCGAAGGCGTCGCTTCCCGCCTCGACGTTCATCCGGTCGTAGTTCTCCGTTCCGCTCGTCATGTGGAAGTTCAGCAGGTCCTCGAAGCCGAGGCCGACGAGGCTCGTCCGGACCGCGTCCTCCAGCCGCGAGCGCTCGTGGCGGCCGCCGACGGTGCCCACGTCGGGGTAGCGCGGCTCCAAGTTGTCGAAGCCGTACGCGCGCCCCACGTCGTCGACGAGGTCGAGCGGGTGGAGCACGTCGACGCGGTACGGCGGAATCGACACCTCGTAGGTCACGTCCTCGTCGAGGGTGTAGGAGGCGTCGAGCCCGGCGCGCTCGAAGCAGTCGACGACCTCCTCGGGCTCGAAGTCGACGCCGAGCAGCGTCTCGATCCGGTCGTGCGAGACGGCCTTCTCGTCGACGTCGAGGTTGGGACGGACGAGTTCGGCCCCGTACTCGCTCGGGTGCGTCGCGCCGTCGGCGTAGTTCACCTCGACCGCCTCGATCGTCGCCCCGCGGGCCGACAGCGCGTAACAGATGATGTTGCACATCCGGTCGATCGTCCACTGGTCGGTGCCGGTGAGCTCGACGAACAGCTCGCGGGAGCCGGTCGTCACCTCGGTGCGCTTCCCGTTGATCACCGGCGGGAACGAGAAGAGGCCCAGATCGTCGTAGATCGCCGGATAGCGGTCGAGCCCCTCGACGAGGTCGGCGTAGGTCGTCCCCGTGTCGTGCTCGTCGAGGACCTCGTTCGGGGTCAGCTCGTCGTTCGCGTCGAGCGGGACGAACGTGTCGCCGTCGGGGTCGACGCCGCGGTAGGTGATCGACGGCTCCGCGCCCTCCTGGAGCGGCGCGCCCTTCACCATCGCGAGGTCGTGGATCCCGATCGCGCCCTTCGCGCGGCCGCGGCCCATCGTCGCGTGGAGCTTCTCTTGCAGCTGGATCAGCGACTCCAGGGCCGCCTCGTCGAGGTCGACGCCGCGGACCACGGCGCCCGTGACGTACGGGCGCTCGTCGGGCACCGACTCGTCGACCTCGATGCTCCACTCGGGGTCGTTCGTGTTCGGCACGTAGACACCGCGAGCGTCGCCGTAGTGGTAGCGCAGCGAGCGCGCGACCCCCTCGACGGAGAGGCGGTCGAGCCGGTCGGGCGCGAACTCGAACTGGAACATGCCGTCGTCGGTCTCGCCCTCGAACTCCAGGCCGAGCCCGAACAGGTCCTCTTTCAGCTCCGCGTCGTCCTTCTCCTCGTGGCCGGTGAGCTCGCGCAGCTCGTCGGGGTCGACGTCGACGACGGGCATCAGTAGCTCACCTCCGCGTTCCGCAGGAAGTCGATGTCGGCCAGGGTCCCGTGGAGGTCGCGGATGTCCTCCGCGCCGGTCGTGAGCATCGCCAGTCGCTCGAGGGCGAGCCCCCACGCCATCACGTCGCAGTCGACGCCGAGCGGGCCGGTGACCTCCTCGCGGAAGACGCCGGAGTTGCCGATCTCGATCTCCTCGCCCGTCTCCGGGTGCTCGCCGAACAGCTCGAAGGAGGGCTCCGTGTACGGGTTGTAGTGCGGCTTAAATCGGATGTCCGTGATCCCGAACTGGCGGTAGAACTCCTCGAAGGTGCCCATCAGGTCGCGCACCGAGAGGTCCTCGGCCATCACCCACCCCTCGATCTGGAAGAACTCCAGCAGGTGCGTCGGGTCCAGCGTGTCGTTTCGGTACACCTTCTCGACGGAGAAGTAACGCTGGGGCGGCTCCAGCTCGGCGCCCGCGATCCCGGAGAGGTAGCGCATCGACAGCGAGGTGGTGTGCCCGCGTAAGGCGACCTCGCGGGCGAAGTCGGCCGACCACGGCGAGTGGTAGCCGTCGCCGTCGATCCCCCACCCGTCGCGGTGGGCGGCCTCGACGCGGGCCATCAGCTCGTCCGGGATCCCGTCCATCCGGTCCACGTCGAGCGCGAACCGGTCCCAGTGGGTCCGCGCCGGGTGGTCCTGCGGCATGAACAGGCAGTCGTTGATCCAGAAGTCGGCGTCGGCGTGCGGGCCCTCCATCTCTTGGAACCCCATGCCGACCAGCACGTCCTTCACGCGGTCGGCGGTCCGACGGAGGACGTGCTTCCGGCCGCCGCGGGCCGTCTCCGCGTCGGCCTCGACGTTGTACTCGGCGAACTCCGCGTCGCGCCACTCGCCGCTGGCGAGGAGTTCAGGCGTGAGCGCCCCGACCGTCTCGGTCGCCTCCACGCCGGTCATCAGCGCGTCGACGCCGTCGTCGGTGAGCCGGACCGTCCGCGTGACCGACTCGCCGACCGCCACCAGCCCGCGCGAGTCCAGCTGGTCGATCGCCGCCTCGTCGACGCCGAGGGCCTCCGCGTCGAGGCCCTCGCCCTCACCGCCGGCGTCAGCGAGCGCCGCGAGCGCCGTCGCCTCGTGGTCGGCGTCCGGGTCGGCGTCGGGGTCGACCGAGAGTTCGCCGCCGTCGACGCTCCCGAACCCCTTCCGCGCGAAGTTCGCCAAGGCGATGTCGACCTCGGGGCCGTCGAGATCGGCCCCGCCGATGACCTCGCCCATCGAGGCCGGCTCGGCGTCGGCGCCCGCGTCGAGTCCGGCTCGGTAGAGCCGCGTCTCGGGGAGCCCGTCGTCGACGTAGGTCCGCCCCTCGTCGGTGAGTTCGAGCGTCTCGTCGGTCGCCGACCCGACCTCGACGAGGCCCTCGTCGGCCAGGTCGAACGCCGCGCCGGCGACCGTCTCCGGCTTCAGGTCGGTCTCCGCGGCTATCTCCGCCACCGTTCGTTCGTCCGTCGCGCTCGCGGCCTCGAGGACCGCGAGCTGTCGTTCCGGGAGTCGCATTCGAGTTGTCTCTACACGCGTGCGGCTGGTTGGTAACGGTTCCGGGACCGGGACGCCCCGATCTAATCACTTCTGATAAATTGAACGACTCATTTATACGTGGTTTCGACGAGAGATCCAGTATGAGCAGCGTCCCGACCGAAGCGACCGGCTCCCGCTCGACGGCCGAGACGGCCCGCGTCCGTCACGGCGGCGGCGGTCCCAGTCCCAGCCTCGCCGTCGTCGAGGCGATCGCCGACCTCGCCGGCGTCGAGGCCACCGAGCTCCACGAGGCGGGCGTGGTGCTGTACGAACACGTCGACCCCGACGCGCTGAACGCGCTCGTCGCCGACCGGTCCGACGTCGACGTCTCCCTCACCGTCGCGGGCTACGACGTCCGCGTCGGTCCGGAGTCCGCCGTCGCTCGGCGCTCGCGGGACTGAGCCCCCGCCGGCTCGAATCCCTCCTTCTGCCCGCTACGCCTCGTCTACCCGCTTCGCTACCCTTCGTCTGCCGCCCGTTCGCGGAGCCGCGCGATCCGATCGCTGAGCGGCGGCTGGACCTCGAACCACGTCGACCAGTCCCCCGTTTCCGGTTCGACCCCGCGGCGCTCCGCGACGCGCTCGAACGCGTCCGCGACGCGGTCGGCGCCGACGGCGTCCGCCGCGCGGGCGTCCGCCGCGTACTGGACCCGACGGCCGGCCCAGAAGGCGGCGACCCCCACGGCGATGACAGCGGCGAAGCCGGACTCGAACGGGACGAGCGTCGTGACGACCGCCGCCAGCGTCGCCAGCACGGCGCCGACCGCGACGGCGCGGAACTCCGCGTAGTACGTCGCGACTCGCCCGGCCTCCGCCGCGAGCAGTCCGATCGCGACGTCCTCGTCGAGGTCGGTCAACACGTCCGCCGTGAGGAACAGCACCCGTCGGCCGGGCGGCCCCCGGACGGCGACCTCGGCGGGACCGTCGGCCGCGGATCCCCCGCCGCCGTCATCGCTGACGACGGACTCGATCGCGATCCGGTCGAGGTCGAGTCCGCCGGGGTCCGCCAGCGCAGCGATCTGCGCGCGCTCCGCGTCCGTCGGCTCCCGTAACTCCCGGAAGCGGTCGGCCGCGTACAGCGGTCCCACCGAGACCGCGAGCGCGGAGATGACGCCGACGCCGACGACGAACGCGACTCCGATCATCGCTCTCGCCGAAGGGACGACCGGAGTAAAAAGGCGCGGTGTCGCGACGGCGTTCCCGGTTCCTCGATCTCGCGCATCTCACTCGTCTCGCTCCTCACTCCGGAACCCGCCGCGCGAGCGCCCTGACCGCCGCCGCGGCATCGCTGTCGGGCGCGGCGTCGACGACCGGCCGCTCCGCCGCGACGGAGCGGCCGACGCGCGGGTCGGCCGGAACGACCTCGACCGGCGCGCCGAGGGCGTCGCCGATCGCCTCGACCGGCGGCGGCTCGGTCACGCGGTTGACCGCGCAGCCGACCAGCCCGGCGTCGAGTTCGCGGGCGAGCTCCCGGGTGCGGATCGCGTCGGCCAGCGCGAACGCCCGCGGCGAGACGACGAGAAGGCAGGCGTCCGCGACCGCCAGCGGCACGCCGGCGTCGGCGCGGCGCCCCGCCGGACAGTCGAGGACGACGGTCCCGAACTCGCGCTCGACCGCGGCGACCGCCTCGGCCAACCGCGTCAGGTCGGCCGCCCGCGCGCCGGCCAGCGTCCGGCCGCACGGGACGATGTCGACCGGCCCCGACCGAACCGTCTCTCTCGGGTCCGCCGCGCCGGCGAGCACGTCGTGGAGGTCGGGGCCGCGGCCGTCCGGCAGGTCCGCCATCCCGAGGTCGGCGTCGACGACGACGCCGTCGAGCTCGGCGGCGACGTTGTACGCGAGCGTCGTCTTCCCGACGCCGCCCTTCCCGCCCGCCACCGCGAGGATCACGCCAGCGCCTCCAGCGCCTCGGTCGGGACCTCGCTCTCCTCGGCGCGCTCGGCCAGCGCCGCGGCGCGGTCGCGGACCGCCTTCAGACGCTCGGCGTCGGCCGCGACGCGCTCGTCGAGTCCCCCGACCGCGTCGAGGCCGCCGGCCTCCTCGACGACCGCCGTCGCCGTCGCGAGGTCGGCGTCGGCCAGCCGCTCCGCCCGCTCGATCCGCGCCTCGACGGCCGCGAACCACGCGTCGATCTCGTCGGGCCCCGCCGCGCTCGGCGACGCATGGGGAGCCGCTGACCGAGTCGCGCCCCCGTCAGAACCGGTCGATTCCTCGTTTCCTGGGCGCTCTTCGCCGTCCCAGTCAGCCGCTTCGCCGTCGCTCTCCGCCTCGTCGTTACCCGGCTCCGCTCCGGCGACCGCGCGCCGCGGGGGGCGATGCGATTCGAGGTCGCGAACCGCCGCCCGCGCGAGGTCGGAGCCGTCCTCGGCCGATCCGCGACCGTCGTCCGCGTTCCCTCTCAGGGGCTCGACGCTCGCGATTTCGACCGGCGGCTCGACTGGGTCGGCGAGCGCCGCGAACCCGAACGCCGCCCGGTCGCCCGGGTCGATCACCCTGGTCACGCCCTCGGCGTCCCAGCCGGATTCGGGGACGCCGCCGCGCCGCGGCGGGAGGACGGGGCCGTCCAGCCGGCTCTCGATCCGGACGCGCCGCGGGACCGCTCCGTCGTTTCGCACCCGAACGCCGACGAGCGACGCGTCACCCTCGCGGTCGACGGACCAGTCGAGTTCCATGCGCCGGGTGCCGCGGAATCGTATTTAAGGCTCGGGACGGGCCCGGCGCGCGCCCGTACCGTCGGACTCAGCGCCCGCCGGACGCGCCTCGGAGGCGAACGTCTCTCGCGCGGAGCAGCGACCGCGCGCTCCGCTCGGACGCGGCGACCGCTCGGGCCGCGTCGCCGCGCAGTTCGACGACGCCGTCGAGCGCCGCGAGCCTGACCGCCGCGAGCGACGCCGCGATCGGGTCCCCGTCGTACCCGCTCGGCTCCGCGCCGGCCGCGCTCGGGTCGCCGCCTGGGACGACCGCCAGCGCGCGCCGGAACGCCGGATATATCGCCTCGGCGAGCTCGCGGCGGGCGGTCCGCCGACGATTTCGGAGCCGGTCGCGGAGCCGGAGCCGTCGCCGCCGCTCGTCGCGGTTCCGAGCCGCCTCGGCTCGCGCGCGTTCGAGCGCTTGCTCGGCGGCGATCGCCTCCGTCTGCGCGGCCGACAGCTCCGCGGCCGCTTCCTCCAGGTCGCCGAGCGTCTCGTCAGCCTCGGCGTCGACCGCGCGGCGCGCCCGGGCGTCCCCGCGCAGCGCCGCGACCCGCTCTTTCAGTCGCTCGGTTTCTCCGGTCGTCTCGGCGACCCGCCGCCGCGCCGCCGTCAGGTCGACCGGCTCGATCTCGATCGCCGCGAGCTCCGCCTCGATCTCGGCGATCTCCGCCGCGACCGACGCGGTCCGTCCCCGGGAGCGCGCGGCCGCCGCGAGCTGCCGTCGGAGTCCCGCGTCGGTGGGAAGGCGTCCGAGCACCGCGCTCGGCTCCGGACGCTCCTCGACAGCGACGGTCCCGTCTTCCCGCTCGTCCTCGTGTTCCTCGCGGTCCGATCCCGACGGCTTCGACTCCGCCCCGGTCACAGCTCTCGGTCGCGCATGGCGTCGGGGTCCGGGTGTTCCGTTCCCGCCGCAAAGGCGGCGTACGGCGTCGACTCCGCGGACCGGTCCGCGTACGCCGCGGCGGCCTCCCGCACCGGATCGTCGACGGCGACGAACTCGTTGAACGGCTCGGTGCGCTCTATCTGGACGTCCCCGCCGTGCGACTCCCGCAGCCGGAGCGCGAGGAAGGCGGCGTACACGGTCTCGTCGAACAGCGCGGCGCGGCCGAACCGCCGGGCGACGACCGACTCGTGGCGACGACACAGGTTTCGGAGGCCGGTTCGCGCGGCCGCCGAATACGTCACGACCAGCAGCACGCCCGCCGGTGGTCGGTTTTCCAATTTATCCGTTCCGGACCGGAACGTTTCAGCCGCATTCAGCGACGGCGGACCGAATCGCCTCTCGCGAGCCAGCGGTCGGCGATCGGAACCGCTCGACCCCGGACGCTGGAAGCGACCGAGGTCGACCGTTAGAACCGCTCCACTTCGAATTCGGGACCGGCGGCACCGTCCGGATCGCCCTCGCCGTCGACGCCGCTCGCCGAGAGGACGCGCTCGCGCGCGGCCGGTTCCGAGGGCGCGACGACGACCGTGCCGTCGACTGGGTCGTCGCCGACGGCGCGGAACACGTCGCCGTCGCCGTCGAACTCGGTGGCGTACGTCCGGAGCACGGCCGCGACGCGCCGCTCCGTGGCCGCGAGGTCGGCGTCGCCGTCCTCGAACTCGCGGAGCGCGTCCTCGACGTTTCGTATCGCGGAGATGCGGTCCATCTACGTCGTCCGGAGGTGGCCCTGCTTGGGCTCGTACACCTCGCCTTTCGTCCGGAGCTTCTCGATCTCGCCTTCGGCCTTCCCGCGGTCCATCCCGATCTCGCCCGCGCGGTCGAGCACCTCGTCGACCGGCGCGCCCTCCTCGTACTCCTCCTCGATGTCGGCGATGAGTCCCTTGATGTTCTTGATGCGGTCGCGCTGGCTCTTCGAGGTGCCCGTCTCGACCACGTCGGCGTCGAACTGTCCCGTCTCCGGGTCGACGCCGATGTCTTTGAGACACGACTCGATGATGTCGGTCGCGCGGTCGGCGTCCTCGCGCTCGACGGTGTCCGAGAGGCGGACCCGCGCGCTCGCCTCCGAGAGCCGCACCATCGCCTCCAGCTTCCGGGCGGTGACCGGCACCGGCGCGTCCTCGTCCGCGCCCTTCGAACGGAGGTCGACGTAGAACTCCTCGATGAGATCCTTCGCCTCGTCGGTCATCGTGGGGAAGCAGGACCGCTTCGCGTGGGCGATGTACTTCCGCAGCAGCTCCGAGTCGATCTCCGGCGCGACCTCCTCGGTCACCGCCGCGACCTGCTCCGAGGTGAACTCCGAGCTCGCCAGCTCCTCGCGCTGGGTGTTGAGCTCGCCGGCGTAGTTCGTCTTGATGATGTGTTTCGCCAGGCGGGAGTCGTGTTCCGGGTCCGGGCTGTCCGTCACCGTGAAGATCAGGTCGAACCGCGAGATGAGCGCGGGCTCTAAGTCGATCTGCTCGCCGATCGGCTCGTACTGGTCGAACCGGCCGTACTTGGGGTTCGCCGCACCGAGCAGCGAGCACCGCGCTTTGAGGGTGGCGTTGATCCCGGCCTTCGACACCGAGATCTTCTGCTGTTCCAAGCCCTCGTGCATCGCGGAGCGGTCAGAGGAGTTGTGGACGACGAGCCCGTTCGCGACGAAGTTGTGGGTCCCCTCGACGGTCAGGTCGTACACTCGCGGTCGCTCTCCGTCCTCGATGCGCGCCAGTATCGTTCGCAGTTCCGCCTTGACGGCGTCGACCTCTTCTGTGACGACCTCGCGTAGGTCGTCGAGCCGGTCCATCTCGACGGCGCCGGACAGCCAGCGTGACACGGTCGCCTGACTCACGTCGAGCCCCGCCGCCACGTCCGCCTGACTGATCCCGTACGCGTCGAGCGCCGCCGACAGCTCCGCTCGCGTTTCGCCGACCGGACCGCGGTCGAGCAGGTCGCGAGCGCGCTCTTTCGCCGTCTCGACCGGCCCGCCGATGACGTCTGCGAGCCGCTGTCGGAGCACCTCGCCGCGGTGTTCGGTCGACTCCGGCGGAACGGTGTCGACCGACTCGACCCGACGCCACTTCACGTCGCCTCGGACGAACTCGCGAAGGTCGTCGAGGTCGGTTTCCGCGACTTCGGTGAGGATCTCTCGGAGCCGCTCGGTCACCGTCCGACGAACCGCCTCGCTCTCGCCCCACTCGCGGGAGATCTGCTGTTGGGACAGCGCCGTCCCGTCCGCGAGTTCGGACTGCGAGACGTGGTACCGCTCCCGCAGCTCCGAGAGCGTCTCCCACGTCGGCGTCGCGTCGAGGACCGACAGGTCGTCGTCGACCGCCTCTCGCCGTTCCTCGAACGCGGCGAGGATCCGCCGCGCCCGGTGAAGCGAGACGTTCGCGGCCCCGCTCTCGAAGCCGTGATACGTGCCCGCGTCGAGGCCGCACTCTCGCTGGTGGAGCCGGAGGGAGTCGCGACACCGCGCGAGCACGTCGCCGACCTCCGGGACCACGTCGAGGATCGTGCGACCGCCGCCGGCCGAATCGACGACGCGGTCGAGCGCTTCGGCCTTCTTCGTGGCCGTGAACCCGACGTACCGCCGGAACGCCGCGAGCGAGTCCGCGTCGGTCACCGTGAGGTAGTACACGTCGCGGCCCCCATTCCGCTCGCGGTGCTGGAGCTGGCTCGACACGCCGAACTGTAAGAGCAGGTTTCGGGCACCTTCCAGCAGATCCCGGCTCGCGGACGCTATCCGAACGTTTCCGGCCGACTCGTCGACGTGCCCCTCGCTGTCAGCGAGCGCGCGGACGAACGCGGCCTTCGCCGCGCGGCTTCCGGTCGAAACGGGGGTCGGGAAGCACTTCCCGTCGTACCGACCGAGGTTCATTCCCGCGTCGAGGACGGCGTCGGCGTGTTCCTTTCCGGTGACGCGGACCGTCTCGACGCCGTCGTCGTGCTTCTCGCTCGGCGGTCGAACCGGCTCCGCGTCGAACGCTTCGCGCGCTGCTCGCTCGAAGTCGTCCAGCAGTTCATCGTCCGCGTTGGTGAACCGGACGCCGTAGACGCCTTCGTCGCGGTCGTAGTAGACGTTCCCGTCGCCGGAGAGGTATCCGAGGACGCTCGCCATCGCGGCGTCGACGCCGTAGACGCTCTCGCCGTTGATATCCTCGCCGTCGACGGGTTCAGTTAACGGTCCCTCTCCGCCGCTCGCCGCCACCGTTCCGCCGTCCGCCGCCTTCGTCGGAATCTCTCGGGGGACGTACACCCAGTCACCGTCGTCGAGCGCGGCCGCTTCGCGCTCGACGCGCTCGCCGTCGTCGAGGACGAAGAACGGGTGGTCGGCGGTCGCGGTCAGCGACTCGCCGGTCTCCATCGTCACCCGGGTCAGCTCCGACGGCGCGTCGTACTCGTGGACCGCGGAGACGGGGCGCTCGACGAGCCTGCCGTCCTCGTCCATCGACCAGACGTCGAGGTCGACGTCGCGGACGCGGCGACCGTTCGAGAGCTGTTCAATGTCGCCGTCCTCGGCGGCGTCCCGCGCGAGTTCGTCGATGCGCTCGACGCGCCCGTCGGCGAGTGAGACCAGCGTGTCGCCCGTTACGCAGTCCATCTTGTCGAGTTCGTCGACCGCGGCGATCCCCTTGTCCGCCAGCACGAGGGCGCCGGCTTCGAGCGACCACTGCTGGCCGTCGCCGAAGTCGTCGCGGACGGCCGCGGCCGTGAGCCCCGCCGCGGACGACCCCTTCCCGGACGTGTACACCGAGCGTGGCGCGATGTTTTCTACATACGAAATCATCTGTGAGTTGTGCGAGACGACGCCGTTTCCAAGATACGTATGCGTGTCTGCGACCTCCAGATCGTAGACCCACTCGTAATCCGGCTCGACCGATTCGATCGACTCGATCCGGTCCCAGTGAACGTCGTTCGCACACAGACGATCGAGTTCGGAGATGTCTTGGCTGACAGATAATGCCTCGTCGAGACGATCCAAAATCACGTCCTTTGCATCCGCGGTCTGTCCACCGTCGGGAGCGACGTCGTTCCGCTCATAGTAGCTGATCGCGGTTTGAGAGACGTCCATACCCTCCGAGAGTACCTTCTGAGAGATGTTCAGTTCCTCTCGTAGCGTCTCGACTGCCTGCCAGTCACCGTCCAGCAGCTCTCCGCGCTTCTCCCGAAGCCAGTCTAAGCGGGTTTCGAACGTGTCGACAACCGCTCTCAGACTCGCTCTACTCGGATTTCTGTCGCCGCGTTCGTAGTGTTGATACGTCGGACGCGGCATTCCGATATCGAACTGTGACAACGCGAGCGCCTCGCGGATCTGCCGGAGATCGTCACTTAGTCCCGGAATCACATCCGTGTTTGTGTTCTCTGGAACGTCGTCGAACGCTTTCGAGGCCGTCGCTTTGCGATCGGTAACGAATCCAATTTCGTCGACGTATTTGACGAAATCCCGTCCACTGATGCGCAGTCGGTGGCTGTCGTTGTGTCGTTTCCGAAGATGGCTCTGGATCCCGAACGCGAGGAGTAACGTCTGTACTCCGGTCAGCAGTTCTCTACTCATCGAGGAAACCGTGATTTCGCGTTCTTTGGGTGAGACTGTCCCCTCGCTGTCAACGTACGCCTGTAGGAATTCCTTCTTGTTCTCCGGACTCGCCCGTTTGAGACAATCGGGGACGAGTTGATTCTCAGAGTTTTTGAGAATTGCCGGTTCGAGTTCTCTGAGGAACCGGACGAACTCCAACGAGGAACAGCGGACGATTTCGGCAGTCTCATGATCCCATTTCTCTAGACGGGACCACCGAACGCCCAACTCGCGGAAGCAGTTCTCCACGTCCGTCAGTATCTCTTCGTCGACGTTCGTAACCTCGGTAGCGGCACTCGATCCCGAGACATAGGTGTGGCCCTCTGCGATGATATAACCGAGGAGTCGAGCCAGAGTGGGATCGACTCGGGTGGGCGGCGTGAACGAATTCGCGTTGTAGGCTTCGACCTGCTGGAACGAAACATCAAGCGAATCATCCCAATCCGCGTCGATGTTTCCGGGGACCGCAATGAGGTCTCCTTCCGCCAATTGATCTGCCCGTCGGGGAGACAATCCTCTGTTCAACTGTTTGAACAACGGGTGCGACGGTGTTACTTCTACTTCGCGCCCCGATGCCATCGAAATTCTGTGCATCCTATCCGGCGCTTCTCGTTTCCAGATTTTTGTCGCGGTCCCAGTCTCGACGGCCCCTGATTCGGTTACTGTTTGAACACCGATATCTACCGGTTCGTATACCCCGTCGTCGACCTCTATCGGGTCTTCGAGGTTTGACTCTACTATATCCCCGATTGCTCGTTCCGTTCCGTCAGCAAGTGTCACCTCAGTGTCATATTTTTGACACTTACCCGTTCCGGGGTCACCGATCAGGAGCATGTGAAGGTCGCCGCGGATCCGCGACCCGTCGGGGAGGTGCTTGGTGACGCCGGAGAACAGCTGGAGGATCATCGCGAGCTTCTCCTCCTCGTAGCCGTAGATGGCCGGGGCAATGGAGCCGACCATCGCCTCGTAGATGTCGTCGCGCTCGGAGAGCTCGATGATGTCGCGTTTGTCCGCCTCGGTGATGTCCATGTCCTCGAACTCCTCGTCCTCGATAGCGATGGAGACGCCGTCCATGTACAAATCGAAGATGGCGGACTTCTCGTTGCCCTGCTCGACCTGCTCGATGTGGAGGACCCCGACGCAGGTGACGTGGTCGCCCGGGCTCACCTTCCCGGTGATGTCGTCGACGATGTCGACGTCGATCGACTGGGGGGTCTCGCCGCCGCGGAGTCCCTCAGGGGACTCCTGGATGCGGAGCTTCTGGGAGTCGACGAACTCGGACTGGTCGAAGTTGACGCGGAAGGGGCCCTGCCGCTCGCAGCCCTGGCACTCGTGGGGCTCCTGGAAGCCGCCGTCGCTCTGGGGAATGTACGTCATCGTGCCGCAGCGCTGGCACTCGAAGGCGGCCTCGGTGACCTTGGGGCGGACGTCCGTGGCCTTGCGGACGATCCCCTGAATGGAGACGAGCTTCCCGATGTGGTCGTCGTGGACGCGGATGCCGCGGATGTCGACGCTCTCGGGGAGGTCCTCGATGCGGACGTGCGCGCGGCCGAGGCTGACGTCGGCGGGGAGGTCGTAGAGCCGCAGCGCCTCCTCGGCGTACTCGCGCATCTGCTCCGGCTTGTTCAGGAAGTCCTCGGCGAGGTCGCGGTCGAACTGAAAGAGGTCGTCGTAGGAGACGTACAGCGAGCGCTGCTCGTTGGGGTACCGCTGCGCGAGCTGCCCGATCTCCTCCCGATAGTAGTTGCGATAGAACTGAATGAACCGCTCCGTGAGGTCCTGGGTGCCGGCCTGAGCCATTGCGACACCACTTCGTCGGCATCACGTATGAACCTCCGGTTCGGAGCGGACGTGGTCGCGGCCGCCGGTTCGCGCCGGCGGTCCGGCCGCACTCAGGCCCGTTCGACGAACGTCGCGTCGGCGGAGGTGCGCCCCTCGTTGAAGGAGAGCACCTTCGCGCGGATCACGTCGCCCGGTTCGAGCCCGCTCGGGATGTCCTCGGTGAAGAGGACGAACCCCTCGACCTTCCCGACCGCGACCTCCTCGCCGGAGTGGTGGTCGGTGAGCTCCGTGACGCCGAACTCGTAGGTCTCGCCGATCTCGACCGGCGGGTCGCGCTCCTGGGCCGCGTCGTGGGCGCGCTTCGACTCGCGCGCGTCGGCGGACGGCCCGCGGAGCCGTCGGGCGAGCACGAACAGCGCGAGCAGCGCGACCGCGACGGCGATGCCGACGACGACCGGCGACGATGGGATCATACCCGTGCGGTCGACCGCGGTCACCTAAACGATGTGGGTCCGCGACCCCGCGTCGGCGCCCCGTGGCCTCGCGCTCCCGCCGCCCGACGGTCCGACTCGCCTCGCGCCCGCATGAGAAACGCCTTTGCCCTCGAAGCCCCCCTCTCGATCCGATGCGACACAGCCGCGGTTCCCGACGACTCGCGTCCGGGTGTGGTGTGCCGTGAAGGTCGCGGACGCGGTGCCGGAGTTCGCCGACGCCTTCGGGTTCGACGAGTTCAACCGGATGCAACGGGAGGCGCTGCCGGGCATTCTTGAGACCGACCACAACGTGGTCGCCTCGGCGCCGACGGCCTCCGGGAAGACGGCGCTCGCCGAGCTCGCCATCTGTAAGACGCTCGCGGCGGGCGGGACCGCCCTCTTTATCGCGCCGCTGCGCGCGCTCACCAACGAGAAGGAGAGCGAGTGGGAGCGCTTCGAGGAGCTGGGCTACTCCGTCTACGTCGTCTCCGGCGAGCGCGACCTCAACCCCCGCCGCGCGGAGCGCGCGGACGTGCTGGTGACGACCCCGGAGAAGGCGGACAGCGCCACGCGGAAGCACGACTCCGCGCGCTACTCTTTCATCACCGACGTGGACTGCGTCGTCATCGACGAGGTCCACCTGCTCGACTCCGAGAAGCGCGGCGCCGTGCTGGAGGTCACCGTCTCGCGGCTCCGCCGGCTTCAGGACCCGCGCGTCGTCGCGCTGTCGGCCACGATGCCGAACATCGACGACGTCGCCGAGTGGCTGGACGCCCCCGCCGAGACGACGTACGCCTTCGACGACGAGTACCGCCCGGTCGACTTAGAGACCGGCGTGAAGACGTACTCGCACGGGTCGAACGCGTTCGCCGACAAGTACCGCCGGCTCTACCGCGCGCTCGACCTGGCCGAGCCGCACGTGCGCGAGGACGGGCAGGCCTTGGTGTTCGTCTCCTCGCGGCAGGACACGGTCCAGGCGGCCAAGAAGGCGCGCGACGAGATCACCGAGCGCGACATCCCGATCGACTCCCGGGACGACTACGACTTCCACAACGAGGCGAAAGAGCTCACCAACGACACGCTCCGCCAGTCGGTCACGGACGGCGTCGGCTTCCACCACGCTGGCCTCGGGAAGGACGACCGCGACCGCGTCGAGGAGTGGTTCAAGCAGGGGAAGATCAAGTTCCTCTTCTCGACCTCCACGCTCGCTTGGGGGGTGAACCTCCCGGCGCGCTGCGTCGTCATCCGCGACACGAAGTACCACGACCCGCTGGAGGGAGAGACGGACATCTCGCCGTTGGACGTGCTCCAGATGCTCGGCCGCGCCGGCCGGCCGGAGTACGACGACGTGGGGTACGGCTGGGTGGTCTGCGACCGCGCGGACGCCGACAAGTACCGGAAGCTGCTGCGCGACGGCAAGGAGATCGAGTCGCGGCTCGCCGCCGACCTCGAGTCGCACCTCAACGCCGAGATCGCGATGGGAACGATCCGCGGGCTGGAGGACGTGATGGCGTGGCTGGAGACCACCTTCTACTACGTTCGCGCGCAGTCGGAGCCCGAAGCGTACGACTTCCCGACCCTCCGCGACCGCGTGCGCGACACCCTCGAATCGCTCGTCGACGACGGGTTCGTCGCGGCGGACGACGACCTCGCGATCGAACCGACGGGCCTGGGGCGACTCGCCTCGAAGTACTACCTCCGGCTCGACACCGCGCGCCGCTTCCGGCGCCTCGCGGACCGCGAGACGCTGACGGTCGACTCCGTACTTGAGACCGTCGCGTCCGCCGGCGAGTTCGACTCGGTGTCGGCGCGCTCGGCCGAGTCGGACGCGATCGACCGAATTCTCGACGGGCGCGACACCGACTTGGAGGACGGCCACCGCAAGGTGTTCGCCATCCTGCTCGCGGGGATGGCCGACTCGATCCCCTCGGACCTCCGCTCGGACGCGTGGGTGATCCGGCAGAACGCGCTCCGCCTGCTCGCCGCGCTCGCGGAGTTCCTCGACTGCTTCGCCGGCCCCCGGGCCGCCAACCTCGCCCGCCGCGTCGAGGCGCGCGTCGAGCACGGCGTCTCCCGCGAGGCGGTCGCCCTCACGGCGATCGAGGGGGTCGGCTCCGGCCGCGCCGAGCGCCTCGCGGACGCCGGCCTCACCTCTCCCGCCGACGTCGTCGACGCCGGCGCGAAAGAGCTCGAAAACGCCGGCATGAGCGGCTCCGTCGCGGAGCGCATCGTCGAGGCCGCGCGCGACTGCCCCCGGATCGACGTCGACTGGGGCGACTTCCCCGAGGCCATCGCGGTCGGCGAAAACGAGATGTGCGAGGTCGCCGTGACCGCCGTCTCCGGGAGCGCCCGCGCGGGGCTCCGCGTCACCGTCAACGACGTGGAGATGACCGCGACGACGACGTACCTCGACGGCGAGGCGACGGTCCCCGTCGGCGTGTTCGGCCCCCCAGACGCCGACGAGCTGGAGTTCGTCGTCGAGGTCGTCTTCCCGGATCTCCCGCTGTTGCCGGTCACCGCGACGCGGACGGTTCGCGTGGAGTAGGCGAGCCGGCGTCTGAACCCGATTTTGCGAACTGTCGTCAGCGAGCTATTTAAGTAACAACGCCGGTGGCGTCGATAGCTTATAAATAAACGAGGCGGTGGCNGGGAGTCGGTGGTCCGGAGCGAAGCGGAGGACCACCGACGAGGCTGGGGAGGCGTGAGGTGCGGTTGCTGTGCGGTTCGGGGCGGGACTCAAAGGGGCAGCCGGGAGGCGGGCGCAGGCGACGCAAGCACCGCAGGAACGAGCGGAGCGAGTGACGAGGAGCGCAGCGAGCGTGCGCCCGCCTCCCGGCTGGGGCTTTGGTGGTGTTCGCCGCCGATCCGCAGTCAACGGTTTATATATGAGCGGTTGGGGCTTTTGAGGTGTTCGCGGTCAATCTGTTATCAACGATTTATAAGCGAGCGGCTGGGGCTTTGGTGGTGTTCGCCGCCGATCCGCAGTCAACGGTTTATAAATGAGCGATCGGAGCGCCCAGGCGATTCGCCATCTCGTCCCTCCATCAGTATTCACCGCCACCCGCCACGTATCCCAGATAAACCCCCGCAACGACCGCTTTTCACCCATACCGCGGCCACCCGCCCCATGCCGCAACGACTCCGCGTGCTGGCCGGCGACTGCGTAGTGACCGACCGCGGCGACCGCACCCGCACCCACCGCGGACGGGTCGTCGTCCTGATCAAGCCGGACGACACGACGCTCGTCCACGACGCCGACGGCTACCAGCCCGTCGCGTGGCTCACTCGGCCGGAGAGCGTCGTCGTCGAGGGCGACGGCGACGGGTTCACCGTCACCGCCCGCGACGGTTCCCGGCGGCTCCGGGTGGTCGCCGAGGAGGCGACCGCGTGCCGCGCCCTTCCCGTCACCGAGGCGGGCGTTCCGGTCGGGACCTGCCCGGACGACGGCGGGCCGCTCGTGCGCTCGCGGGGCGACGTGGTCTGCCTCGACTGCGAGGAACGGTGGGGGCTCCCGGCCGGCGCGAGCGTCACGGACGCGACCTGCGACGACTGCGGGCTGCCGAAGATCCGCGTCGAGCGCGGCGAGCCGTTCCACCTCTGTCTCGACCCCGCCTGCGACCCGATGGAGGACGCCGTCAGCGACCGGTTCGACAGGGCGTGGGACTGTCCGGACTGCGAGGGCGACCTCCGGGTCCGCTCCGCGCCCGGCCGGGTCTACCTCGGCTGCGAGCGCTACCCCGACTGCGAGACCACCTTCTCGTTCCCGGCCGGCGTCGTCGTCGACGAGTGCGACTGCGGACTCCCCGTCTTCGAGACGGCGGCGGGGCTCGGCTGTCTGGACGGCTCCTGCTCGCTCGACGGGTACACGGCGAGCGGAGACGCGGAAGCACAGCGGCCGAACGACGCGTAGCGGCCCGAAAAGCGACAGACCTACTCGGCGAGCTGCTGGCGGCCCGGCGCGATGAGGCGGTCGAGGTACTCCGCGAGCGCGCCCTTCGCGTCCGCGGGGTGGAGCTCGCCGGACTCCAGGTCGGCCTCCAGGTCGTCGTAGGCGTCGTACTTCAGGTTCCCCCCGTACTCCTCCGGGCGCTCGACGGTGACCGCGTCGAACCGCGGGAACACGTGGTACTCGAACACTTGGAGGACGGGGTTGTCGCGCTCGGCGCCGTCGTCGGTCGGATCGGGGTCGGCCGTCGGCGGGCAGTAGGCGTCGTTCACCTTCGACTCGATGTCCTCGCGGGAGTCCTCCATCGAGATGGTGACGCCCTCGCTGGAGGACATCTTCCCGCGGCCGGTGCCGAGGTCGGCGATGAGCGGCGTGTGGAGGCTCGTCGGCGGCTCGCGGTCGATGCTCGGGAGCACGTCGCGCGCGAGCATGTGGACCTTGCGCTGTTCCATCCCGCCGACCGCGATGTCGACGCCGAGGTACGGGATGTCGAGCGCCTGCATCAGCGGGTAGACGGCCTGCGACACCTTCACGGAGTCGCCCGAGCTGATCTCCGCCATCGCGCGCTCGGCGCGGGCGAGGGTGGTCTCAAGCTCCAGGGCGTGGAGATCGAGGGTGTAGTCGTCGTCGAGCTGGAAGTCCGAGCCGAGGACGAACTGCGTGTTCGACTCGTCGAGCCCGTAGGCGATGAACTGGTCGCGCATGCGCTCCGCGGTGTGGCGGATCTCCTCGAACGAGCCCTTGTCGTTGAGGTAGGCGTGCACGTCGGCCAACAGTACGGTCACCTCGAAGCCGGCCTCCTGGAGGTCGATCAGCTTGTTCGCGGTGAGCATGTGACCGATGTGGAGGACTCCCGAGGGCTCGTAGCCGACGTACGCCCGCTTGCCCTCGGGGTCGTCGGCCAGCGCCTCGATCTCCTCCTCGGTGACCACCTCGGCCGCGTTCCGGGTGATCAGCTCGTGAGCGTCCATACGTCCGACTGTACGTTACCGGACATATGACTTCTGGATGCGTGGTGAGCGCTCACGCGCTCCGCAGCGGCCGCGTTCGCCGACCTCACTCCTCCGTCTCGGGCAGCGTCCGCCCCGCCCGGTGTTCGGAGATGATCCGGTCGATCCGCTCGGCCTTCTGGTCGCGTCGGCGCTGTTCGGCCTCCTCCTCCCACTCCTCGACGGCGGCGGCGAGGTCCTCCTCGCTCGCGACCGCCAGTTCGTCCACCTCGCGGACCGGCACCGCGTCCGCGGGCACCACCGGAACCCCGCGCTCGAACAGCACCGCGTCGGCGACGTCCGAGAGGTTTCCCTCGCCGCGGATCACGGCCCGCGGCTCCGCGTCCGCGAGCCGCTCCGCGGTCCGGCGCCCGGCGCCCGACGCGTCCCGGAGGAACACCACGTCGCCGGCGACGAGCCCGTACGCCTCGTCCGCGGCGTCGAGCGCGTCGAGCGTGAACTGCTCGACGACCTTCACGCTCACGAGTCCCCGCCCCTCCGCGACGTCGCCGAAGTTCGAGTGGTCGAGCCGCCACAGCTCCTTTAACGTCTCCACCTTCCGTTCGAGGTCCGCGACGCGCTCCTGTGCCTCGTCGCGCTCGCGCTCCAGCCGGTCCGTCTCGCGTTCGAGCCGCGAGACCGCTCGCCGCGAGCGCGCCTCGATGCGCTCCTCGCGTTTCGCCTCCTCCAGCTCGCCCTCCAGCTCAGCGATCCGGTCGTCGCGCTCCTCTAAGTCCTCCTCCAGCGACTCGGCGTGCGACTCCAGCCGGTCGACGCGCTCGCGGAGCCGGCGGATCGTCTCCTCCTCCTCGGTTCGTTCCGGCTCCGTGGGGTCCGCCTCGTCCGCGTCGCCGTCGCCGCTCCCGCCGCCGCTCCCGTCGTCCTCGCTCAGGTCGTCGACGACGGCCTCGACGGACGCGCCGCCCGCGACGACGCCGGCGATCACCGCCTCGCGGTCGAGCCGCGGCGGCGTCTTCGCCGCGATCCGCTCGAACTGGTCCTCGTGGTCGTCGTAGGCGTACAGCGCGGCCGCCAGCGCGTCGCGCTCGTGGTCGTTGTCGTAGCTCGCCTCCCGGGTGCGGTGGAGCTTCTCGTCGACCGGGAGGTCCGTCGTGGGGCGCCAGCCGGCGGCGTCGAACGAGCGCCGGAACTTCTCGACGGTCTCCGGCATCGGCTCCACGTCGGCGGCGACGATGATCGGGCGGCCCTGCTCGACGATCCACTCGGTCACCTCGGCGGTGTCGCCGGTCCGCGAGGAGTAGAGGGCGTGGACGGTGCCGTCGAGGCCGACGACCGCGGCCGCGGTGGTGGTGCCGGGGTCGATCCCGACGATGACGCGGTCGCGCCGCTTCACCAGCGGCTCGTACTCGATCCCGTCGCGGCGCTCCCGCTCGACCTCGACGCGCACGTCGCCGGCCCGCGAGTTCGACACCGGGATGTCCTCGGGGCGGGCCTCGACCGTGAACGTCGCGTTCGCGTAGCCGCCGTACTTCTCGGTCACGTCGCGCTCGAAGTCGAGGTTCGCCTCCTTCAGCTTCGACTGGACCTGTCGCGTCCGCTTCCTGACGTTGCCGTGGATCCGTCGGGTGTAGCGGTCCTGGCTCCACCCGCCCTTCCCGGTCGAGCGCCCGCGGGACACCTTCACCGTCGTCTCGTCGGTGAAGGCGGTCACCTCGTGGCCGACGTTGGCCGCGGCGAGCCGCGCGGCCGCCTCCGCCTCCTTCATCGGCTCCTTCCCGTAGGGGATCCCGTGCCGGGAGGCGACCCGCGAGAGCGGCTCCGGGCGCTCCGCGCCGGTCACCTGAACGAGCCGGGTGCCGTCCGGGAGCGACCGGAGGAAGTTGACGAGCTCGCCTTTGTCCGCCGCCAGCTCGTAGGCGTTGTCGGTGGCGACGTAGAGGGGTTCGCGGTCGTCGATCAGCCGGCAGAGCTTCCGGAAGGAGACCACGTCACGGGTGACCCGGGCCATGGGGCCGTCTGCGTCCGGGACGTCCGGGTCGTCCTCGTCGACGGGGTCGAGGATGACGAGGGCGTAGGAGGGGCTGTCGCCGCGGACGTCGCCG
Organism: Halorubrum distributum JCM 13561; assembly: GCF_000337395.1. Taxonomy (NCBI): domain Archaea; kingdom Methanobacteriati; phylum Methanobacteriota; class Halobacteria; order Halobacteriales; family Haloferacaceae; genus Halorubrum; species Halorubrum distributum. The sequence continues at coordinate 46,268 of NZ_AOJF01000040.1, forward strand.
CTGTGGACGTCGACGCCGAACACCGGCCGGTCGCGGGCGCGGATGGTCCGGGTTGTCACGTACCGAGGTAGGTCGTTGCCGCGTATATACCCCACGCCGAGGGAGACGGCCGCTCGGCGGCGAGTCGGTGAGCGGTCGGCGGATCGATGTCGAATCGGCGGGCGGTCGGCGGATCGACGTCGAATCGGCGGGCGGTCGGCGGATCGACGTCGAGTCGGCCAGCGGTCAGCGGATCGGCGCCAAGTTGACGAGCGGTCAGAGGATTCGCGGGTCCTCGCCCGCCTGCTGTTGCCGGCCGCTGATGATCCCCGGCGTGCCGCCGGTCTGGATGATATTGAACGCGGTCATCAGGTCCGAGCGCGAGATGAGGCCGACGAGCGCGCCGTCGGCGTCGACCACCGGGAGGCGCCCCACGCCGTGTTCCTGCATGGTCTGGAGCGCGGTCAGGGCGTCGGCGTTCGGGTCGGCCGCGACCAGATCGGTCGCCATCACGTCGTCGACGCGGTAGGCGTCGCGCTCCACCTCGCGGACCGAGCGGGCGTCCTCCAGGGTGACCATCCCGACGAGTTCGTCGCCGTCGAGGACGGGGTAGCCGGTGTGGCGCTCCTCGAACATCCGCCCCATCAGGTCGGCGACGGAGGTGTCCTCCGACACCGTGTGGAGGTCATCGCGGGGCGTCATGATGTCCGTGACGGTGACGCCCTCGAAGGCGGCCTTCAGGGTCGTCTGCTGCGCCTCGCCGGAGGCGGCGATGTAGATGAAGAAGGCCAGCACGATGAGCAGCAACTGGAAGGTGAACAGGCCGATGATCCCCATCAGGAACGCGAACACCTTCCCCACGGCGGCGGCCCGCTGGGTCGCCTGCGCGTGCGGCTGGTTCCGCGCGAGCAGCGCCCGCAGGACGCGACCGCCGTCCATCGGGAACGCGGGGAGCATGTTGAAGACCGCGAGGACGACGTTCAACAGCGCGAGGTAGCCGAACACGAAGAGGAGGGCGTCGGAGCCGCCCGCCCCGACGAGGACGACCCCGTAGCAGGCGACGCCGACCGCGACGCTAACGAGCGGGCCGGCGATCGCGATCCAGAACTCGTGTTTCCAGTCCTCGGGGAACTCGGCGAAGCTGGCGAGCCCGCCGAGCAGCCACAGCGTGATCGACTCGATCTCGTAGCCGTAGCGCATCGCGACCAGCGAGTGGCCGAACTCGTGGAGCAGTACCCCGACGAACAGCCCCACCGCGGCCGCCAGCCCGAGCAGCCACGGGGTGTTGCCGGCCGCGACCGCGCCCGCGTCGATCCCGAGCCCGGCGACCTCGTTCATCACCCCGGCGATCTCTCCCACCTGTCCGCCGATGAGGTACGCGAACAGCGGTAAGACGATCAGGAAGGTCCAGTTGAGCCTGATCGGAATGCCGAACGCGCTCCCGACCTTGATTCCACGCATGCCATCGAGTTCGGCCGGTGCCGGGTTAAGTAACGGGGTCGGGTCGGTGATCGATTAAGTGCGCGGCCCGCGTCGGGGCGCACATGAGCGACACAGGCGATCCGGAGTCGGTCGTGAAGCGCGGCGACGACGTCGACTACGAGCCCGTCGACGCCGCCGAGGGACTCTCGAAGGGCGTCCTCCTCGACGAGTCCGACGGCGCCCCGAACTTCGCGATGCGCCGGTTCGAGCTCGCGCCGGGCGCCGCTGTCCCGCGGCACACCAACGCGGTCGAACACGAGCAGTACGTCCTCGCCGGCGAGTACGTCGTCGGTATCGGCGACGAGGAGCGAACCGTCTCGCCCGGCGACGCGCTCCTCATCCCCGCGGGCGTCGAACACTGGTACCGCAACGAGGGCGACGAGCCCGGCGCGTTCATCTGTGCGGTGCCCAACGGCGACGATACGATCGAACTCGTCGAGTAGCAATTCGACTGTCCCGGGCCCGGCCCGCCGACTACTCCAGCGTGCCGACGCGGTCGGCGACGTAGCCGAACTGGTCGCGGTAGCCGTTCGGCGACAGCAGCACGGGGTAGAACGACTCGTCGGCGAGCAGCGGCTCGCCGTCGGCGGCCGCGAACCGCTCCCCGGGCTCGACGCGCTCGAAGTTGCGCGCGAACACCTCGTACGCCTCCGCCTCCGGCTTCGGGATCCGCTCGCGGAGCCGGAACACCGAGACGTCCTCGCGGCCGCCGGCGTCGAGCACGTCGTCGGCGCCGGGCGCGGAGATGGCGCCGGTCGCGGCGAGGAACGCGCGGGCGAGCCAGTAGGCGTTGTCGGCGGCGGCGTCGGAGCCCTGGAGCCCCGCCTCCACTTCGAGCGTGTGCGGGTGTTCGATGAGCCGGCCCTCGGTGAACGCGTCGGTCTGGATCACGGCCTCGACCGGGAGGTGCGGCGCGACCGCCCGTGTCACCTCGTCCATCGAGTCGATGACGGCGAACGGCTCGGCGTACGACTGCGTCGAGTGGATCGCGAGGGTCGTACACCCCTCCAGCGCGTCGACGAGCTCGGCCGCGAGCCGCACCTCGTGGGCCTCCGCGTCGCGGTTGCCCGGGAACACCCGGTTGAGGTCGGCGTCGAGGTACCGCTCGCCGGCGTCCAGCGCCGGCTCGTTGGCGACGATCAGCCGCACCGGCCGCTCGGGGTCGAGGTCGGCGTCGAGCAGGCGCTCGACGGCGCGGGCGCCGCAGGGCTCGTCGCCGTGGATCGCGCCGACGACGGCGACCTCGGGCTCCCCGTCGCCCAGATCGTGAACTTCCATACGACTCCCAGGCGGGCGGCGGGTAAGTGGCGTTCGGATCCGCGTCGCCGGGGAGTCGACCCCGCCGCGCGCGTCGTTCCGCTCGAGGTCTCCCTGCCGACGGATCTCAGTGCCCCTCGTCGACGCGCTCCGCGTACTCGTAGTCCGCGGGGTACGCGGGCGGACGGGCGTCGTCGAGGGCGATCCGCCAGCCGTCGACCGCGCTCGGCTCGTCGAGCGCGGCCCGGAGCGTCTCCCGGACATCGTCGACGTCGACCCCGTAGAAGTCGCCCGGGACGCCGTCGAGGTACTGGAGGGCCGTCTCGAACAGCGACCGCATCCCCGCGTCGTTCTCGAAGTCGACGCGCTTGTACGCGCCGGCGGCCACCTGGACCATCCCGTGGAGGAAGGCGCTCTCGACGGTGCCGCGCCCGTAGTTGTACCACTCGTCCTCGAAGCAGTCGTGGCTCTCGTGGTAGGCGCCGTCGTTGAACAGCCGCACCCCGTGCTCGGTCGCGCGCCGGAGCGTCGCGTGCTCCCAGTAGCCGCCGACCGCACGCGGGTCCGGCGGGCCGCCCGACGACCCGCCCTCGTCGCCCGCTGCGGACGAGTCGGGTCGGTCGCCCGCGTGCCACCCGGTCGGATCCCCGAGCGGTGGGGCAACGCCCGGGTCGCGGGTGTGGTCGTCCATATTCGGGCCGTTCACGCGGGAGCGACCTAACCGTTTCGCGGGGGAGGTGGATGAACCGGCCCGCGGACGGATCGAACCCTTCTTTCCGCCGGTCGCGCTCGGGGCGAACGAATGGACGCCGGACTCCCCTTCGCGCTCGCCGCCGCCGTCGTCTGGGGGACGTACCTCTTCGTCCTGAAGCGCGCCTTCTCGGAGTATCCCCCCGCCGCGTTGACGGTGGCGATAAACGCCGCGGCGCTCGGGTGGTTCCTCGCGGGGACCGGCCTCACGGTCGGCTTCGGCGACGCCGCGGCCGGGCTGGCCGGGCTGGTCGTCCCGCGGCGGTTCGCCGTCGTCGCCGTCACGAGCCTCGCGACGGCCGCGGCGTTCGTCCTCTTCCTGCGCGCCATCGAGAACGGGGCGGTGTCGTACGTCGCGCCGATCAACAAGGTCGTCCCGATGTTCGTCCTCCCGCTGGAGGTCGGGCTGCTCGGGCAGGTGTTGGCGCCGATCCAGGTCGCCGGCGTGATCGTCACCACCCTCGCGGTGTACGTCGCGAACTACGAGCCGGGCAGCTTCTTCGCGCCGTTCGCGCGGGCCGCCCGATCGCGACCCGCGCAGCTGGCGCTCGCGAGCGCGGCCTGCTACGCGGTCGCCGACGTGGGCAAGCGGGTCGCGCTCCAGGAGCTCGCGATCCCCGGCACGCTCTGGGTACCGCTGCTGCTCGCCGGCGTCGCGGTCGTGCTGCTCCCCGCGGCGGTCCGGAATCCGATCGAGGCGAGCCGGGACGACCTCCCGAAGTTCCTCGCCGCCGGCGCGCTCGTCGCGCTGGGCGAACACCTGACGACGGTCGCGTTCGCGGCGCTGCCCGCGAGCGTCGCCTCCCCGGTGATCAATACGCAGGCGATCGTCGCGGTCGTCCTCGGGGGCGTGCTGCTCGGCGAGCGCCACTTCCGGCTGCGGCTCGTCGCGGCCGTCCTCGCGGTGGTCGGCGTCGCGATGATCGCAGGCTGAGGCGGCGCGCGGGACGGATACCGCGTGGGAGGAGACGGTGCGCGAGACGAAGCGGGACGCGGGACGAGCGGCCGCCCGCCCCGACCGTCACGCCCGCCGCTACCCGAGAGGCACTTGCCCGTTCGGCCCGTACCGGTCGTATGAACCCCTCGCCGGAGTCGAGCCCGATCGACCACGCCGAGTCGATCGTGAACGCGCTCGGCGACGGCGCGTACGTCCTCGACGCCGACCGGAACCGCGTGTTCGTCAACGACCGGCTCCGCGAGGCGACCGGGTTCGACGAGGCGGTCCTCCACGACGAGCACCCGGAACGGCTCGTCGAGGAGGGGTACTGGTCCGAGGAGACCGGCGAGCGCTACCGGGCGGCCGTCGAGCGAGTCCTCGCGGGCGAGGCGGACGACGAGCGCGTCCAGCTCACGATGACGCTCGCGGACGGGCGCGAGATGACCACCGAGACGCGGCTGACCCCCATCGAACGGGACGGGTCGGTCGTCGGCGCGGTCGGGGTGATCCGCGACGTCACGGACCGAGTCGAGCGCGAGCGCGAACTGGAGCGGCTCAACGAGCGGCTCGAACGGCTCGCCGGCTTCCTCTCGCACGACCTCCGGAACCCCCTGTCCGTCGCCCGCGGCTACGTCGACCTCGCGCGCGAGACCGGCGAGACGGAGCGGCTGGCGGCCGCCGAGAGCGCGTTCGGTCGGATCGAGGCGATGATCGACGAGGCGCTGGTGATGGCCCGCGACCCCGACGAGATCGAGACCGCGGACGAGGCGGTCGACCTCGCGGACCTCGCGGCCGACTGCCTGGAGTCGGGCGACTTCGGCGACCTGCCGGCCGATTCCGACCTCGTCGTCGAGGACCCCGGACCGGTGGCCGGCGACGCGACGCTGCTCCGGCGCGCCATCGGCAACCTCATCGGCAACGCCTTCGACCACGGCGGCGACGCCCCCGCGGTCCGGGTCGGCGTCGACGAGCGGGGCGTGTACGTGGCCGACGACGGGCCGGGGCTTCCGGACGACGAGCGCGACCGCGCGGAACTGACCGACTTCGGCGTCTCGCCGGACGGCGGCACGGGCATCGGACTCGCCATCGTGGAGCGCGTCGCGGCCGCGCACGGCTGGACGCTGGAGATCGGCGAGTCGGCCGAAGGCGGGTTCCGGGTGACGCTGGTCGGCGCGGAACCGACGAGGTAAAGGGGAGCCCGAGCCAACGCCAGTCCGCGTGCGAGGGTAGCCAAGCCCGGAAACGGCGGCGGATTCAAGCTCCGCTCCTGTAGAGGTCCGTGGGTTCAAATCCCTCCCCTCGCATCGCCGGGGTCACCCCCCGTGATGCGGAAGACGCTCTCGGAGCGCTCTTCCCTCGCAAAACTTCACTCAGACCGCTTTGAGCCGTCAGTATCGCCAACCCCGGAAACGGCGGCGGGTTCAAGCTCCGCTCCTGTAGAGGTCTCGTGAGCGAGCGACGCGAGCGAACGAGAGCACGCGAGTCGCAGCCGGCGAGCGAAGCGAGCCGGACCGTCTCGCGGCGGTCCGTGGGTTCAAATCCCTCCCCTCGCATGAGCGCGTCCACAGCGCGTACATGCGGAAGACGCTCTCGGAGCGCTCTTCCCTCGCAAAACTTCACTCAGGCCGCTCCTTCGACCAGCCGCGGCCGCGTCGCGTCCGCCGACTCCGCTCCGGCTCGGTCCGAGCGACTGGATTTTTATCCCCACCCGCGAACCGGTCCCCATGAGAGAACGGACGCGTCGCGACCTGCTCCGCGTCGCCGGCGGCGTCGGCGTCGCGGGACTCGCCGGTTGTAGCTCGCTCGACGGCGACTCGACGGCCGACGGTGACTCGCCCGCCGCGGACGCCGGATCCGGGTTTGACGGAGCCGACCTGCCGCTGGATCTCGACGGCCGACCGCAGTCGTCCGACGGACTCGCCTCGCAGTTCCGACAGGGGCTCCGGAACCACGGCCACATCGACGCGACGATACCCGAGACCGTCGAGGTGCGGTGGTCGGTCCCGGCGAACCGCGGCGAGCACTCCGCCTCGAAGGGCAGCCCGATGCCGACGCCGTCGGGCGACATCCTCGTCGCCGACGACACGGGCCGGATCCAGTCGATCGCGGTCGACGGGACGACGAACTGGGCGACGGACCTCTCCGACGCCAAGTGGGGGAGCCACGGTACCCCCGCGATCGCCGATGGCTTGGCGTACGTCGGCACCTACGACGGCGTCGTCTCCGCGGTCTCGGTCGCGAGCGGCGAGATCGAGTGGCAGACCGATATCGGCGACGCGGCCGCCGCCAGCCCGACGTACCACGACGGCACGCTGTACGTCGCCGTCGAGTTCTCGCCGCCGAGCGGCGCCGCCGTCGCGCTGGACGCCGAGAGCGGCGAGGAGGTGTGGCGCGACGGCCGGCCGACCGACCACCCGCACTCGACCGTCGCGGTCGACCTCGAGCGCGACCGCTTCCTGTTCGGCGCCAACGACGGCCGCGTCTACGCCTGGTCCTTCGCCGACCGCGAGCGCGCGTGGACCTTCGACACCGGCGGCGACGTCAAGGCGCCGATCGCGATCAGCCGCGGGATCGCGGTGGTCCCGTCGTGGGCCGGCACCGTCACCGCCGTCGACGTCACCGACGGCTCCGGGCTCTGGGCGTTCGAGACGGACGAGTCCGTGTCGCCGTCGAGCGACTCCGACCCGATCCGCACGGGCGGCGTCATGTGCTCGCCGGCGGTCCACGACGGGACGGTGTACGTCGGGAGCCACGACAGGAACGTCTACGCGATCGACTTGGCGACCGGCGAGGAGCTGTGGGCGACCCCGACGGACGGGTGGATCACGGGGAACGTGACGGTGACGAACGAACACGTCCTCGTCGGCTCGTACGACGAGCACCTCTACGCGCTCGATCGCGAGGACGGCTCGGTGACCTGGGCGGTCGAGGGCAACGGCGAGGTGACCAGCGCGCCGTTCGTCACCGACGACGGGATCTACTACACCGAGCGCGCCCCGGAGGACGCCGACGAGCCCGGCATGTGCTACCGGCTCGCCGCGCCGGAGTGAGTCGGCCGCCCCGCTATCGGGCGGTCGGGCGGCGCCTCGGCAGATCGTCACGAACGTCCACCCGAAGCGGAGGGTCCGAAACGGTTTTGCCGGCCCCTGACGGACGGTCGATATGCCAGCAGATCCCGACACGGGGTACGACCCCTCGCTGGGTCGGAAGTTCGTGTTCGTCACGGGCGGTGTGATGTCCGGGCTGGGGAAGGGCATCACGGCCGCCAGCACCGGGCGCCTTCTCGCCAACGCGGGCTTCGACGTCACCGCCGTCAAGGTGGACCCCTACCTCAACGTCGACGCCGGGACGATGAACCCGTACGAGCACGGCGAGGTGTACGTGTTAAAGGACGGCGGCGAGGTCGACCTCGACCTGGGCAACTACGAGCGCTTCCTCGGCACCGATATGACGTTCGACCACAACGTCACCACGGGGAAGACGTACCAGCACGTCATCGAGCGCGAGCGCGCCGGCGACTACCTCGGCAAGACCGTCCAGATCATCCCGCACGTCACCGACGACATCAAGCGCCGGATCCGGGAGGCGGCCGAGGGGTCGGACGTCTGTCTCATCGAGATCGGCGGCACGGTCGGCGACATCGAGTCGATGCCGTTCCTCGAGGCGCTCCGCCAGTTCGCCCACGAGGAGGACGACGAGGACATCCTCTTCACGCACGTCACCCTCGTCCCGTACTCGAAGAACGGCGAGCAGAAGACGAAGCCCACCCAGCACTCGGTGAAGGAGCTGCGGTCGATCGGGCTCCAGCCCGATATCTTGGTCGGGCGCTCGGAAGACCGGCTGGACCCGGGGACGAAAGAGAAGATAGCCCTGTTCTGTGACGTGCCCACGGACGCCGTCTTCTCGAACCCCGACGTCGAGGACATCTACCACGTCCCGCTGATGGTCGAAGACGAGGGGCTCGACGAGTACGTGATGGAGCGGCTCGGCCTCGTCGACGAGGCGCTCCCGAAGGAAGAGCGGTCGACGGAGTGGCGCGACCTGGTCACCCGCGACCGCGACGAGGAGATCGACGTGGCCCTCGTCGGCAAGTACGCGCTCGAGGACGCCTACATGTCGATCCACGAGGCGCTGAAACACGCCGGCATCCAGACCGGCACCGAGGTGAACGTGCTGTGGGTCGACGCCGACGAGACGCAGGAGGAGCACGAACAGCGGCTCGCCGAGGCGGACGCCGTCGTCGTCCCCGGCGGCTTCGGCTCCCGCGGCACCGACGGGAAGATCGAGGCGATCCGCTACGCCCGCGAGAACGACGTGCCGTTCCTCGGGCTCTGCCTGGGCTTCCAGATGGCGGTCGTCGAACACGCGCGGAACATTCTCGGCCTCGACGGCGCGCACTCCGCGGAGATCGACCCCGAAACCCCCCACCCGGTCATCGACCTCCTCCCCGATCAGTACGAGACGGAGGACATGGGCGGGACGATGCGGCTCGGCGCCCACGAGACCGACATCGAGCCCGACACGCTCGCGGCCGCGGTGTACGGCGCCGACTCCTGTACCGAGCGCCACCGCCACCGCTACGAGGTGAACCCCGAGTACATCGACGCCTTGGAGGCCGACGGCCTCGTCTTCTCCGGGCGCGCGGACAACCGGATGGAGATCCTCGAACGCCCCGACCACCCGTTCTTCTTCGGGACGCAGGCGCACCCCGAGTTCCGGTCGCGGCCCGACCGCGCGAGCCCGCCGTTCGTCGCGCTCGTCGAGGCGGCGCTCGGATCGACGGACACAACCGAGCGGAACGCGGACGTGAGGCTATAGATGGTCGAGACGGAGGAATTCATCGCGGAGGCGAAAGCGGAGATCCGGGAGGCGATCGGCGACGCGAACGCCGTGATCGCCCTCTCCGGCGGCGTCGACTCCTCGGTCGCGGCGACGCTCGCGTACGAGGCGGTCGGCGACCAGCTCACCCCCGTCTACGTCGACACGGGGCTGATGCGGAAGGGAGAGACCGCGGAGATCCGCGACACGTTCGACTTCATGGAGTCGCTGCGGGTGATCGAGGCGCAGGACCGGTTCTTCGACCGGCTCGAAGGCGTCACCGACCCGGAGGAGAAGCGCCACGTCATCGGCGAGGGGTTCATCGACGAGTTCGAGACGGTCGCGCGCGACGTCGACGCCGACTTCCTCGTCCAGGGGACGATCTATCCCGACCGCATCGAGTCCGAGGGGAACATCAAGTCCCACCACAACGTCGGCGGGCTCCCCGAGGTCGTCGACTTCGAGGGGATCGTCGAGCCCGTCCGCGACCTCTACAAGGACGAGGTGCGCGAGGTCGCCCGGGAGCTCGGCCTCGAGGAGATCATCTCCGAGCGGATGCCGTTCCCCGGGCCCGGGCTCGCCGTCCGGATCGTCGGCGAGGTGACCCCGGAGAAGGCCGACGTCGCCCGCGAGGCGACTCACGTCGTCGAGGAGGAGCTGGAGGAGTACGACCCGTGGCAGGCGTTCGCCGCGGTCCTCGGCAAGGCGACGGGCGTCAAGGGCGACAACCGCGTCCACGGCTGGGTGGTCGCGGTGCGCTCCGTCGAGAGCCGCGACGGGATGACCGCCCGCGCACAGGAGCTCGACTGGAGCACGCTCCAGCGGATCCAGAGCCGGATCACCGGCGAGAACGAGAACGTGGCGCGCGTGGTGTACGACGTGACCCACAAGCCGCCCGCGACGATCGAGTACGAGTGATGACGGACCAGTCACTCGCCGTCGTCGCCGGCCCCGACGAGAACGGTCTCGGCGAGGAACTGGCGGCGCTGGGCGTCGAGATCCGCCGCGTCGACGGGCTCGTCACGGCGACGAAGCTCGAAGAAGCGGGGGTCGCCGACGCGGCCTACTTCGTCCTCACGGACGTCGAGGAGGCGACCGGGATCCCGGTCGCGAAGGAGCTGAACCCGGACGTCCGTGTCGTCACGTACGCGAGCCGGTCGCTGCCGGAGTTCGTCGCGACCGTCGCCGACCTCGCGGTCGATCCCGATCTGCTGGACGCCGCGACGGTCGCCGAGGAGCTGCTGGCCGACGACGGCGAGCCGTGAGCGGGAACGACGACCCCGCGACCGTTCCGGTCACCCTCTACACCCGCGAGGACTGCTCGCTGTGCGTCGTCGCGCGCGAGACGATCGAGTCCGTCGCGGCCGACCTCGACGGCGTGACGGTCGAACTCGACGAGGTCGACGTCGACACCGACCCCGAACTGGCCGAGGAGTACGGCGAGCGCGTCCCGTACGTGCTCGTCGACGGCAACCCGGCGTTCAAGTACGAGGTCGACGAGCGCGACCTGCGGCTGAAGCTCTTGGCGGCGACCTGAGTCGGAACGCGAAAAATCCGCTCGAACCGCCCGCTCGTGCGTCTACTTCTCGACCGTCTCCGCGCCGGGCGCGTTCGCCTTCACGCGGGTCACGGCCTCGACGGCGTTCGACCGAGAGGCGTACCCTTCACCGGAGTCGGCGAGGACGTTGCCGTTGCGGTGGCGGAGCCGCCAGCGCCACTCCTCGGCGGCGTCCTCGTAGATCTCGAACGCCGCGCTCCCAGCGGCGAGGGCGTTCGCGTCGGGCGCGTACTCGCCGACGCGCTCGACCGCGTCCGTCGCGTTCGACTTCGAGGCGTACCCCTCGCCGCCGTCGGCGAGGATGTTCCCGTTGTCGTGCACGAGCCGCCAGCGCCACGAGCCGCCCCTGTCCTCGTAGGCCTCGAACGTCGCCTTGCCCTCGCCGTCGCCCGCTCGCCCCTCCGCGCCCTCGTCGTCGGGGAACGCGAGGCCGGCGCCGCCCGCGTTCGACCTGACGCTGTCGAGCCCCTGCCGGGCCTTCTGTCGGGAGGCGTACCCCTCGCCGGAGTCGGCGAGGATGTTCCCGTTCTCGTGGACGAGCCGCCAGCGGTACTCGCCGGCCGCGTCGCGGAACACCTCGAACGCCGCGGGGTCGATCCGGAGGTAGTCCGCGGCGGCGACGTGGTCGCGCAGCTTCGCGAGCGCGCGCTTCGCGTTCGACTTGGAGGCGTACCCCTCGCCGGAGTCGCCGACGACGTTGCCGTTGTCGTGGCGCAGCCGGAAGCGCCACTCGTCGGCGTTGTCCGCGAACAGCTCGAAGGTCGCCCGGCTCTCCGGCGCCGCCGACTCGTCCGGGATAGCGACGTCCGGCTCCGCGGCGTCCTCCGGTTCCGGGCCGTCGTCGTCGGCGACCGCCTCGGCCTCCTCGACGGGCGTCTCGATCCGGAGGAGGCCCGCGCCGAGCGCGTTCCGCCGCACGCTGTGGAGCCCCTGCTGGGCCTTCCCCCGGCTGCTGTACCCCTGCCCGGAGGCCGCGATGACGTTGCCGTTGCGGTGCCGGAGCCGCCAGCGCGGCTTCCCGCTCGCGTCCTCGAACAGCTCGAACCGGGCCTTGCTCTCCCGGAGCGACGCGGCCGCGGCCTCCGCGGCCGTCGCCTCCCCGCGCGCCGCTTCGAGCTCCGACTTCGTTTCGGAGCGCTCCTCGCGGGCGGTCTCCAGTTCGGACTCGGTCGCGGCCAGCTCCTCCCGAGTCGTCTCCAGCTCCTCGCGGGTCGCGTCAAGCTCGCCGCTCGTCTCCTCGGCGGTCGCGGTCGCCGCGGCCGTCTCGCCGCGCATCCGCTCGTAGTCCTCGTAGACGGGGTCGGACAGCAGCGGGACGACCGTTCCCGCGAGGCCGATGAGGAACAGCCCGACGCTGTAGACGGCGATTATCGTCGTCTCGCCGGTGGTAGTGGACCAACCGTCCGGGAAGATGTTCACGAACCACACCACGGCGAGGACGCTCACCGCGATCCCCAGATACCCGAGGGACGTCCCCGTCCGACGGAGCGGGAACCGGATCACGGCGCCGAGCATGGTGAACGGCGGCGCCAGCGCCGCGAGCGCGTACCCGATGCCGCGCGCGGTCGTCCCCCGCTCGGTGAGGAGGAACAGGGCGACGCCGACGAGGCCGAGCAACACCCCGAACCCGAACAGCCAGTAGCCGTTCACCTCGTCGGCCGTCTTCGGCGTCCCGATCCGCCGCTCGTACAGACCGCCGTCCCGTTCGGATTTGTTATCAGTTGCCATACACAGCTAACTCCGGCCATCCGTTTATAGGTAGGGACGGGTACCGCGACCGAGGTCGGGTCGTTCCGGCTACCGCGACCCGAGCGTTTACCACGCGGACGCTCCCTCGTAGTGGTATGTACGTACTGCGAGGCGGTCGCGTGGCGGACGTAGGGGGAACCCGCGAGGCCGACGTGGCGGTCGCGGACGGCGAGGTCGTCGCGGTCGGCGAGGTCGACGACGCGGTCGCCGAGTTGGGCGGCGAGCCCACCGAGGTCGACGTCGATGGACGGGTCGTCGCGCCCGGGCTGATCGACGCGCACGTCCACGTCATGATGGACGGGCGCCCGGACGTCTCGACCGCGGTCTCGGAGAGCGACTACGCCGCGAGCTACCGGGCCGCGAGCAACCTCGAAGCCGCCGTCTCGGCCGGCGTCACGACGGTCCGCGACCTCGGCAGCCGCGGGACGCTCGCGCTCGACGCCGGCGAGGCGGTCGCTTCCGGTGAGATCGACGGCCCCCGGGTCCTCGCGTGCGGCCGCAACGTGATCATGACCGGCGGCCACGGCAACTGGTTCGGGCGCGAGGCCGACGGCCCCGCGGAGGTGCGGAAGGCGGCCCGCGAGCAGCTGAAGGCCGGCGCGGACGTGCTCAAGTGTATGGCCACCGGCGGCGTCCTCACCGAGGGCGCGGTGACGGGCGCGCCCGAGCTGACGCCCGAGGAACTGGAGGCGTTCACCGACGCGGCGGCCCCGACCGACACGCCGACCGCGGCCCACGCCCACGGCGAGGTGGGGATCAAGAACGCGGTCGAGGCCGGCATCTCCAGCGTCGAACACGGGACGTTCATGGACCGGGAGGCCGCCGAGATGATGGCCGAGCGCGGCACCTACTGGGTGCCGACCGCGAGCGCGCTCCGCGGCATCGTCGACAACGGCGTCGAGGCCGGGATCCCCGAGGACGCCGTCGCGAAGGCCGAGGACGCCGCGGACCGCTTCGACGACGCCTGGGACCACGCGCTGGAGGCCGGGGTTTCGATCGCGATGGGGACCGACGCGGGTACGCCGTTCAACTTCTTCGAGGAGATCCCGCAGGAGATGGCCCACATGGTCGACTACGGGCTCTCGCCGGAGCGGGCCCTCGAAGCCGCCACCGTCAACGCCGCCGACCTGCTCGGCCTCGACGACGTCGGCCGCGTCGAGGAAGGATATCGGGCCGACCTCGTCGTCCTCGACGCCGATCCGAACGAGGACGTCGCGGCGTGGCAGGACCCCGAAGCGGTGTTCGCGCGCGGCGAACGCGTCGAATAGGCGAACTCAACCTGGTGGGGGTTTTTTTTATAAGCGACCGAGCGGCCTCGCAGTCGAGTGTCGATAGTCGAGCGGTGATTTCGCGGTGAACGTCCCCGAGGCCTCGGCCGGTCTTTTATAAGTGGCTGTCAGCGGATCGACGGAGATCACTTCCAAAGCCCCAGCCGCGACGGCTCGGTGCGCTCGCCGTGCTCCTCGTCGCTCGTTTCACTCGCTCCTGCGGTGCTTGCGTCGCGCGCCGTCGCCCTCGCGGCAGCGTGGCGCTACGCGCCACGGGCAACCGGCGGCGGAGCCGCCGGTGACTGCCCCTTNGGCACGCGGACCCGGACGAGAACCCCTACGTCGAGGCCCCCCCGACCGACTTCGAGCCGGTCGAGGACCTCTCGGCGGACGCGGCCGCCGAGCAGGCCGAACTGCTCCGGGCGGCGGTCCGCGAGCACGACCACCGGTACTACGTCGCGGCCGACCCGCTGATCTCGGACGAGGCGTACGACGCGCTGTTCGCCCGACTGCGCGACCTCGAAGCCGCGTTCGACCTCCCGACCGAGGACTCCCCGACGCGGCGCGTCGGGGGCGAGCCGCTGGACGAACTCGACACCGTCGAGCACGTCGCGCCGATGCTCTCCATCGACAACGACACTGACGCCGCGGCGGTCCGCGAGTTCGACCAGCGGGTCCGCGAGGGGCTGGCCGACGCGGCCGGCTCCGGCGACCTCGCCGACTTCGACCCGGCCGACCTCGCGTACGTCTGCGAGCCGAAGTTCGACGGCCTCTCGATCGAGGTGATATACGAGGACGGCGAGTACGTCCGCGCGGCCACCCGCGGCGACGGCCGCGAGGGCGACGACGTCACCGAGCAGGTCCGCACGATCCGCTCGGTCCCCGGCCGCCTGCGCGGCGACGACCACCCCGACCGGCTCGCGGTCCGGGGCGAGGTGTACATGCCCCGCGACGCGTTCGAGGCGTACAACGAGGGCCTGATCGAGCGCGGCGAGGAGCCGTTCGCGAACCCGCGCAACGCCGCGGCCGGCACGCTCCGCCAGCTCGACCCCGCGGTCGTCGCCGAGCGCCCGCTCGACGTCTTCTTCTTCGACGTGCTCGCGTGGGAGGCGGGCGAGGACGGCCCCGACCGCCCCGCGCGCCACCGCGAGGCGCTCGACGCGTTCGCGTCGTTCGGCCTCCGCCGGAACGACCGGGTGGAGGTCGTCCACGACGTCGAGGCCGCGATCGACTACCGCGACGAGATCCTGGCCGCGCGCGACGACCTGAACTACGCCGTCGACGGCGTCGTGATCAAGGTCGACGCGCTCGCCCACCGCGAGGCGCTCGGGAGCACGTCGCGCGCGCCGCGCTGGGCGTTCGCGCACAAGTTCCCGCCGCGGACCGCGACGACGACCGTCGAGGGGGTCACGGTCCAGGTGGGCCGCACCGGGCGGCTCACGCCCGTCGCCGAGCTCGACCCCGTCGACGTCGGCGGGGTCACCGTCTCTCGCGCGACGCTCCACAACCCCGCCGAGATCGAGGCGCTCGGCGTGAACGTCGGCGACCGCGTCCGGATCTACCGCGCCGGCGACGTGATCCCGTACGTCCCGGAGGTCGTCGAGAAGCGCAGCGAGGGGACCTACGAGTTCCCCGACGCCTGTCCCGTCTGCGGTGCCGAAATCGAGCGCGACGGCCCGCTCGCGTTCTGTACCGGCGGGCTCGGCTGCTCGGCGCAGCTCGAGCGGGCGGTCGAACACTGGGCGCGCCGCGACGCGCTCGACGTGGAGGGGCTCGGCCCGGAGCGGGTCGAACAGCTCCGCGAGGCCGGCCTCGTCGAGTCGCTGCCGGACCTCTACGACCTGACCGCCGACGAGCTGGCCGACCTGGAGGGGTGGGGCGAGACGAGCGCCGAGAACCTGCTCCGCGAGCTGAACGCGACCCGGAGCCCGCCGCTCGACGACTTCCTCGCCGGGCTGGGGATCCCGGACGTGGGCGCGACGACCGCCCGCGCGCTCGCGGCGCACTTCGGGACGCTCGACGCCCTCCTCGACGCCGACGAGGACGCGCTCCGCGAGGTCGACGACGTTGGTCCCGAGGTGGCCGCGTCGATCCGGACGTTCCTCGACACCGAGGAGAACCGCGCCGCGATCGAGGGGCTCCGCGAGCGCGGCGTCGACCCCGAGCCGTTCGAGACCGACGCGGGTGACGGCGCGGCCGACGCGCTCGACGGGCTCACGTTCGTGTTCACCGGCTCGCTGTCCGTCCCGCGGAGCGAGGCGCAGGCGCACGTCGAGGCGCGCGGCGCGAACGCCACGTCGAGCGTCTCCGGCAACACCGACTACCTCGTCGCGGGCGAGAGTCCCGGGCAATCGAAGCGCGACGACGCGGCCGCCGAGGACGTGCCGGTCGTCGACGAGGACGGGTTCGCCGACCTGCTCGCCGAGCGCGGCGTCGACTGGCCGCCCGAGGACGACGCGTAGCGACGGGGCGGCCGCCGTGTGGCTGAGTCGCTGGCGGGGGTCGAGTCGTTCGAAAAACCGCTCGGAAACGGGCCGCTCGCCTCAGGCGAGCGGGAGGAGCGTCGACAGGATTAGCACGGTGATCAGCCCGGTCACGGAGATGATCGTCGTGAGGGCGGTCCACGTCTGGAGCGTCTCCCGCTTGGTGAGCCCGCCGATCTCGCTGACGAGCCAGAAGCCGGAGTCGTTGAACCACGAGAAGATGTTCCCGCCGGCGCCGATGACCATCACCAGGTACGCCGGGTGGACGGTCAGCTGCCCGGTGAGCGGGGCCATGATCCCCGCGGCGGTCAACATCGCGGCCGTGGCCGACCCCTGCGCGATGCGGACGATGGCGGCGATGAGCCAGGCCGTGACGAGCAGGCCGATACCGACCTCCTGAAGCGCGTTGGCGAGGTAGTCACCGATTCCGGACGCGGCGAGCAGCGCGCCGAAGGAGCCACCGGCCGCCGTGATCGCGGCGATGTTCCCGCCGCTTTTCAGCGCCTCGGTGAGCTCGTCGCTCCACTCGCTCTGGGTCATCGTGTCGTAGCGGTAGAACGTGTACGCGGCCGCGAGCGCGGCGATCGTCAGCGCGACGTTCTTGTTGCCGAGGAAGTCGGTGACCGGCTGGAGCGAGGCGAGCGCCGGAACCGGATCCTGGAACGTGTTGACGAACGTCGACGACGCGATCAGCAGGACGGCCAGCAGGATCGGCGCAAGCGACTCCAGCATGCCCGGAAGCTCGCTGGTCGGGCGGTCCGCGACCTCCTGAAGCTCCTCCGTCGAGGTCGCCATCGTGTCGCGCAGCGGGATGTCCAGCCGGCTGTTGATCCAGCGCCCGTAGACGAGCCCCGAGACGATTGCGGCCGGGATGGCGACCGCCAGTCCGACGAGGATCGTCATCCCGAGGTTGCTTCCGATCCGGTCGGCGACCGCGAGCGGACCGGGCGTGGGCGGGACGAACACGTGGGTCGTCGCGGCCCCCGCGCCGACGACGACGATGAACAGCGTGTAGTCGCGGCCCACCCGCGCCCGCATCGAGCGCGCGAGCGGCGCCAACAGATAGAACACGCTGTCGAAGAACACCGGGACCGCCAGCACCGAACTGCTTCCCAGAAGCGCCACGTCGGAGTTGCCCTCGCCGAGGACGTTCTGGAACCCGCGGACGACCCGTTGGGCCGCGCCGCTCTCTAACATCCCCTTGCCGATGACCGCGGCCATGAGGATCGGAATGCCGATCCCCGCCATTCCGTTCCCGAACGCCGTCGCGACCTGATTTCCGGCGTCGGCGGCGGAGAAGTCGGCGACGAAGATCGTGTTCACCACGCCGACCAGGAACGCCGAGATGATCAGCCCGATAAACGCCGGGAGGTCCAGCCACACGAGCAGCGCGACGACAATAATCAAACCAATTATGAAAGTTAGCAGTGGACTATGCGTAAACTCGACAGCTGCCTGAAGTGGTATCGGACCCATGCCGATGGATATGTTTGATATTATCATTTAAACCTTTTTCCGATACCAAATCTGTAGGTAGAGCGGAAATAGCGCCGATAAATAGCTAATTTCTATTCACGGTCTGATCCGTCCCGAGCGGCGAAAAGCAGTCAGGAAAACGGAAGGTGATTTTTATTACTACTAAACAAACAATTCCGCTGGCGGAGAACAGATACGATCGCCGACATTCTCTCCGGCGGACGTGGTCCCGGGCGGCCTGCGCCTCGACCCGCAACCCTTTATCAACTCACGCCGGAACCGAGGGGTATGACCGCGATCGAACTGCGGGGCGTGACCAAGGAGTTCGCCGACGTCACGGCCGTTCGCGACCTCGACCTGACCGTCGACGACGGCGAGGTGTACGGGTTCCTCGGGCCGAACGGCGCGGGCAAGTCGACGACGATCGACATGCTGCTGGACCTCGTCCGCCCGACCGCGGGGACGGTCCGCGTCCTCGGCGCCGACGTCGCGACCGAGGGGGTCGATATCCGGCGCCGGACGGGCGTCCTCCCCGACGGCTTCTCGGTGTACGACCGCCTCTCCGGTCGGCGCCACGTCGAGTTCGCCGTCGAGTCGAAGGACGCGGCCGACGACCCGGACGCGCTGCTCGACCGCGTCGGCCTCGCCGACGCCGCCGACCGCGACGCCGGCGAGTACTCGAAGGGGATGCGCCAGCGGCTCGCCCTCGCGATGGCGCTCGTCGGCGACCCCGACCTGCTGATCCTCGACGAGCCCTCCTCCGGCCTCGACCCGGCCGGCGCGAAGGAGATGCGCGAGATCGTCCGCGCCGAGGCCGAGCGCGGCGCCACCGTCTTCTTCTCGTCGCACATCCTCGAACAGGTCGACGCCGTCTGCGACCGGGTCGGCATCCTGCGCGACGGCGAACTCGTCGCCGAGGACTCAGTCGAGGGGCTCCGCGAGGCCGTCGGCGGCGAGGAGACCCTGGAGGTCGCGGCCGCGGGCGCCGACGACGACGCGGTCGCCGCCGTCCGCGCGCTCCCCGGCGTCTCCGGCGTCACCCGCGACGGCGACGAACTGGTGGTGAACTGCGCCAGCGACGCGAAGACGGACGTGATCGCCGCCCTGGAGGACGCCGGCGTCGCGGTCGCCGACTTCCACACCCGCGAGGCGTCGCTGGAGGACCTCTTCCTGGCGTACACGGAGGGCGACGCGGCGAGTTCGGACTCCGAGGAGGCCGATTCCGGACCGACAGGTGTCGACCCGACCGACTCCGGACCGACGGCCGACGACGAACCGGCGGAAGAGGAGGTGGACCGATGAGCCTCGCCGCCATCGCTCGGAAGGACTTCCGGGAGACGGTCCAGTCGCGCGGCATGATCGCCCTGGTGGTGCTGTTCTCGCTGCTCGTCGCGGCGTTCGCGTACGCGGTGCGGCCCACCGGCGAGAGCGAGCAGTTCGCGACCGAACTCCTCCTGAGCGCCTTCGTCGGGCGCTTCCTCGTCACGACGCTGGTCCCCCTCGTCGGCGTCGTCGTCGGCTACAACGCGGTGAGCGGCGAGCGCGAGTCCGGCTCGCTGAAGCTCCTCCTGTCGCTGCCGCACTCGCGGGCCGACGTGGTCCTGGGGAAGGTCGCCGGCCGCGGTGCGGCGCTCGCGCTCGCGGTGTTCGCCGGGTTCCTGCTGCCCGCGCTGGTGCTGATCGCCGCGCCGGTCGTGTTCAACGCCGGCGCGTTCCTCGGCTACACCGTGTTCGCGGCCGCGCTCGGCGTCGTGTTCGTCGCCGTCTCCGTGGGCTGCTCCGCGGCGTCCTCGACCCAGCGCCGGGCGCTCATCGGCGGCGTCGGAGTCTACGTCCTCTTCGTCCTGCTGTGGGGCCCCCTCACCGGCCAGTTGGTGGGTGCGGTCGGGCCGGTCGTCGACGCGCTGCCGGTGTCCGCGGCCCAGATCGACGTGTTCCTCCGGGTCTCGAACCCGACGACCGCCGTCGAGGCGCTGTCGAACGCCTTCCTCGCGGAGCAGCTGTTCAGCGGCGACACCGTGAACCAGCAGCTGTCGGCGGCCGCGATGCTCGTGTTCTGGACGCTCGCGCCGCCGCTCGCCGGGCTTCTGAAGTTCGACGCGGACGACCTCTGAGAAACCGGCTACCGTGAATCGGGGACGACTGGAGGGAGGGACCGGCAAAACTACGCGAACACGACGAACACTCGTTTTCGTGTCCGGCCCTATGGCCTAGGTATTTTTCACACTCTGAAATGTAGTCTGAAATATGTCTGATGAAGACGAGTTCAGAATTTCCGAGGAAGAGCGTGACCGGTTAGTCGCCGAAGAGGTCGAAGAGTTCCCTATCGATAATCCAAAGTACACAACGTATCTGCTGAGGCCCGCAGTCAACCTCTCACAGTCTAATCGACCGCGGGTCGTGGGGCAGATGAGCGAGATCATTGAAGAGTTTCGGCAGGAGCATCCTGACGGAACGTTCGAGGACTGGGTGAAATACTACAAAACGGAACACGACGGAGACGAACGACTCGAGGAGGCCACCGAGACAGCGTACCCGATGGTTGAAAAGATGCGAGACGCGTTCGAGGAGATCGACGAGGAGATGACGCACGATTTCCTCCGCGATTTAGTTTTGTTCAAAACCTACGAGGGCTTCGACATTCAGGAAGCGATACTGCGGAAACTGGGCGAGATGTATAACGAAGAGGTGACTCGTGCGAGCGCTGAGGACGAAAGCAAAGGTATTGACGGATACGTCGGCGACCAGCCTGTTCAGATAAAACCGACCACGTACCCGGACGATCTTCAGGAGGGCATTGAGGTCCCGATCGTCACCTACGATGAGAACAAATCGAACAAAGCAATGACGGTCAACGCGTCCGAATTAAGCGAGGAGATGGACATCGAGATCGGAGACGAGGATGACTGATCCCGAACTCCACCAATAACTACAAACACCCGCATGAGTAGCTTATACGCATGGAAACTTCCCACGATATTTTCATCGGGAACTCGCGCTCGCTGTCAGAGATAGAGGACGACGGCGTCGAACTCGTCGTGACTTCCCCGCCGTACCCGATGATCGAGATGTGGGACGATCTCTTCTTCTCGCTGAACGCAGACATTGAAACGTCTCTCGACGACGGTGACGGTCGGCGGGCCTTCGACCTGATGCACGAGGAACTCGCCGAGACGTGGGAGGAAGTCGAACGGGTCCTCGTTGACGGCGGGATCGCGTGTATCAACATCGGCGACGCGACTCGGAAGGTGGACGACAGTTTCAGAGTCTACCAGAACCACGCGCGGATCACCGAATACTTCGACGATATGGGGTTTGAACCCCTCCCGGACATCCTCTGGCGGAAACCCGCCAACTCGGCGGCGAAGTTCATGGGGTCGGGGATGATGCCGCCGAACGCCTACGCGACCCTCGAACACGAGTACCTGCTCGTCTTCCGTAACGGGAAACAGAGCCGGGAGTTCCCGTCCGGGAACGACGTCCGATACGAGTCGGCGTACTTCTGGGAAGAGCGCAACGAGTGGTTCTCCGACGTCTGGGAAGACGTTCGGGGGACGTCTCAGGAGCTGACGGACGCCGACACCGAGCTCAGGGATCGTTCGGCCGCGTACCCGCTGGAGGTCCCGTACAGGCTCATCAACATGTACAGCGTCTACGGGGACACAGTACTCGATCCGTTCTGGGGAACTGGGACGACCTCGCTGGCGGCGATGATCGCCGCTCGGAACTCCGTCGGATACGAGCTCCAAGAGAAGTTTACGGAGGTGTTCGACGCGGAGGTCGCCGGCGTCGCGGAACTCGCTCACGCCACGGTTTCGAAGCGAATTCGAGACCACGAGGAGTTCGTTGAACGGCGCTTAGAAGCCGGCAAGGAGTTCAAATACGACGCCGAAAACTACGACTTCCCGGTCACGACGAAACAGGAGAAGCCTCTCCAACTCTATACGATCGACGGGGTTGAGCAGACAGAGAGCGGATACGCCGTGACGCACTCTCCGTACAACGAGTCCGAGTCAATCGACGGGGACGCGGGCGGCCACGGACAAGCGACCCTCGGGAGCCAGTTCCAGTAACTTCTCCAGGTTTTCCAACCGACCCCTCCGTACCTGCGGCTCGCGGATTGCTCGCCGCAGGAGATGGGCTCGGGCGGGTTCGAACCGAAATCGGACGTGCTCGCTCACTCCGTTCGCTGCGCGCGACCGATAGGGTTCAAACCCGCCCTCGAACAGTCACGGCGGCGGCGCTCACGAGTTGTTCGCGGCGCCGACAAGTGGGCTCGGGCGGGTTCGAACCGCCGATCTCAGCCTTGTAAAGGCCGCGTCATAACCAGCTAGACCACGAGCCCTCACCCGTCTGAACCCGCCGAGAGCGGAAAACGATTTCCTTCCGCGACGCGAACCCCGACCGTGAACCGCCGCCTCGTCGGGATCGCGGCCGCGCTCGCGCTCGTCGGCCTCCTCGGAGCCGCCGTCGCCGCGACGAACCCGGCCCTTCTCATCACCGGCTACGATACCGCCACGGTCGAGGCGGTCGACGGCGAGACGGGCGAGACGCTCGCGACCGTCGAGGCCCGAGTCGCCGACGGCTTCGTCAAGCAGTACGTCGGGCTCTCCGCGACCGAGGCCCTCGACGACGGTGAGGGAATGTTGTTCGTCCACGGCGAGAGCGCCGAGCGCGCCTACGTGATGCGCGACATGGCGTTCGCGCTCGACATCGTCTTCGTCGACGCCAACGGAACGGTCACGAGGATCCACGAGGCCGAACCGGAGTCGCGGCCGCTCACGCGCTACGAGGGGACCGGACGGTACGTCCTCGAAGTGCCGCGCGGGTGGAGCGACCGCCACGGCGTCGACCCCGGGGACCGGCTGGTGATCGAGGATCGCGAGCACGCGTGACCGCCGGCGCGACCCGCCACGCCCCGCCGCAGCCCGCCGACGAAACCGCTTTCCGCCTCGCAGGCGTCGCCTCAATCATGACCGGACTCGCCCGCCGGGTCGCGTGGAACCTCCGCCACCGCTGGCGGCGGGTGTTCGCGCTCTGCGTCGTCGGCGCCGGCGTCGCCGCCCCGCTCCTCACCGGCCTCTGGTGGACCCTCCCGCTCGTGTGGTTCTTCGGCCTCGTCATCCTCCTTCCCGTCCTCCACACCCTGACGAAGCCGGTCCCGGACGCCGACCCCGACGGCGGCGAGGACGCGACCGGCGACCCCGCGCTCGACGCCCTCCGCGAGCGGTACGCCAACGGCGACATCGACGAGCGGGAGTTCGAGCGCAAGCTCGACCGCCTGCTGGAGACCGAGGACGCCGAAACCGTCGACGGGCCGGCCGACGGCGACGTGACCGACCGCGTCCGTGAGGGGGTCCGCCGCGAGATGGAGCGGCTGCGAGAGTGACCGCCCCGTGCTCCGCGCGATGGGCGCGACCGACACCGTTTTGCGGACCGGCGACGAGGCGCTCGAACGTGTTCGAACCGACCGACCGCCCGCGGACGCGTGGCGCCGCCGGCCCGCCGCGGGGTGCGTGAGATGTTCCTCGAGGCCCTCCGCTACCCGGTCGCCGACCGGACGCGGCTGGACGGCACCGCGACGTGCCTCGCGGCGCTGTTCCTCGCCGGCGCGCTGCTCCGGGTCGCGGCCCGCCTCTGGCCCGACTGGGCGCTCGCGGCGCCGCTCCTGCTCGCCGTCGGCCCGCTCGCCGCGTTCCTCGGCCTCGTCGGCGGCGTGCTCGCCGGCGACGGGTTCCCGGCCGTCGCGACGGGCACGACGGCGCGGCTCGCCGGGCGACTCTCCGGCGCCGCCGCCGTCTACCTCTCCCCGGCGGTCGTCACCGTCGTCGGCGTCGGCTACGTCGTCGCGGCCGGGCGGGTCCCGAGCGCGCTGAGCGGCGTTGGCCTCGCGACGCTCTCGACCGTCGCGCTGCTCGTCACGGTCGTCTGCGCGTACCTCTTCCCGTCGGCGGCCGCCGTGAGCGTCCGCGAGGGGCTCCGCGCCGGCCTGCGACGCGAGGCGCTCACCGGGACCGCCTCCAGCTCGTACTTCCTCGCGTGGGTCGGCGCGACGGTCCTCGTCGTCGTCGCGTGGACCGCGCTCGCGGCGACGGCCACGCGGAGCGTCGCGGCGCTGCTCGCGCTCGCGTGGGGCGCGTACGCGCACGTCGCCGCCGCGGCGCTACTCGCCGACGGCGTCGACCGGACGAAGTACTGGTGAGCGTCGGGCGGAGCGAGATATTTAAAAAAGGACAGCGACCGCGCGCCGCCGGCCCCTTAGAGGTCGACCTGGTCGGCCGCGTCCTTCATCGACCGGTTGTGGAGCGCCTCGCCCGTTCTCCGGTCGAAGAGGTGGATCGCGTCCTCCGGGATCCGCGCGGTCACCGTGTCGCCCTCGCTGACTCGGTTGAACCCGTCGATCGTCGCGACGAGCGCCGACGCGTTCTCGGGGTCGGCGTCCGGGTCGAAGTGGAGGTACACCGTGTTCTCGTCGCCCATCGGCTCGACGACGTCGACGGTGGTCTCGAACTCGTGGTCGCCGGCCTCGTCGACGAGTTCGACGGCCTCGGGGCGGATCCCGAGGACGAGGTCGGTCGCGTCGCCGAGGTCGGCTCGGACGTCCTCGCGGATCGGGTACTCGAAGGCGTCGCCGACGAGCCGGTCGCCCTCCAGCGTCACGTCGAAGAAGTTCATCGACGGCTCCCCGAGGAAGCTCGCGACGAACTGGTTGGCCGGCTCGTGGTAACACTCCAGCGGCGTCGCGACCTGCTGGAGCTCGCCGCCGTCGAGGATGGCGATCCGGTCGCCCATCGTCATCGCCTCCGTCTGGTCGTGGGTGACGTACACCGTCGTCACGCCGAGGTCGTTCTGGAGCCGCTGGAGCTCGGTCCGCATCTCCGCACGGAGCTTCGCGTCGAGGTTGCTCAGCGGCTCGTCCATCAGGAACACCTCGGGGTCGCGGACGATGGCGCGGCCGAGCGCGACCCGCTGCTGTTGGCCGCCGGAGAGGTCGCTCGGCTTCCGGTCGAGCAGGTTCGAGATGCCGAGCATCTCGCCCGTCTCCGAGACCATCCGGTTGATCTCGTCGTCCGGGAGGTCCGTCGACTCCTCGAGGCCGAACGACATGTTCTGTCGGACGCTCATGTGCGGGTAGAGCGCGTACGACTGGAACACCATCGCGATGTCCCGGTCCTGTGACTTCACGTCGTTGACGACGCGGTCGTCGATGCTGAGCGTGCCGGCGGTGATCGTCTCCAGGCCGGCGACCATCCGGAGCGTCGTGGACTTCCCGCAGCCGGAGGGACCGACGACGACGAGGAACTCGCCGTCGTCGATCGACATCGAGACGTCGTCGACCGCGACGATCTCCTCGTCTCCGTCCTGGAACGTCTTCGTTATCGAGTCGAGTTCAAGCGTTGCCATGTCTTTGTGTTGTGGTCGGTGTCGTGTGGTCGTTCGCGCGCCGCGCCGCCTCGCAGTCCGGCCGCCGTCGTCCCGGGCGACCGCCGCCGCCGGCAGATGTGGGCGTCCGGGTCACGCCGCCACCCCATCGGCGAACTCCTCGCCGAAGAAGATGTACACTGCCAGCGTCGGCAGCGCCGCGAAGAACGCGCCGGCCATCCGGAGCGCGAAGTCCTGCCCCTCCAGCGAGGTCCCGAGACCCGCTAAGATTAACACGACGGGCGCCGCGGGACTCGACTCCGTCGAGACGAGCACCAGCGTGAACAGGAGGTCGTTCCAGATCTGGGTGAACTGATAGATGAGGACGACGGCGAACATCGGTCCCGACAGCGGGAGGACGATCCGGCGGTACACCCGACGGAGCGTCGCCCCGTCGAGGCGGGCCGACTCGATCATCTCCTCGCTCATCGTCTTGTAGTACGTCCGGAACAGGAGCGTACAGATCGGGATCCCGTAGGCGACGTGGGTGATCACCAGTTCGACGATGCCGGCGTAGTCGTTCGAGACGCCGAGCGCCCAGACGAACGACAACACCTGGTCGAGCTGGGCCCACTGCGACCAGAACTGGGTCAGCGGTACCAGCACGGCCTGGTACGGGATGAAGATCCCGGCGATGATCAGCATTAGCACCACCGCCTTGTACGACTTCTTCCAGGTCGGGATCGTCAGCCCGTACGCCGTGACGCTCCCGACGACAGCCGAGATGACCGTCGCGGGCACGGCGTACAGCAGGCTGTTCCCCATCCCGCGAAGCAGGGCGTCGATCGCCGTCTGCCACTTCTCGAGGGTGAATCCGGACGGCCCCGGCGGAGCGAACGGCGCCGTCTCGATGATCGCGGTTCCGGTCTTGAACGAGGTCACCAGTCCGGACTCGATCGGGACGAGGTAGAACGCCGCCGCGAAGATCAGGACGACGTACAGGCCGGCGTCCTCCGCCGTCATCTGGTCGAGGTTCCGGCGCAGCCGCGCCGTCGTCGTCGTCGCGCCGCCGTCGGTTCGAAGTTCTTCGTCGCTCATAGGTTATCCCTCCGGTATTCGTAGACGAGGTACGGGCCGATGACGCCGAGCGCCATCGCGAACAGGACGATCGCGATCGCCGACCCGTACGCCCAGTTGAGGTTCGCGTACGCCTCGCGCACCATCTTCGTCGCGAGGATGTCGGCGCCGTTCGGCGGCCGGTACCCCCCCACCAGCGAGTAGAGGAAGTCGAACGCCTTCATGCCGAACACCATCAGCACGACGGCGGCGCTGATGGTCGCGCCCTTCAGCTGGGGAATGATCACGCGCCAGTACATCTTCAGGGTCGACGCGCCGTCGACCTTGGCCGCCTCGTAGTGCTCCCTCGGAATCGCGCGCAGGCCGGCGAGGTACACGACCATCGCGTACCCCGAGAACTGCCACATCAACGCGAAGATGATCGCGTAGAGGACGATGTCCTGATTACCGAGCCAGCTCACCGGCCCGAGGCCGAACGTCCCGATGACGCTGTTGGCGATCCCGTTGTTGTAGTTGTAGATCCACAGCCAGAACTGGGCGGTGACAACGAACGAGAGGCTCATCGGCAGGAGGTAGACCGTCCGGAACGAGTTCTCGAAGCGGATCCCCCTGTCGATCAGGATGGCCAGCAGGAGGCCGACGACGAGCGTTCCCGCCGTGAACAAGACGAGCAGGATGAGCGTGTTGACCGCGGCGTCGACGAACCCGGAGTCCGCGAGCGCCCGGGTGTACATCTCGAAGTCGAGGTCCGAGTAGTCCGGCGCGTTCTCGAACCGCTGGTAGTCGGTCAGCGAGATCAGCAGGTTCCAGATGACCGCACCGTAGACGAACAGGCCCATCAGCAGGAACGGCGGGAGCCAGAATATCGACGACTCCATGAAGTCGCTCCCGAACCGCCGGTCCAGGGCCGCCTTGAGACGCGCCGTCGCGTCCCGGTCCGGCTCCGTCGGCGGGTCGGCGGCGGGGCCGTCGCTCACGACGCCGCCGTCGGCGCGAACCTCGCTCTCGTCGTCCCCCGAGGAGGGCCTGATCGTCCGGTACAATCGACGGTAAAAATCGAGCATCTGGTCGTGCTCAGTTCGACACCGCGTCCAGGAAGCCCGTCGTCGCCGCGTCGACGTTGTACGGGCCGGTGAACTCCGAGGAGATGACCTCGTTGAGCTGCGTCATCGTCTCGGAGGGGACGCCGAGCCCGTGCTGGAGGTTCGGCGGCCGGTACTCCGCGTTGGCGAAGTCCTCGGCCGTCTCCTGGAGGTACGGACCGAACTCGTCCATGCTCACGTCGGTGCGGGTCGGGATCGACCCCTTGAACTGGTTGAAGGCGATCTGCGCTTCGGGGCTGCCGACGAACGCCTCCCAGGTCTTCGAGGCCTCGGGCGTCGGGTTGTTCGCCGGGTAGATGAACGAGTCGAAGTGGAGCGTGTACATCCCCTCCGTGCCGGGGAACGTCTTGAAGCCCCAGTCGTCCTCGTACTCGAAGTCCTCGGCGTTCCGGAACGCGCCCGCCGCCCAGTTACCCTGGTGGATGAAGGCGGCCTCGCCGTTGATGATGTTCTGGTTCGAGTCGGTCAGCCCGATCGAGGACGCGTCCTCGCTGATGTGGTTCTCCAGGATTTCGGCGGTGCGCTCGAACGCCGCGCGCACGGCCGCCTCGTCGCCGTCGCCGGCGAGGAAGTCCATGTACGGCTGGTAGCCGTTCTCGCCGAGCATCACGGCGCCCCACAGCTGGGTCGTCGTCCACGTGCCGGACATCCCGTGGGTCATCGGGATCGCGTCGGTCTCGCTGCCGACGGTCTCCAGGGCGTCGATGAGCGCCGCGGTGCTGTTCAGCGACTCGACGTCGATCCCGGCGTCCTCGACGACCGAGACGTTGTAGAAGAGGCAGTTCAGCCGGTGGGAGCCGAGCGGCACGGCCCGGTAGCTACCCCCCTGCTGGTGGAGTTCGACGGCCTCGTCGACCATCGCGTCCTCGAAGCCGTTCTCCTCCCAGACGTCGTCGACGCTGCCGAGGACGCCCTCGTAGCGCTGGAGGTTCGGACCGGGCCACCCGGCGAACGACCCCGGCGGGTCGTCGCTCTGGAGCCGGTTCGCGACCACGGCGTCGAGGTTCTGGTTGCCGCCGCCGCCGATGGCGTTCATGTTGAGGTCGGTGTCGGGATGCGCCTCGTTGAACGCCTCCTCGAGCGCCTCGGCCGCCGCGGCGCCGTCGCCGCCGGTCCAGCCGTGTAGCGCTTCGACCGCATCTCCGCTGCCGCCGTCGCCGCCGCCGCCGGAACAGCCGGCGATCCCCACGGTTGCGAGGCTCCCGGCGCCGGCAACGTAGTGGCGACGGGTGAGTCCGCTCTCCGAATCTCCGCTGTTGTCACGTGACATGTGTCCACAGATTCGGCTGGCCCATACTTAACGATTGATGTTCATTTACTCAAATTATTATTAAAAACTCAAGACAATCGAGAAGGTAGAAGAATACCTATAATCTATTCTGTGGGCCTGATGTCGGTCGTCGGGATGTCCTCGACACCCCACTTCTAAACGGATCGCAGGGGGGTGATCGTAACGAAACGTCCGGGGTCGCCCCCGATTCGGGACGTGTTCTTCCCTCCGATACCGGGACCTGCTCGCCGTCTCGGCGCGCCGACCGACCGATTCTTGAGCGCTCGGGCCGGACCCATACGGCATGGACGGACCGCTGTGGATAGACACGCACGCGCCCGACCTCGACGAGATCCGGCAGGACGAGGCCCGCGACCGGCTGCGCCGGGCCGTCGACGAGCCGATGAACCTCGTCGTTCAGGGGCCGCCGGGGGTCGGGAAGACCGCGGCGGCGCGGGCGCTCGCCGACGCGTCGCACGCCGACCCGGACGCCGACCTGATCGAGATCAACGTCGCCGACTTCTTCGGCCGGACGAAAAAGGAGATCCGGACCGACCCGCGGTTCGAGGGGTTCCTCGCCGGTCGGAGCTCGATGGCGAAACGCGACATGATAAACCGCGTGCTGAAGGAGTCGGCGTCGTACGCGCCGATGTCCGGCGAGTACAAGACGGTCCTCTTGGACAACGCGGAGGCGATCCGCGAGGACTTCCAGCAGGCGCTGCGCCGCGTGATGGAGAAACACCACCGGACCACCCAGTTCGTGATCGCGACCCGCCAGCCCTCGAAGCTCATCGCCCCGATCCGGTCGCGCTGCTTCCCGGTCCGCGTGCGCTCGCCGACGACGGACGAGACGATCGACGTCCTCGAAACGATCTGCGGCCGCGAGGGCGTCGACTACGACGGCGACGGGCTGGAGTTCGTCGCCAGCGCGGCCGGCGGCGACCTGCGCGAGGCGATCCTCTCGGCGCAGGCGACCGCGGTCGAGGGCGGCGAGATCACCATGTCGACCGCCTACGAGACGCTGGGCGAGGTCGGCGACGACGACGCGCTCCGCGAGGCGCTCGCCGACGCCCGGAGCGGCGACCTGAAGGACGCGCGCTCGACGCTCGACGACCTCCTCGACGAGGGGTACGACGGGGGGGAGCTGCTCCGCGAGACGCTCCGCGTCGCCCGCGCCGGCTCCGAGTACGGCGGCGACGACCTCGCGCGGCTCCACGCGCTCGCCGGCGAGGCAGACCTCGACATGTCCGACGGGCTCGACGACACGACCCACCTCGTCCACCTGCTCGCGGCGTGGGCGGCGGGCCGGACCGAGCTCTCGCCCGAACTGCGGGACGCGGAGGTGGCGCCGTGAGCCGCGCGCCGCCGCTCTCGCGGCTCCTCCCGTTCCCGGTGGTCGACGCCGCGTGGGACTTGGCGCTCGTCCCGGCGCTCGCGGGCGCCGTCGCGCTGCCGTTCGTCCCGCCGGTCGGCGCCGCGCTCGTCGCGCTCGCGCTCGGGGTCCTTTGGTTCCACCGCGACCCCGAGCGCGACCCGCCGACGGGCGAGGAGGCGGTCGTCTCTCCGGCCGATGGCACCGTCTCCGTGGTGCGCGAGGAGGGCTCGCGGCTCCGCGTCGGCGTGTTCATGAACGTCACCGACGTCCACGTCAACCGCGCGCCGCTCGCGGGCGAGGTCCGCGAGGTCCGCCACCGCCCCGGCGCGAACCGCCCGGCGTTCGACAAGGAGTCGGACCGCAACGAGCAGGTCGCGATCGACTTCGGCGAGTACGAGCTGCTCGTCATCGCGGGCTGGTTCGCCCGGCGGATCCACCCGTCCGTCGAGGCCGGCGACCGCGTCGAGCGCGGCGACCGCGTCGGCCACGTCTCGTTCGGCTCGCGCGCCGACGTGGTGTTGCCCGCGGACGTAGGCCGCGACGACCTGCTCGTCGCCGAGGGCGACAACGTGCGCGCGGGCGAGACGATCGTCGCGGAGCGGCCGGGCGACGACTCGGAGCGGCCGGACGCCGACGCGTAGCGGCGGCTCCGCGGTCGTGCCCTCGGTTCGGGCATACGCTTTTGTTTCGCGGCGCAGACTGCTTCCCTGTATGTCAGACGACACCATCCACGAGTCGAGCCGGTCACGGACCCGACAGGGGTTAGCCACGTACCTTCGGCGGATCGCCAGGGCGCTGGGGCGCGGCGAACCGGTCCCGGTCGACGACGCCGGTACGGTGACGGTCGACGCGGCCACGACGGGCGACGTCGACGTCGAACTCGAACGCGAGGACGGGACGGTCCACTTCGAGATCGAGATGGAGTGGCCCGACGAGGCGGCCGCGGTCGACGAGGACGCGGCCGCGAGCAAGGCGACGTTCGAGCTGTACGCCGACAGCGCCGACCAGTACCGCTGGCGGCTCCGTCACGACAACGGCAACATCGTCGCCGACGGCGGCGAGGGGTACGCCGACAAGCGCGACGCCCGCTCGGGGATCGAGAGCGTCCAGCGGAACGCGCCGGGCGCGCACGTTGTCGACGTCTCGCGCGACGAGGAGGCCCCCGACGAGGGCGGCAGCGACGCGACGTTCGAGCTGTTCCGCGACAGCGCGGACGAGTACCGGTGGCGGCTCCGCCACGACAACGGCAACGTCATCGCCGACGGCGGCCAGGGGTACGCCTCCAAGCAGAAGGCGAAACAGGGGCTCCGGAGCGTCAAGTCGAACGCGCCGGGCGCGGCCGTCGAGGAGACGGACGAGTAGCCGCCGCCGGCCGGGTCCCCTGCCGTGCCGACCGACCGCGGACCGCACCGCTTATTCGCCGGCCCTCACTACCTCGGGCCGACATGGACGCGCTCGACGCCAAGTACCCGTTCTTCGCGAGCGCCCGCGAGGCGGTCGCCGAGGCCGCGGTGTCGCTGCCGGAGCTCGTCGCGGCCGACGCCCCGGCGGTCGAGCGCGCCCGCGAGCGCGTCGAGCGCGCCCTTCTCGAGGGGACCGTCGCCGCCGAGAGCGGCGAGTTCCCCGGCGAGTCCGCGTCCGACACGCAGGCGGAGCTGCTCTCGTACCCCATCGCGCGGATCCTCGTCTCGCTGCTCGACTCCGACCCCGCCATCGAGAAGTACGCCGCTGCGGAGGCGGCGACCGCCATGGAGCGGGTCCGCCGCGACCTGGAGACCGACGACGAGCTGCGGTCGGTGTCGTCCGCGACCGTCGGGCTCGACGACCTGCTCGCGGAGTTCGACCTCGCGGACGCCGTGCGCCCGGACGCCACCGCGCCGGCCGGCGTCCGCGGTGCCGGAACCGGCGCCACCGGTGCCGGCCGCGACCCCGACCACTACCGGATCGACGTCGGCCCGTACCTCCGGCTCACCTCGCCCGAGTGGGGCGACTCGTGGCGGCTCGTCAACCGCGCGCTCGCCGACGGCGCGGTGCGCGTCTCCCGCGAGGAGCTGCTCGCGGCGCTCGAGGCCGCCGTCGAGGCGCGGGTCGCCGAGGGGCTCCCCTTCGAGCTGGGCGCGGACGAGGAGATCGCCGCGGCGCTGGAGTCCCGCGTCGCCGACCTCCGGCGGCTGCTCTCCGAGCGGACGTACGCCGAGCCGCCGGACGTCGTCGCCCCCGCGCTGTTCCCGCCGTGTATGACGAACCTGATCGAGAAGGCGGAGCGCGACGCCGCGCTCTCCGCGGCGGAGTCGTTCGCGCTGATGGCGTTCCTCGTCGGCATCGGCATGACGCCCGACGAGGTCGTCGCCTTCTGCGCGGACACGAGCCTCGACGCCGAGGGGATCCGCTACCAGACCGAGTTCCTGACAGACGACCGGGGGACCCAGTACCCCCCGCCGACCTGCGAGACGCTCGCGAACTACGGGATCTGCCACAACGAGGACGACCACATGCAAGTGGCTGCCGACCCCCTCTCGTACTACGAGACGCGGGTGGCCGCCGCCGACGACGTGACCGACTGGCGGGACGGACGCGAGGCTGACGGGGCGGACGAAGCGTAAACGCCGCAGGTCGGACACGGAAAGCGGCCGAAAAGAGCGGTGACGGTCCGGGGGGCTACGACTCGTCTTTCGCGCGCATCAGGTACGTTCCGACGCCGGCCATCAGGAGGACGAACCCGGCCAACAGCGCGACGAGCGCGATCGCTCCCGCCTCCGGAAGGACCGTCGACCCGCCGAAGGTGACCCCGATGGCGATCAGCCCGACGATGAACACCGCGGCCGCCGCCAGCGAGACCGTGATCTGCCGACGGAGCTCCGCGTCGATTTCCATGAGTGCGGCTTCCCGTCGCCGCTAAAAAAGGACTTCGATGGGCGTCCCGCCCGCGGGGCGCTCACGTCGCGAGGTGCGTGATGTCCCGCCGCAGGGTGTACCCCCGCGGCACGCCGACGATCTTCAGACACTCCTCGCACAGCACCCGCTCGTAGTTGCGGTTGGTCTCCTTCTCCAACAGGGAGACGTCCGCGAGCGGGAACACCGACTCGCACCGGTCACACTCCGCCTTGTCGCCGTCGACGATCTTCATCGACTCTCCGTTTCCGCGATCGTCATATAAAATCGCTGACGGCGTTATCATTCCGGATACTGACGCGTCGCGAAAAATCGGTGGTCGGTCGACGCTGTCGGCGTCGGGGAGTCGCGCGCCGGCTCAGCCGAAGAGCTCGCCGAGCCCTTCGCCGCCGTCGCCCTCTTCCTCGTCGTCGTCCGCCTCGTCGGCGGCCTCGGCCTCGTCGTCGTCATCGTCGTCGTCGGCGTCCGCCTCGTCGGCGGACGCGTCGGCGTCCGCGGAGCCACCGGCGGACGCGCCGGCGGCCGGGGCCGCGGCGGCCGTCTCGATGGCCTCCTCGATGTCGACGTCCTCCAGCGCGGCGACGAGCGCCTTGACGCGGGACTCCTCGACGTCGACGCCGGCGGCTTCCAGCACGCCGGTGACGTTGTCTTCGTTGATCTCTTCGCCAGTCTCGTTCAGGATGAGCGCAGCGTAAACGTATTCCATTGGTGTGTACCTCGTGTTATCCGAACATCGCGCCGAGTCCCTCGCCGCCGTCGTCGCCGTCGTCGTCGGCGTCGTCGTCGGTGTCGGTCTCCTCGGCGTCTTCCGTGTCTTCGTCCGCCTGTTCCTCCTCCTCGTCGGCGTCGTCGGCCGCCGGCTCCGGTGCCGGCGCGGCCTCGACGCCCTGGAGCTCCTCGGGGAGCGCCTCCTCGTCGTCGATCTGGGTCGCGAGCGCGCGCAGTTGGGCGTCGGCCTTCCCGATCAGGTCGGGCACGACGTCCGGGCTCTCGATCTCCGCGAACAGGCCGACGGACTTCGCCTCGCCGGACGCCTTCGCGAGAAGGGTGCCGGCGGTGGCGGCCGTCGGGTACGCGGCGTTGACGGAGAGGTTGCGCGCGGCGGCCGCGGCGGACCGGATGTCCTCGCGGTACTCGTCGACGTCGAGTTCGAGCTCGTCGGGCTCGAACAGCACGCCCTCGGAGTAGACGGCGCGCAGGTCGAGGCCGACCTCCTTGGGCTCGATGCCGAGCTCAACGAGGACGTTCGCGAGGTCGTCGTCGACGACCTCGCCCTCCTCCAGCACGGTCGAGTCCTCGGTCACCTTGATCGAGCCGTCCATGATGCGGGCGGACGCGCCCACGGTCTGGAGCTCGCCGACGAACGGCCCCGGGTCGACGCCGGTGTCGCCCTCGGGGATCACGATGTCGTTGGGGGCCACCTCGCCCGCGTTGATCGGGGCGGGGGTCTTCGAGGCTTCGAGCTGCTTGAAGAGGCCGAACGGGTTGTCGTTGGTGCCGACGAGCGCCACCTGGCCGCTGACGTACTCCGTCAGCGCCTCGACGCCGTCGTCGACCTCCTCGAGCGCCCGGTTCGTGAGCGTGTTGCGGCTCATGCGGACGGCCGCCGAGCCGTGGAGCTCCCGGCGCATGGCCTGGAGCTGCCGGCTCGGGATGCCGGCCACGCCGACGATCCCGACGGACTGGTAGGAGTCGATGAACTCGACGAGTTCGGCGACCTCCTCCCGTTTCCACTCCGGAATCGTCTCGGTCTTGCGGACCGAGCTCATACGGGCACCTCCTTCGCGGGACCCATCGTGGTCTTCACGTAGATCCCGTCGATGTTGAGCGGGCCCTTCTCGAGGTCTGCTTCGAGCCGCCGGATGATGACGTCGATGTTGTCCGAGATCGCGTCGGCGCCCATGTCCTCGGCGCCGACGCGGGTGTGGAACGTGCGCCGGTCGCGCGACCGGAGCTGCACCGTGTTCTTCATCCGGTTGACGGTCTCGACGATGTCGTCGTCCGGCTGCAGTGGGGTAGGCATCTTCCCGCGCGGACCGAGGACGGTACCGAGGTACCGACCGATGTCCTGCATCAGGTTGGCCTCCGCGACGAAGAAGTCGGTCTCGTCGGCCAGGTCCTTTGCGCGGTCGTCGTCGTCTCCGAGGTCTTCGAGGTCGTCGCTGTCGAGTACTTCGTCAGCGACCTCCTCTGCGCGGACGGCGGTTTCGCCCTCCGCGAAGACGACGATCTGTGTCTCCTGCCCCGTTCCAGCCGGCAGCACGACGGACTCGTCGATACGGTTCGACGGATCGTTGAGGTCGAGGTCTCGCAGGTTGATCGCGATGTCCACGGTCTCGCGGAAGTTCCGCTCGGGCGCATCGTCGAGTGCGAGGGTTACGGCCTCTTGTATTGTGTCTGCCATTTTCACCTCCGTAGTACGCAGGTCGCTCCTACGGGTCAGTGAAACAGGCGAAGCCTGTCTCATCGGAGAGTGGTCCATCGGAGGTTTAAAAGCGTCGAACCGCCGGTCGCCGTGTGAACCGGAGGCAGGGCCGCTCCGCGGCGGTCGCGGGGTCGAGCGCGGTTCCCCTCCGCGTCGCCACCGCGGTCCCGTCGCTCCGCCGTCGCCTCCCCGGCCCGCCATTCGACGCGCGTCGAACGCCAAAACGTCGGATAGGGGAACCCTTTTGACGCCGCTGTCCGACCGACGAGGTAATGACTCAGGGTGGTCCGGCGTGACGATGGACGACCGTATCGAGGACCTCCGGGAGCGCCGCGAGCGGGCGGCGAAGGGCGGAGGCGAAGACCGGATCCAGTCGCAACACGACAAGGGGAAGATGACCGCCCGCGAGCGGATCGACTACTTCCTCGACGACGGGACCTTCCACGAGTTCGACCGGTTCCGCACCCACCGCAACCACACGTTCGGGATGGAGGAGAAGCAGATCCCGGGCGACGGCGTGGTGACCGGCTACGGCGAGGTGAACGGCCGGAAGACGTTCGTGTTCGCGCACGACTTCACCGTCTTCGGCGGGTCGCTCGGCGAGGTGTTCGCCGAGAAGGTGTGTAAGGTGATGGACAAGGCGATGGACGTGGGCGCGCCCGTCGTCGGCCTCAACGACTCCGCGGGCGCCCGGATCCAGGAGGGGGTCGCCTCGCTCGGCGGCTTCGCGGAGATCTTCCGGCGCAACACGGAGGCCTCGGGCGTGATCCCCCAGATCTCGGCGATCATGGGGCCGTGCGCGGGCGGCGCGGTGTACTCGCCCGCCATCACGGACTTCACGTTCATGGTGAAAGACACCTCGCACATGTTCATCACCGGGCCGGACGTCATCGAGACGGTCACCGGCGAGGAGGTGAGCTTCGAGGAGCTGGGCGGCGCGGTCACCCACTCCTCGACCTCCGGCGTCGCGCACTTCGCGGAGGAGAGCGAGGAGGAGGCGCTCGACAACATCGCGCGGCTGCTGTCGTACCTCCCCGCGAACAACGTGGAGGACCCGCCGCGCGTCGAGCCGTGGGACGACCCCGAGCGGGCGGACGACGAGCTCGCGGAGATCGTCCCGGACGCCCCCCGGAAGCCGTACGACATGAAGGACGTGATCGGCAGCGTGGCCGACGAGGGCTCCTTCTTCGAGGTGCACGAGAACTTCGCGAAGAACATCGTCGTCGGCTTCGCCCGCCTCGACGGCCACTCTATCGGGGTCGTCGCCAACAACCCCCGCGTGAACGCCGGCACGCTCGACATCGAGGCGAGCCAGAAGGGCGCGCGCTTCGTCCGCTTCTGTGACGCGTTCAACATCCCGATCCTCACCTTCGAGGACGTCCCCGGATTCATGCCCGGCACCGACCAGGAGCACAACGGGATCATCCGCCACGGCGCGAAGCTCCTGTACGCCTTCTCGGAGGCGACCGTTCCCCTCCTGACCGTCATCACCCGGAAGGCGTACGGCGGCGCCTACTGCGTGATGTCCTCGAAGCACATCGGCGGCGACGTCAACTACGCGTGGCCCACCTCGGAGATCGCGGTGATGGGGCCGAAGGGCGCGGTCAACGTCCTCTACCGCGAGGAGCTGGCCGAGGCCGACGACCCCGACGCGCGCAGACAGGAGCTCATCGACGAGTACCGCGAGGAGTTCGCGAACCCCTACACCGCCGCCGACCGCGGCTTCGTCGACGACGTCATCGAGCCGACCGAGACCCGCGCCCGCCTGATCGAGGACCTGAAGATGCTGAAGGGGAAGAGCACGGACCAGCCCGCGAAGAAACACGGCAACATCCCGATCTGATGGCGGCCGACGACGAAGCGGTCGGCGAGGAGAGCGCCGACGGAGCTCCCCCGATCGCCGGCCTCTCGATCCCGGACGACGCCCGCGACGACGAGGCGGCCGCCATCGCCGCCGCGGTCGCCGCGCACCTCCGGGACGGCGAACTCGCCGCCGCGGCCGCCGCGAGCGACGGGGACGAGGGGCGCGAGGAGGACCGCTGGGCGCTCGCCGGTCGCATCGACCGTCTCCACCGCCGCCGGGTGCGCGTCCCCGCCGACGCGCCCGCGGACCCGTGGACCGCGGCCGGTCGCAGCGACCGGTTCTGAGGCGCGGGCGCGCCGCTCTCGTACTCTGTCCGGAGATCGGGCGCTTCGACCAGTCGCTGGTCGCGTCGTCGACACGTCAAACCGAACCGCCGGACGCGGGGGCGTCCGGCCGCGTACATTCCCCCGACGGCGCGGCGTCGAACCGTTACGCCGTCGACCCGGCCCTGCCTCAGGGCGCGTTCGGTGATACGTCCGCTGATATATATGCCTGTGGTAGTCTCTCCCGCGGTCGCTCAGCGCGTCCCCTCGTCGCCGGCGTCCTCACCCGCGGTCGCGGCGGCCGACTCGTCGCCGTCGTCGAGGGTCGGTCCGCCCCGGTCGCCGAGCAGTCGGTTGAGGACGACCGGGACGACGCCCACGAGGACGAGGAGCGCGCCGACCCGGATCGGAAGCGACGCGTCGGTCGCGACCGTGAGGCCGAGGTAGACGGCGGCGCCGACCAGCACCGACGGCAACACGTACGGGTTTCCCGCGTCGAGCATACCTGATCGTGGCGCCCGCAGTCCTTTTAATTGTTTTCAGGCGCTAAGCCCGCTTTCTCAACGAACAACGCAGGCCGAAGACCGAGTCGCGTAGTATAGAGGGAATACAGCGTCTCCAGAAATTGGAGATCTCTAGAGTGTTAACGAATCGCAAAATGATTCGTCCACGCTGTTATCGTCTCACAACTATTCCGCGACGACTGGCCCGCAGCCCTCACCCCCGCAAACTACTTGTATGTAAATTACGTAAGTTATGATATGGCAACGCGAAAGACCATTTCCATCCGTGACGATCAAGAGGAGTGGATTCAGGACAATCACCTGAGCCTCTCCTCATTCGTCCAAGAGAAACTGGACGAACTCATCGAGGAACGAGAGTCATAGATGTACTACGGCTACAAGTATCGACTTAACCCACCGGAAGCCCTTACCGAGACGCTTCTACACCACGTCGATACTTGTAGGCAACTCCACAACCACGTCCTCTACAAACTCAACGAGACAGACGAGATTCCAGCACGTTACAAGGTACAGGGACAACTCCCCGACCTCAAATCGTGGTGGGATGACCTGAATGACGTTCACTCGAAAGTCCTCCAAATGGTCGTCAAGCGTGTCTACGACAACCTCTCTACGCTCCGTGCGCAGAAGGAGAACGGACGCGCCGTGGGGATGCTCAAGTGGAAACCGCCTCAGGAGTATCGGTCGCTCACCTACAACCAGTCCGGCTTCGAACTCAAGAATACGAGTGGTCGGCCTGTCTTGCGGTTGAGCAAAATCGGCGAGATCCCGATTCACCTCCACCGAGACATCCCCGAGAACGCGACCATTAAGCAGGTCACGGTCAAACGAGAGCCCACGGGCGAGTGGTACGCCACGTTCGGTATCGACGTGGACGAAGCTACGTCAGAGAAACCGGAGAATCCTAGGGATGTGGTGGGTATTGACGTAGGTATTGTCAAGTACGCTCACGACACGGACGGCACTGCTGTCGAGTCGCCAGACTTCTCCGACGAGCGTGAGCGGTTGGAACGCGCTCAACGCAACCTCTCGCGGAAGGAACGCGGCTCTAATAATTGGGAGGATCAGCGCGAGATGGTCGCTCGACGCCACGCCGACCTGAAACGCAAGCGTCGAGATTTCCTCCACAAATTGTCGAACTACTACGCCCGAGAGTACGACTTGGTGGCCGTCGAGGACTTGGACGCGAAGGGACTAATCGAACTACCGGGCAACTCTCGGAACCGTGCCGGGGCCTCGTGGGGAACGTTCCTGCGAATGCTCGAATACAAATGTGAGCGTGAGGGGACGCACTTCGTTGCCGTAGACCCCGGTGGAACGACGAAAGAATGCGCGTCATGCGGGACAGAGACGGACAAACCGCTGTGGGTGCGTGAGCATTCGTGCCCATCATGTGGGTTTGTGGCGGACAGAGACGCGAATGCGTCGTGGAACATTCTTTCTCGCGGACTCGACAAAGTAGGAGTGGGACACTCCGAATCACCGCCTGTGGAGACTGCGCTCCCTACGGACACCACTTCGGTGTCTACAAAGCGCGTCGTGGAAACAGGAAGCCCCACCCTCAAGGAGCGAACCGCGTCAGCGGTAAGCGAGTAGGATGGGGTAGTTCACTCGTCCCGGCACGGACCGACAGAGTTTGGTAGCAGTTCGTGGAAGAACCGACAGGAATGTTCGATAAGGTTCTCGTGGCGAACCGCGGCGAGATCGCGGTCCGCGTGATGCGCGCCTGTGAGGAGCTCGGCGTCGACACCGTCGCCGTCTACAGCGACGCCGACAAGCACGGCGGCCACGTCCGGTACGCGGACGAGGCGTACAACGTGGGGCCCGCCCGCGCGGCCGACTCGTACCTCGACGGCGAGGCCGTCGTCGAGGCGGCGCGCTCGGCCGGCGCGGACGCGATCCACCCCGGGTACGGGTTCCTCGCGGAGAACGCCGACTTCGCGGCCCGCGTCGAGGCCGCCGACGGGATCACGTGGGTCGGCCCCGAGAGCGACGCGATGGAGCGCCTCGGCGAGAAGACGCACGCCCGGCGCGTGATGGACGACGCCGACGTGCCGATCGTCCCCGGGACGACGGAGCCGGTCACCGACGTCGAGGCCGTCACGGAGTTCGGCGACGAGTACGGCTACCCGGTCGCGATCAAGGCCGAGGGCGGCGGCGGCGGCCGCGGGATGAAGGTCGTCGAGAGCGCGGAGGACGCCGAAGAAGCGCTCGAATCCGCCAAACGCGAGGGCGAGGCGTACTTCTCGAACGACTCGGTGTACCTCGAACGGTACCTCCAGACCCCCCGCCACGTCGAGGTCCAGATCGTCGCGGACGACCCGGACGGCTCGGTGAGCGAGAGCGACGTCGTCCACCTCGGCGAGCGCGACTGCTCGCTCCAGCGCCGCCACCAGAAGGTGATCGAGGAGGGGCCCTCCCCGGCGCTCTCCGACGAGCTGCGCGAGAAGATCGGCGAGGCGGCCCGCCGGGGCGTCGCCGCCGCGGACTACACCAACGCCGGGACGGTCGAGTTCCTCGTCGAGGAGGACCCCGACCGCGACCCGTCCGAGCCGCTCGGTCCGGAGACGAACTTCTACTTCCTCGAAGTGAACACCCGGATCCAGGTCGAACACACCGTCACGGAGGAGCTGACGGGGATCGACATCGTCAAGGAACAGCTCCGGGTCGCCAGCGGCGAGGGCCTGTCCGTCTCGCAGGGCGACGTGGCGCTGGAGGGCCACGCGATCGAGTTCCGGATCAACGCCGAGAACGCCGCGAACGACTTCCAGCCCGCCAACGAGGGGTCGCTGGACACGTACGACCCGCCGGGCGGGATCGGCGTGCGCGTCGACGACGCGCTCCGGCAGGGCGACGACTTGGTCACCGACTACGACTCGATGATCGCGAAGCTGATCGTCTGGGCCCCGGACCGCGAGGAGTGCCTCGCGCGCTCGAAGCGCGCGCTCGCGGAGTACGACCTGGAGGGCGTCGTCACCATCGTCCCCTTCCACCGGCTCATGCTCGACGACGAGCGGTTCGTCGACGGGACGCACACGACGAAGTACCTCGACGAGGAGCTCGACCGCGAGCTGGTCGCCGAGGCGCAGGAGAAGTGGGGGTCGGAGTCGGCGTCCGCGGGCGACGACGACGAGGAGGTCACCGAACGCGAGTTCACCGTCGAGGTGAACGGGAAGCGCTTCGACGTCGAGTTGGAGGAGCGCGGCGCGCCCGCCATTCCGGTGCCGGAGGGCGGCGGAGGCGGAAGCGGCGGCCAGCAGCGTCCGCCCCAAGCGAAATCCGACGACGGGGGCGACGATTCGAGCGTCGACGTCGCGGAGGGCGGCGAGGCCATCGACGCGGAGATGCAGGGGACGATCCTCTCGGTCGACGTGAGCGAGGGCGACGAGGTCGCCGCCGGCGACGTGGTCTGCGTCCTCGAGGCGATGAAGATGGAGAACGACGTGGTCGCCGAGCGCGGCGGCACCGTCGCGAGCGTCCACGTCGGCGAGGGCGACAGCGTCGACATGGGCGACGTGCTGATCGTATTAGAGTAGGTTCGAGCTTTCTTCGAACGGGGTTATTTATAAGTGATTGACAGCGCTGCGGCGAGGAAATTGGACGTCGCGGGCGCTTACCTGTACACCGTTGGCTCCGTTGAGAGCCTCAGGAAGTAATATTCTCCGACCGGTAGCGGTCAGTACAGACGTAGCGACGCGGGATTTCGGGAGCGAGTATCGCAGATTGATAGCGATGGTTCGATATTTAAACGGGCGCGCCCGGCACTGACGAGAGATTATAGACGGCAGGTAGTGGCGCGGCTGCGAGCGGCCGGAGCGAAGCGGAGGCCGCGAGCAGCCCGCGAGGTCGCCGGCGCTACGCGCCGGCTGCCAGAGGGACCTTCGGTCCCTCGCTGGACGCGGTGAGCGCTCGGAGAGCGCGAACCGCGAGGCTGGGGAGGTCTGAGGCTGTGCGGGGCGGGACTCAAAAGGGCAGTCGCGAGAGCGAAGCACGCCGTAGCAAGCACCGTAAGGAGCGAGTGAAACGAGGACTGAGGAGCGCAGCAAGGCGCGCGAGCCGTCGCGACTGAGGCTTTGGAGATCGCCATCTCAGCAGCATCAATCATTTATAAATAGTCGTCAACAGGCCGACGGCGAGCACCGCCGAAGCCCCAGCCGGGAGGCCCGCGCACGCTCGTTGCGCGCTTCAGTCGCTCGCGATGCTCGCTCCTTCCAGTGCTTACGTCGCCTGCGCGGGCCTCCCGGCTGCCCCTTCGAGTCCCACCCGACCGTGACCGCACAGCACCTCTCACCTCCCCAACCTCGCCGCTCGCTCGGGGCTCCCTTCGGTCGCCCACGTCGCTCGCGGCGTCCCTCGCGCGTGCTCCTCGCGGCCGCCTTCGGCGGCCACTCGGAGGCACGCGCCACCGCGTCGTTCATTTATAAATAGTCGTCGCCGTCCCTCGCTATCTTTAAATATCGTATCGCTATCGACGTTCCTGACCCAAATTCTCGTTATCGACCCCGCAATCCCAGCATCTCGCGCGTCTGCTCGGGCGTCGCCACGGGCCGACCCAGTTCCTCCGCTATCCGCGTCGCGCGCGCCACCAGCTGCTCGTTCGTCGCCAGCTCGCCCCGCTCGTAGTACCGGTTGTCCTCCAGCCCGACCCGGACGTGCCCGCCGAGCAGCAGCGACTGGGTCGTCATCGGGAGCTGATGCGGGCCGAACCCGATTACGTTGAACTCGACGCCCTCCGGGAGCGCCTCGACCCGATTCATCAGATTCCGCGGGTGCGGCGGCGACGTGGTCCCGCCGCCGAAGAGGAAGTTGAGGTACGGCGGGTCGTCGAGCTCGTCCAGAATCGCCAACGACTCGTTGAGCTGGCCGTCGTTGAACACCTCCAGTTCGGGCTTGATGCCCCGCTCTTTCATCTCGGCGTGAAGCGACGACACCAGCTCCCGGGTGTTCTCCGAGGTGAGCCGGTCGTAGCGGTTGAGCGGCCCCATGTCGAGCGACGCCATCTCGGGGGCGGGGTCGGTCCGGAGCGGCTCGTGTCGGAGGGCGTCCGGCGCCGCCGTCCCCCCGGTGGAGTGCTGGAGGACCGCGTCGTCGGTGGCCTCGCGGACCGCGTCCGCCACCGCCTGAAAGCGCTCCGTCGAGAAGGCGCGCTCCCCGTTGTCCCGGCGCGCGTGGAGGTGGAGCACGCTCGCGCCCGCCTCCTCGCAGGCGGCCGCGGCCGCGGCGACCTCCTCCGGCGTCTCCGGCAGGTCCGGGTGCGCCTCCTTCCCGTGGACGCCGCCCGTAAGCGCCGCGGTGACGATCGCCGGCTTCCCGTCGAGGTAGTCGTCGTAGGTCATCCGTCGGCGTCCGCGTCGTCGGTCGGCGCTGATTCCGGCTCCTCGTAGAACTCGCAGTCCGTCTCGGGGTCGAGTCCGTACCGCGCGTTACAGATGTCCGCGCGCATCGGTTGGACGAACGATCCCGTCACGGTACAGAACGCGCGGGCGGTCTCGAACGACTTCCCGTCGCCCGCCTCGCGGTACGACAAGTGCTGGCACGCCTCGTCCATGGCGGACGGAGGCGGGGAAGCGGCTTGAAACCACGCGTTGGAAGCGCCGACCAGACCCAACACCGCCTGGTCCGGCCGACCCACCCCGATCCGACCGACGCTGTTTAACCGACCGCCCGAGAACGGGGGACCATGGAGCCGGTCGACGACTGGCGCGCCGCGATCGAGGAGGCCGGAGAGCTGACCGGCCCGATCGCCGCGGCCATCGTCGACGAACACGGCGACCGCGGGCAGCGCGCCATCGAGGCGGTCGGCGAGGGGCGCGTGAAGCGCTACCGGGATTTCACCGTCGTCGTGGGCCACGAGGACGAGTACGTCGTCGAGGACGGGGAGTGCAACTGCGCGGACGCGACGTACAACCTCGACGCCGACGACCCCGACCAGCGCTGCTGGCACGCCATCGCGGTCGACGTCGCGGACGCGCTCGACGCCGTCGACCACCACGACATGTGGTACTCCGAGGTCCGCGAGTTCCTGTAAGATCGACGGGGGAAGCGTCCTCCCCGTTGTCTCCCTCTCGAAGCAGCCGCCGCTGAGACGCGTGAATCGGCCGTTTTCGCGAATTTCGGCCTGAGAGTCGAAAACGTTTACAACGGCGGCCGGTCTCCCCTACGGTATGGCGGACTGTCCACTCGCCGACGACTGCCCCAGCTTCGACGAACGCATTCAGGGGATGGGGTGTCAACACTACGGCAACAAAGGCGGCGCGGAGTGGTGTAACCACTACGACATGCCGATCTACGAGCTGAAACAGCAGCCGGTCCAGCCCGGCGAGGCGGTCGTCGTCGAGGTCGACGACATCCACGAGAGCGGTGCCGGCGTCGGCCGCACCGACGACGGATTCATCATCCTCGTCGACGGCCTCCTCCCCCCGGCGCGCGCCGAGGTCAAGATCCACCGCGTGAAGTCCAGCCACGCGACGGCGGAGGAAGTGATCGAGCGCCTCCCCGACGACCCGGAAGCGGAGGAGGGAGACGACGAGGCCGCCGACGGCGACGCGGCGGACGACGAGAACGACGAGGACGACGAGCGCGGTCGCCCGGACCGCACGGACCGCGAACGGCTCGGCAGCCGCGAGAACTTCTGGGGCAAGTGACGGCGTCCCGGGGGAGCCCCGCCCCACGGACAGTCCGGACGCCGTCGATTTCTCGGGCGACCCCCGCCCGATCTCTTCGCTCGCGCCCGCCGCGCGAATCCGCCGTTTTTTGAGCGACCGGCCCGTCGGTGGTCACATGGCCGCAGACGACGAGCAGCCGGACCCAGCGGACGTCGATGCCGACTCGATCCTGGAGCGAGCCGGCTTCGACGCCGACGAGAGCGTGCTCACCCGCCGACAGGCGGAGGTGCTGGCGCTCCGCGAGCGCGGGCTCCGGCAGTCGGACATCGCCGACCGGCTCGGCACCTCGCGCGCGAACGTCTCCAGCGTGGAGTCGAGCGCCCGCGACAACGTCGAGCGCGCCCGCGAGACGGTCGCGTTCGCC
The DNA here is from genome assembly GCF_000337395.1 of Halorubrum distributum JCM 13561. Classification (NCBI taxonomy): domain Archaea; kingdom Methanobacteriati; phylum Methanobacteriota; class Halobacteria; order Halobacteriales; family Haloferacaceae; genus Halorubrum; species Halorubrum distributum. Next base: position 91,209 of record NZ_AOJF01000040.1, read on the forward strand.
GAGGCGCTGTCTGCGCCGGTCCGCGTCGAGATCGAGGCCGGAACCGACCTCTACGACGCGCCGAAGCAGGTGTACGACGCCTGCGACGAGGCGGGCGTGAAGGTGAACCAGACCGCGCCCGAGCTGATGAAAACGATCGGCGACCGCGCGGGCGACGCGGTCCGCGGCCGCGAGGTCCGCAACCGCCTCTTCGTCACGGTCGCCGCGGACGGACAGATCCGCGTCCGACATTCGTAACCCCGGTTTCTCGGCCGTTCTCCCGTCACTCCTCGTCGATCCGCTCCGCGACGCCGACCAGCGTCGCGCCCGCCGTGACGGTCGCCTCCCGCGCGACCGAGTAGGCGATCCCGTCGCGATCGGCGCGCGCGACCTGGAGCGTCTCGAACGTCGTCGGGTCGAACACCTCGCCGACGCGCTCGCCCTCCGTCACCCGGTCCCCGACGGCGAGGTCGGGCTCGGGGACGAACAGCCCGGAGTCGTCGGCGATGGCGCGCCCGAGGTGGTTGCGCGCGACGACCCCGTCCCACGCGTCGGGCTCGCCCGCCAGGAGCCCCTCGTGCCGCAGCGCGCCGACCATCCCGGACACGCCCGCCGCGACCGCCTCCGGGACGATCTCCTTGCTGTGCGCGAGCTCGGGCGTGATCGTCGGGATCCCCTCGCGGGTGGCGGCGACCCGGAGCTTCCCGGCGAAGCCGCGCTCGTCCCACTCGGTGTCGGCGTCGTCGCCCGCCGCCTCCGCGAGCAGGAGGCCCGCGCCGAACGCCTCCGCGAGCCCGCGGCAGGCCTCGTCGCCGCGCATGTACACCGTATGCGTCGCCATCGACGGCGACCCGGTGTGGAGGTCGACGATCGCGTCCGCCTCGCCGGCGAACCGCCACAGCCGGGCCGCCATCCGCTCGTGGAGCGAGCCCTCCGGGTCGCCGGGCCAGCAGCGGTTCATGTTCGGCTGCCGCGAGTCGAGCGACTCGGGCGTCGTGTACGAGACGCGGTCGAAGGTGAGGGGGTCGGCGACCGGCACCGCCACGAGCGTGCCGTCGAGGTCGGCGGCCGACGGCCCGTCCTCGGCTCCGGTCTCGGACGCCTCGCCGACGAGTCGCTCGTGGAGCCGCCTGAGGACCGCGGTCCCGTTCACCTCCCGGCCGTGTTGGGCCGCTTGCGTGTACACCACGGGCGCGTCCTCGGGCGCGTCGAGTTCGGGGCCGTCGTCGCCGTCGACGAGTTCGCCCTCGCCGTACGCGTGGACGGTCGTCCGGATCGGCACGCCCGAGGGGAGTCGCGCGAGCGTCAGTTCTCGGCTGGTGTGCATGGTCCGGATCGGGGCGGATCGGGGTTATACCTCGGGGGTTCGGTCGCCGCGCGGTTCGGCCGCCGTGCGGTTCGGTCGCCGTGCGGTTCGGTCGCCGCGCGGTCGCTCCCGCTCCGACTTCTGCCGCGCCCCGACCGCGGACGCTAAGGCCGTGGCCCGCCGAGCGCGTCCCATGCGGGTCACCCTCCTCGGGACGGGCGACACGACGGGGACGCCGACCGTCGGCTGCGACTGCGACACCTGCGAACGGGCCCGCGAGCGCGGGGTGTCGCGGTCGCGCTTCTCCGTCCACGTCGCCAACGAGCGCACCGGCGAGTCGCTGCTCGTCGACTTCAGTCCCGACTTCAGACAGCAGTTCCTCGCGGCCGACGTCCCCCTCCCGGACGCCGGGCTCGTGACGCACATCCACTTCGACCACCTCGACGGGCTCGGCAACGTCTACCGGCTCGTCGACGGGCTCCCGGTCCACGCGCCGAACGAGACCGACCCCGCGACGGACCAGAGCGTCGCCGAGACGATCCGCGACAAGTACGACTACCTCGAAGACCGGATCGGCGTCCACGCCCGCGACCCGTTCGAGCCGTTCGAGACCTGCGGGTTCGAGGTCCGGTTCGTCCCGGTCGACCACCCGCCGCTTCTGTGTTACGGCGTCGTGATCGAGGATCCGGAGACGGGCGCGACGCTCTCGCTCACCGGCGACACCAGCTACGACGTCCCCGAGGCCTCCCGCGAGGCGCTCGCCGATCCCGACCTCCTGCTCGCCGACGCCATCGTCCCGGCCTCGCTCTGTGAACACCACCCGATCGGCGGGCGCCACGAGGGGCCGGACGGCGTCCCGCGGACGTTCGGCACGAAGCACATGACCCGGGAGGGCGCGCTCGCGCTCGCGGACGACCTCGACGCCGACCGGACGCGGCTCGTCCACCTCGCGCACTTCTACCCCGCCGACGAGGCGTTCGAGGAGCCGCTGGCGGTCGACGGCGAGGTGTACGAGCTGTAGCGGGCGCGGCGGGCCTCCGCGGGCTGTATCCTTTTGGCTCGGTAGCACGTAGCACGCGCAGATGGCCGCGACGGATCGACTCCGGACCGCGCTCGACCGCCTGGAGCCGCCGCCGCGCGCGGTCGACTGGTCGCTGTTCGCGTTCGTCGTCGCCGAGGCGGTCACGGGGCTGGTCTCCTTCACCGTCGGCGTCCCCGAGGGGTGGCCCCTCTTCTGGCTCCACCGCGCCCTCGGCGTCGGCATCGTCGCGCTGCTCGCGTGGAAGCTCGCGCGGGTCCGTCGCCGGCTCACCGACCCCGGCCTCTGGCGGCGGTCGACCGCGCTCTCCGTCCTGACGCTCGTCGCCGCGGTCGGTGCCATCGGGACCGGCGTCGCGTGGGTGTTCGGCCTTGACGTGCGTCTCTCCTACTGGACCCTGCTGTCCGTTCACGTCGGGTTCGGGCTCGCGCTCGTCCCGCTCGTGGCCGCGCACGCGTCGACCCGGTTCCGGCTCCCGCGCCGCGTCGACTTCGAGCGGCGCCGGACCGCGGTCCGCTACTTCGCGCTGCTCGCGGCCGGCGGCGCGACCTACCGGCTCCAGCAGGGCGTCAACGACGCGCTCGACACCGCCGGCGCCGACCGGCGGTTCACCGGCTCGCAGCCCCGCGGGGGCGCCGGGAACGGCGCGTTCCCGATCACGTCGTGGGTCGCCGACGACCCCGACCCGATCGACCGGGACGCGTACCGGCTGGCGGTCGACGGCCTCGTGCGCGACCCCGTCGAACTGACCGCCGCCGACCTCGCCGCCGGCCACGAGACGGAGGCGCTGCTTGACTGTACGAGCGGCTGGTACACGGTCCAGGAGTGGGACGGAATCCGGGTCGGCGACCTGCTGGATGCGGCCGGCGGGGTCGCGGCCCCGGGGGACGCTCCCGAGGCGGATTCCGACCCCGAGCCGGCTTACGTCCGGTTCACGTCCGTGACGGGCTACCGCTGGAGCCTCCCGCTGGAGGAGGCAGCAGACGCGCTGCTCGCGACCCACGTCGGCGGCGAGCGACTGAGCCACGGGCACGGCGCGCCCGCCCGACTCGTCGCGCCCGACAGGCGGGGGTTCCAGTGGGTGAAGTGGGTGACGCGCGTGGAGGTCCGCTCGGAGTACGACTTCGGCCAGTGGGTGGTGACGTTGGTGAGCGGGTTCGACTGAGCGGCGATCGCTTCACGACCGCGGAGGGCCCGGTTACTCGTACTCGCTCCCGACGACCTCGCGGATGCGCTCCGCGGTCACCGGGCCGACGCCGTCGACCTCGAGGAGGTCGTCCTCCGGCGCGGTCATCACGGCCTCCACGGTGCCGAAGTGTTCGAGGAGGGTGCGCGCCGTGACCGGGCCGATGTCGGCGATTGCGGAGACGACGTACTCCTGCTGTTCGGCGCGCGTCTTCGTCGTCTTCTCGCCGTGGACGCTCACCTCGCGGTCGCGCGTCTCCTGCTCGCGCTTGGCGATCGTCGCGAGCAGTTCGGTGGTGTCGTCTTCGCCCTCGGTGCGGAGGACGCTCACGTCGAAGTCGACCGCGAGCGACGCGAGCGCGCCGCGGATCGCGTTGGGCTCGATGTCCCGCTGCCCGTAGAGGTTCGTCCCCTCGACGACCATCACCGGCCGGGCGTACGCCCGCGAGAGCTCGCCGATCTGCTCGAACATCGAGCGGTCCCCGTCGAGCATCGAGTCGACGAAGTCGGCCGCGGACTTGCGCTCGACGGCGACGCGGTCGGAGAGCACGTAGTCGCCGACCGCGAGCGTCTCCAGCCGGGTGACGAGCCCGTCGCGCGTCGAGAGGTCCTTCGCGATCGAGGAGTCGAGCTCGCGCTGGTCGACGACGACCTCGACGCCGTCGTCGACGCCGGCGGTCGCGACGACGCCGTCGTCGTCCGCGTCGTCGTCGCCCGCTTCGGCCTCGCCGCTCGCTTCCGATTCGTCGCTCACGTCGTCCTCGCCCTCCCGCGCCTCCTCGGCGAAGTCGGTGAGTCCGGCGTCGTCGTCCCCGGCGTCGTCGCTGTCCTCGTCGATCGCATCCGCGCTCTCTTCGAGTCCGGCCTCGGCGTCCGCGTTCTCACCCCTGTTCCCGGATCCCCCGCCGAACGCGTCGAGGCCGGCCTGCCCGTCGTCGCCGACGTTCTCTTCGATGTCGTCGGTGGCCTCCTTCAGCTCGGCGAGCTGGCTGGCCATCTTCTTCTCGCGGCGCCGCGAGATCCAGAAGAACGCCTCGTCGCGGGTGTCCTCGGCCATCAGGACCACCACCTTCCCCTCGGCCTGTCGGCCGGTCCGGCCCTTGCGCTGGATCGAGCGGATCGCGGTCGGGACCGGCTCGTAGAAGCAGACGAGGTCGACCTCGGGCACGTCGAGCCCCTCCTCGGCGACGCTCGTGGAGACGAGCACCTCGAACTCGCCGTTCTTGAACTCGTCGAGCGTCTCCTGCTGCTGTGTCTGGCTCATCCCGTCCGAGCCCTCCTTGTCGCCCTGCCCGACGAACTTGCGCACGTCGAAGCTGGCGGAGAGGAACTCCACGAGCGCCTCTGCGGTGTCGCGCGACTCGGTGAAGAGGATGGCGCGCTCGCCGCCGTTGATCCCGAGGGTTTCGGCCAGGAGGATCCGGGCCTTCGAGAACTTCGGGTGGAGCCCGTCGAACGACTCCGCCTTCCGCATCGCTTCCCGAACCTTGGGGTCCGCGACCATGCGCTGGCTCGCCTTCGAGGCGCCAGACGAGCGGGCGGCCTCGCGCTGGCGCTCGAAGTAGCGCCGGACGGACTCGACCGACTGGGTCTCGACCAGCTCGGTCGCGCGCCGGAGCTTCATCACCTCGGCGTGGGTCGACATCCCCTTGTACCCGTCTGACTGGTCGTTGTCCATCATCTGTTTCAGCTGCCCCCGCATCTTGTTGAGGTCCTTCTGCGAGAGGTCGGGGTTCGTCGTGTTCGTCACCCCGAGCTGTTTCAGCTTCTCCAACCGGTCGGTGATCACCTCGTTGAGCGCGTCGCGGATGTCGAGGACCTCGTCCGGCAGCGTCACCTGCTCCCACTGAACGTCGGTGTCGTGGGTGTACTCGTCGACGTCGGCGTCCTCCTCGGTCATCACCTCGACGTTGACGAGCCCGAGGTTCTCGCAGACCGTCTCGATCTCCTCGGTGTCGCCGCCGGGCGAGGCCGACATCCCGGTGACGAGGGGATCGGCCGCGTCGGCGTGGTAGCGCTCCGCGATGTAGACGTACGCGTAGTCGCCGGTCGCGCGGTGGCACTCGTCGAAGGTGAGGTGGGTCACGTCGCGCAGCGAGATCCGGTTGCCGACGAGGTCGTTCTCGACGACCTGCGGGGTCGCGATCACGATCCGGGCGTCGTCCCACAGCGCGGCGCGGTCGTCGGGCTTCACGTCGCCGGTGAAGACGACAATCTCGTCGTCCGGAACCGAGAGGGCCTCGCGGTAGAAGTCCGCGTGCTGCTGGACGAGGGGCTTCGTGGGGGCTAAAAAGAGCGCCTTCCCGCCCGCCTGGTGGAGGCGCTCGGCGGTGACGAGCAGGCTGACCGTCGTCTTTCCGAGGCCGGTCGGGAGACAGACGAGCGTGTGTTCGTCGGCGGCGGCGTCCGCCAGCTGGAGCTGGTAGCGGCGTCGCTGGAGGAAGTCGTCGACGAGCAGGGGTCTGTCGATCCCGGCGGCCTCGGTCGCCATCGGCGGCTCTTGGCCGGCACCGGCCTAAAGCCTTCGCGAACCGGGGTGAAAGTTATCGGTCGCCGGACCGCTCCTCTCGGAGCTCCTCGGGCACGTCCTCGTCGACCAGCTGCGCCCACTCCGCGAGCCGGTCGCCGGATCGTGTTTGCGCACTCATCACGCGACGGATCTCCGTGGTGCGTATTAACAGTTGCCCCGATTCTACACGATTTAACATCGGTTCGGTGCGTTCCGCTCTCCGGTCGGCCGCGGGTCCCTTCGGGCCGACCGCGACACGCACCGCTCCCGCTCGGACCGACTCGCACGCCTTTTACCGCTCACGCGCCTCCGGCCGGCATGAGCAACCTCGACGAGTTCCTCGCGGGCGAGCGGCTCGACGACGTGGTCTTCTACCTGAGCGACGCGTACCTCGACGACGACTCCCGGCTGCGCGAGGTCGGAACCGAGACCGACGGCGGCGTCCGCCTGATTCTCGACGGCGAGACCGGCCGGTCCGCGTTCCAGGCCGGCACGGGCATGGGCGCGATGGAGTTCGCGAAGACGGCGATGGACGCGGACGGCGAGATCGCGCGCTCGCTCGACGACGGGGCGTGTCCGTTCGCGGGCGACGACGACGCGGCCGACGACCACGAGGTACAGTTCGTCTTCGCGTTCGCGGAGGCGCAAAACGAGGAGGTCGGCGGCCTCTACGCCGAGGGGGACGTGGTCCACGCGTACACCCACTGCACCTGCGGCGAGAGCTACTCGCACAAGTGGGTGATCGGCGAGCGCGACGGCGAGTAGATCGCGGCTGCGGGCGACCTTACTCCTCAGGAGCGTCGTCTTCCGGCACCGCGCCGTCGACGAGCGACTGGTCGCCGTACTGCTCGCGGAGGTCCTTCTTCGAGAACTTCCCGGTGGCGGTCTTGGGCACCTCGTCGATGAACTCCACCGCGTCCGGCACCCACCACTTGGGGTACTCCTCGCGGAGGCCGGTCTCGATCCGCTCGACGATCTCCTCGCGGTCGACGCCGTCGGCCACGACGACGAACGCCACGGGGCGCTCCTGCCAGCGCTCGTGGGGCACGCCGACGACGGCCGCCTCGCTGACGCCGTCGTAGGCCATGATCGCGTTCTCCAGCTCGACGCTGGAGATCCACTCGCCGCCGGACTTGATCACGTCCTTCGTCCGGTCGACGAGCTGCATGTAGCCGTCCTCGTCGACGGTGACCACGTCGCCGGTCTTCAGCCAGCCGTCGACGAACTCCTCCTCGTTGGCCTCCGGGCGCTTGAAGTACTCCTTCGTGACCCACGGGCCGCGGATGCGGAGCTCGCCGAACGCCTCGCCGTCCCACGGGATCTCCTCGCCGTCCTCGTCGATGACCTCGAACTCCAGGCCGGGGGCGACGAGCCCCTGCTTCGAGCGCTTGTTGACCTGCGTGTCGTAGTCGGCGTCGCGCAGGTCGTCCTTGAGATGCGACACGGTGCCGATCGGCGACAGCTCCGTCATCCCCCACGCGTGGAGCACCTCGACGTCGCGCTCGTCGTACCACTCGATCAGCGCCTTCGGCGCGGCCGCGCCGCCGATGATCACGGTGTCGAGCGTCGAGAGGTCGACCTCGTTGCCCCCCTCGACGTACTCGCGGAGCCCGAGCCACACCGTCGGGACGCCCGCGGAGAGGGTCACGCCCTCCTCCTCGATCAGCGCCGCGAGGTCCGCGGGGTCCGGCGAGGGACCGGGGTAGACGTGCTTCGCGCCCGCGGCGGCCGCGGTGAACGGCATCCCCCACGCGTTCACGTGGAACATGGGGACGACAGGCATCACCACGTCGGAGTCCTCCATCGGGATCCCCTGCGGCGTCTGGGAGGCCATCGTGTGGCTCCACAGCATCGACTGGGTGTACTCGACGCCCTTCGGCTTCCCCGTCGTGCCGGAGGTGTAACAGAGGCCGGCGGGCTGGTCGCCGTCGAGGTCCGGCCAGTCGTACTCGGTCGAGTAGTCGCCGATGAACTCCTCGTAGGCGGGCGCGTCGAGCGCGTCGATCCCCTCGGAGCCCATCGCGACGAAGTCGACGTCGTCGAACTCCGCGGCGCCCTCCGCCGCGCCAGCGATCTTCTCCGCCAGCGACGGGTCGACGAAGATGATCTCGTCGTCGGCGTCGTCGACGATGTACTGGATGTGCTCGTCGGGCAGCAGCGGGTTGATCGTGTGGAGCTGCGCGCCCGTGTTCGGGACGCCGAAGTACGTCTCGAAGTGCCGGGTGTGGTTCCAGCAGAACGTCGCGACGCGGTCGCCGCGCTCGATCCCGTAGTCGTCGAGGGCGTTCGCGAGCCGCGCCGTCCGGTCGGCGTACTCGCTGTAGGTGTGCCGCGTGCGCCCCTCGTGGGTGCGCGAGACGATCTCCGTGTCCGGGTACAGTCGTTCGGCGCGCCACATGAACGGTCGCAGGGTCTGCGCGTGTCCGCCTGGCATACCTCACACACCACGGGGTCGGGAACTATGAACGTTATCATCATTGATCGTGAATCTTCGCGGATACTCGGAGAACGCGCGTCCCGCCTCGACAGGTCATTTAAAAACGGTCGACGGCCGGTTGTCGGTGAGCGCCGCTCGCGCCTCTGCCGTTTGCTTATAAACAGCTCCCGGGAGGTCGATGTCGAGCACCGCCGAAGCCCCAGTCGCTCGGCCGTACGACGATAGTGTTTATAAATAGCCGATCGACACGAACACCGCCTCGCGACTGCCCCTTCGAGTCCCGCCCCGCACCTCACACCTCCCCAGCCTCGTCGGCCTCCCTTCGCTTCGCTCCGGTCGGCCGACTCCAGCGAGGGACCGAAGGTCCCTCTAGCAGCCGGCGCGTAGCGCCGGCGACCTCGCGCGTGCGGTTCGCGCCGCGGTGCGGCGCTCACCGGCACGCGCCGCCGCACAGATTCTATTTAAAAGAAGAGATCATCCCCGAAACAGGCTCGCGTGGACGGGCGCGTGGTCGGAGCTCGGTCGCGGGTCGTCGCCGTCGTCGCCGCCCTCGTCGGAGACCGCACGGCCGTCGACGCCGTCGGCGAGGAAATCGCGGACGGGCGGACCGACGTGTTCCGGCTCGACGAGGAACGCGTCGTGGCCGTGGTCGGAGTCGATCACGTGGTGCGCCACCGGGACGCCGGACTCGCGGAAGGCGTCGGCGAGGGAGGCGGACTGCTCGACGGTGAAGTGCCAGTCGGCGGTGAAGCTCAGCAGGAGGGTCTCGCCCTCGAAGGCGGCGAGCGCGTCGGCGTCGGCGCCGTGGCCGGCGGCGAGGTCGTACTCGTCCATCGCACGCGTGAGGTACAGGTAGCTGTTCGCGTCGAACCGGTCCCCGAACCCCTCCGCCTGGTAGTCGAGGTACGACTCCACCTCGCGGTACGGGAAGAAGCCCGCCGTCGGCTCCGGCGGCAGCCCGAGGTCGCCGTCCTCGCGCGTCAGGGAGTCGCGGCCGGCCGACCGGCGCCCGAACTTCCGCTCCATCGACGCCTTCGAGAGGTACATGATGTGCCCGATCTGGCGGGCGATCGCGAGCCCCTCGGTCGGGTCCGGCCGGTCGTCGCCGTAGTAGTCGCCGCCGTTCCAGTCGGCGTCCGCGCGGATGGCGCGGCGCGCGACCGCGTCGAGCGCGAGGCACTGCGCGTCGAGGCGCCCGGCGGTCGCGATGGCCACGACGCGGTCGACGTCGTCCGGGTACCGCTTCGCCCACTCCAAGGCGTTCATCCCGCCGACGCTGCCGCCGACGACCGCACGGAGCCGCCCCACGCCGAGGTGGTCGAGCAGGCGGCGCTGCGCGCGCGCCCAGTCCTCGACCTGGACCGGCGGGAACGCCGTGCCCCACCGGTCGTGGTCGGGCTCCTCGCGCAGGTCGAGGTCCGCGGGGCGCTCGCTGGCCGGGCCCGTCGTCCCGTAACAGGAGCCGGGGACGTTCGCGCAGACGACGTAGTACTCGGTCGTGTCGATCGCCTTCCCCGGGCCGACGACGTCGTCCCACCACGCGCGGGCCTGTCCGGCCTGTCCGGCTCCGGCCGTCTCGGCGTCGCGCTCCGGCTCGGGCGACCGCGCGACGTTCTGGCTGCCGGTGAGCGCGTGGCAGACCAACACGACGTTGTCGCCGTCGAACTCGCCGTGGGTCTCGTAGGCGACCTCGAAGTCGGGGACCGACTGCCCGCACTCGAAGGTGAACTCGCCGAGCGAGGCGACCCCGTGGTCGGTCGGGACGGCGCTCATCTCAGCTCCCCCCGGCGGCGCGCTCGCCCGCGGCCAGCCCCGCGTCGAGGTCGGCGATCACGTCGTCGGCGTCCTCGATGCCGACCGAGAGCCGGAGCATCTCCGGGTGGACGCCCGCGTGTCGCTGTTGCTCCTCGTCCATCTGCGCGTGCGTCGTGGAGGCCGGGTGGATGACGAGCGTCTTCGCGTCGCCGATGTTCGCGAGGAAGCTGGTCAGCTCGACCGCCTCGCAGAACGCCTTGGCGGCCTCGTAGCCGCCGTCGACGCCGAACGTGACCATCCCGCCGAAGCCGTCGAGGTACTCCGCGGCGTTGCCGTGGCTCCGGTGGTCGTCGAAGCCGGGGTAGCTCACCCAGTCGACGCGGTCGTCCTCGCGGAGGAACTCCGCGACCCGCCGCGCGTTCTCGCAGTGGCGCTCCATCCGCAGCGGGAGCGTGTTGAGCCCCTGGATCGTCTGCCACGCGTCGAAGGGGGACTGCTGGCCGCCGGTCGGCCGCACGCCGCGCTGGCGGACGACGTTGGCGAAGGCGGCGTCGCCGAACTGCTCGACGAAGTCGATCGGATAGGCGGGCGACTCCCCGTCGAGCTCGTCGTAGTCGGCGTCGGGGTGGTCCCACGGGAACTGCCCGCCGTCGACGACGACCCCGCCGACGGTGGTGCCGTTGCCCGTGATCCACTTCGTCGTCGACTCCCAGACGACGTCGGCGCCGTGTTCGAACGGGCGACAGCAGTACGGCGTCGCGAACGTGTTGTCGACGACGAGGGGGACCGCGTGCTCGTGGGCGATCTCGGCGAGCCGCTCGAAGTCGGGCGTGACGAGCGAGGGGTTCGCGATCGTCTCGACGTGGACGAACGCGGTGTCCTCGTCGACGGCGTCCGCGTACGCCTCGTAGTCGAGCGTGTCGACCAGCCGCGCCTCGATCCCGCGCCGGTTCGCGATGCTCGTGAGGTACGCGGCCGTCCCACCGTACATCTCCGAGCTGGCGACGACGTTGTCGCCCGCGCTCGCGAGGACGGTCGCGATCGCGTCGAACGCGGCCATCCCCGACCCGGTCGCGACCGCGTCCGACCCGCCGGCCAGATCCGCGATCCGGTCTTCCAAGACGTTCACCGTCGGGTTCGAGAGCCGGGAGTAGACGTGGCCCTCCGACCGGAGCGCGTACAGCTCCGCCGCCGTGTCCGCGTCGTCGAAGACGTACGACGTGGTCTGGTGGATCGGCGTGGCGCGGGCGCCGGTGGCCGAATCGGGCTCGGCGCCGGCGTGGAGGCTCCGGGTGTTGAACCCACGTGTCATGTTTGTTGCTCATACGTCTGCGCACATCTATAACCGTCAGTTACGGCAATTGATGCCCCTTCGGCGTTGACTCCGCCGCGGCCACGACTCCACAGCGCTGTGCCGCGTCCGTCGCTCCGAAGCGTGCGTTTATGCCCGGTCGGGCGTCAACCGGTGGTAATGGCAGTCGCCGCCCCAGTCCCCGACCTCGCCGACCGCGCGACCGACTGCGCCGACCGCCTGCGCGAGGCCGGCCGGGCCCTGCTCGCGTCGCACATCGACGCCGACGGGATCACGAGCGCCGCGATCGCCTCGTCCGCGCTCGCGCGGGCCGGGATCGACCACGAGGTCGTCTTCGAGAAGCAGCTGGACGCCGACTCGATCGCCGGGATCGCCGCCCGCGAGTTCGACGTGGTGCTCTTCACCGACTTCGGCTCCGGCCAGCTCGACGTCATCGCCGACCACGAGGAGCGCGGCAACTTCGTCCCCGTGATCGCCGACCATCACCAGCCCGCCGACCGCGACACGCGGTACCACCTCAACCCCCTGCTGGAGGGGATCGACGGCGCGAGCGAGCTCTCCGGCGCCGGCGCGAGCTACCTCCTCGCCCGCGCGCTGGAGGGCCCCGACGGCGACAACCGCGACCTCGCCGCGCTCGCGGTCGTCGGCGCGGTCGGCGACATGCAGGACTCCGACGGCGAACTCGTCGGCGCCAACGAGTCGATCGTCGCCGACGGGGTCGACGCCGGCGTCCTCGAGGCCCGGACCGACCTCGACCTGTACGGCAGACAGACCCGGCCGCTCCCGAAGCTGCTGGAGTACGCCTCCGACGTGAAGATCCCGGGGATCTCGAACGACGAGGCGGGGGCGATCTCCTTCCTCACCGGCCTCGACGTCGACGTGAAACGCGACGGGGAGTGGCGGCGCTGGGTCGACCTCGACGGCGAGGAGCGGCAGGCCCTCGCGTCGGCGCTGATGCGCCGCGCGGTCGCCTCCGGCGTCCCGTCCGACCGGATCGAGGCGCTCGTCGGCACCTCCTACACGCTGGTCGACGAGGAGCCCGGCACCGAGCTGCGCGACGTCAGCGAGTTCTCCACGCTGCTCAACGCGACCGCCCGCTACGAGCGCGGCGACGTCGGCCTCGCGGTGTGTCTCGGCGACCGTGGCGACGCGCTCGCGGAGGCGCGCCGGCTGCTCCGCACGCACCGGAAAAACCTCTCCGAGGGGCTCCAGTGGGTCAAAACCGAGGGCGTCACCCACGAGGACCACCTCCAGTGGTTCGACGCGGGGTCGCGCATCCGCGAGACCATCGTCGGCATCGTCGCCGGGATGGCGGTCGGCTCCCCCGCAGTCGACCGCTCGAAGCCGGTGATCGCGTTCGCCGAGGAGAGCGCCGAGGAACTGAAGGTGTCCTCGCGCGGCTCGCACGCGCTCGTTCGGCGGGGGCTCGACCTCTCCGCGGTGATGCGCGAGGCGAGCCGGGCCGTCGGCGGCGACGGCGGCGGTCACGACGTGGCCGCGGGCGCGACCATCCCCATCGGCGAGCGCGACGCGTTCCTCGCCGAGGCCGACCGGATCGTCGGCGAGCAGCTCTCGTAAGCCGGTCCGGCCGTCGCTCCGGAGCCCGAAACGACCCGTCCGGCCGTCACTTCAGCGTGGCGTAGGTCAAAAGCGACACCGCGAGCAGCTCCAGCACGCTCATGGCGAGCACGACCCGTCCTACGAGCGGGTCCATCGCGTACAGCGTCCGCATGTTCGCGAAGAAGAACGCGATGGAGACCAGGTTCTCGACCAACAGCACGGCGCTGAAGCCCACCAGCCCGAGCAGCAGCGTCGACCCGAACTCGCGGTAGTTGCGGAGCCAGACCGAACCCAGAACCGCCAGCAGGGCGCTGTTGACGACCGCTATCAGCACGGCGACGCCGGTCGGCGACGCGGGGTTCATTCCGCGTCCACCTCCGCGGTGATCTCCTCGAACGTCTCCGCGTGGCGCTCGAAGCGGTCGGTCAGGAAATACAGCTTCCCGTAGTCGTGGTCGCTCGGCTCGACGACGTCGTGGTCTTTCAGCATGTCGAGGTGGTGTGTGATCGTGTTGTAGTCGACGTCCAGCGCCTCCGCGAGCTCGTTCGCGTTCCACGGGCGGTCGCGGAGCCGCCGGACGATCCGGACCCTGTTGGCGCCACCGCGGCTCGCGACGAACAGGTACCACAGGGCCTTCTCCATTTGGCGTACTGGTGTGTCGAGTAGGTGCTGAAAGTCGTTTCGGCCGGGTAGCCGCTCCGCGCTCGTCTCGGACCGCGGGGGCCGCGTCAGCCGACCGTCCGACGCACCCACCCCGACGCGCCGCTCGGGACGGACCCGGACTCCTCCCGCGTCTGGAGGGTCCCCTCGCCGTCGACCGCGCGGACGACGACCTCGCGCTCCCCGTCGGCCTCGAAGACGTGGCGCCACTGCCGCCAGACGTCGGCGTCCGGGAGCGCGTCGGAGAGCTCGGCGTCGGTCCACGTGTCGCCGCCGTCGGTCGACACCTCGACGCGCTCGACGCCGGGCGTCCCGGCGTAGGCGTGGCCGGCGAGCTCGATCCGGCCGTCGCCGAGCTCCGTGACCCCCTCGTCCCAGAGCTTGGCGACCGTCTTCACCTCGCCGGTCCCCTCCCAGCCGCGCTCCTCCCAGTAGCCGTCCTCCTCGACGTTCAGGAGCTCGATCTCCGAGAGCCACTTCACGTTCGTCTCCCCCCAGTGGCCCGGGATCAGCACCCGGACCGGGTGGCCGTGGCTGGTCGGGAGCTCCTTGCCGTTCATCCCCCACGCGAGGAACCCCTCCGCGAGGACGTCGACCGGGAACTGCACGTAGTAGCCGTCCTCGCCGCGCAGCATGGCGCAGTTGCAGTCGCCTTGGGGGTCCACGGATTCGAGCAGCGGGCGGATCGGCGTCCCCGTCCAGACCGCGTTGCCGATGCGGCGGCCGTTCAGGTCCTCGCCGACGCACCGCAGCGTCACCGCGCGGTTCTCGGCGGGCCGGTCGATCAGCTCGTCGAAGGTCACCGTCCGCTCGCTCCCGGTCTCGCCGGTGAACGTCAGCGACCACTCGTCGGCGGTGACCTCGGGATCGAACTCCGCGATGTCGACGTTGTAGAACTCCCCGATCGGCGTCACCATCCCCTGGAGGTCGTCGCTCTCGAACGCCAGCGCGGCCGAGTCCAGCTCCTGGAGCCGCGCGGCCGCGCCCTCCGAGCGCGGGGCGTCGGGGAGCGGCTCCGCGTCCGACGCGAACGCCCGACGGCCCACCGCGGTGGCGGCGACGAACCCGAGCGCCCCGGCGACGACCCCGAGCGTCCGGCGGCGCACCGCGTCGACGACCGCCGGCGCGTCCCTCGCCCCGGCCGAGTCGCCGCCGGACGGCGCGGCCGACGAGGGGAGCCAGCCGATCCCGACGACCGCCGCCGCGGGGAGCGCCGCGCCCAGCGCGCCGAGCGAGATCCCGGTCAGCCCCGCAGCGAGCAGCCAGGATCCCCCTCCCGCGACCGCGGCGCCGGCGGCGCGCCGGTCGGTGCGCGTGGCGATCCGAAGCCCCGCGAACGCGACCGCCCCGAACAGTCCGACGGCGATCGCGAGCGCCAGCGCGATGTGGATCAGGTGGCCCGCCTCGCCGAGGGTCTCGATCGTCGCCGTCACGATCGGCCCGGGGGTCAGGTTGACGACGGTCTGGTCGATCGGCCTGACGACGAACGACGGCGTCCACCCCGCGACGAGGTACGAGCCGGCGATCGCGGCCGCGCCGGCCGCCGCGGCGAGGAGCGTTTCTCGCCGCTCGGTAACGTTACTCATACGCTATGTGGGGGTCACGGTCACTTGAACTACGTCCTCGACGGCCGGGTACTCGTGGCCGTCGTCGACGTCGCTCAGCCGGCGGACGACGCCGTCCTCGTCGGCGCCTTGGTCGGGTGCGTCTTGGGCCGGTGCCTGATCGGGACCGGTTCCGGGCGGTTCCGCGTTCGGCTCCGTCCCCGCGTCGAACAGTGCCACGGCGTCGGTGACGTCGCCGTCGACCGGGTCGCCGTCCTCGGGCCAGAGCCCGATCCCGCCCTCCTCCGTCGAGACGAACACGTCGTTCGAGGGGACGAACATCGAGGCGAACGAGAGCCGCTGGCCGGGCGAGACGTCGACCGCGAACTCGAAGGCGCCGCCGGGCGCGATCGGCGGCGCCCCGGGAACTGACCCCATCGGATCGTTCGGGTCCGCGACAGTGTCGTCGGGCGTGTACGCCCCTGACCGATGGACCTCCGTCGCTCCGTCGAGCTCGTCGACGAGCCCCTCTTCCCCCTCGAACCCGGTCGGCGGCCCGGCCTCCGCGAGCGCTTCGAGCCCGATCGACGCCGACTCGCCGAGGTCGAAAATCGGGTTCTCGCCATCGTGGACGGCGTACGCACCCGGCGTGATCCAAACGGCCCCGCCGGTCGAGGTGTCCGCGGGATAGAAATCCGGGGGCGCGACGTTTTCGATCCGGATCCGAACCGCGACGGACTCCGCCATCCCGTCGCCGCCGTCCGTCTCGTCGTCGCCGTCCGTCTCGTCACTTCCGTTCATTCCGTCATCTCCGTTCGTCCCATCTTCGCCGTCCATCTCCCCGTCGCCCCCGCCGTCACCGAGGCAACCGGAAAGCGCCAGCGCCACGAGTCCGCCGCTCGTCGTCAGGAACCGCCGCCGTGTGTCGTGTTCCGTCATGTCTCCGCCGAGGGAGATGACGGGGATATAAATTTTTCAACTACCGGACAACTTTCGGTCGGAGTCGGGGCGAGATCCGTTCAAAATTCGTTCCGGATCCGACCGCAGTGGGCAATTTCTGTGGTCAGTCGCTGTCAACGGAGAGCGAAACGAATCGGGCGCCGGCGGTCGGAGCAGTAGCGAGGCGGTCGGCGCCGCGTCAGGCCTCGCCGAGGTCGCGGAACATCGCGCGGTAGTCGTCGGTCGACAGCGACTCGCCGAGGTCGTCGATGTCGGCGTCGAGCTCCTCCAGCCGCTCGACGAGGTCGGCGTACGCCTCGTTCCCCTCGCGCTGCGCGGCCGGCTTCTGCGAGCTCAACACGGCGCGCTTGCTGGCGAGCGCGGCGGCCTCCTGGACGAGGTCGTCGTACTCGCTGCGCGTCAGGAGCGTGTCGATGGCGGCGAGCAGCTTCGTGCGGCTCACCGGCTTGGTGAGGTAGAGGTCGAACCCCATGTCGATGATGTCGAAGTCGGGCTCGACCGCGGTGACCATTGCCACGCGGCAGTCGTACCCCTCCCCGCGGATGTGGTCTAAGACGTCGTCGCCGCTCCCGTCGGGGAGTCGGCGGTCGAGGAGCACCACGTCGATCTCGGCGTCGACGCGGTCGATGGCCTCGGTCGCGGTCTCAGCGACGTCGACCGCGTACCGCTCCTCTAAGAAGCCGGCGTACAGCGCCGCGATGTCTGGCTCGTCCTCCACGACGAGTATCGACGGGTCGCTCACCGTCGATCACCGCCGGGAGCGACCGGACACGCTTCACCGGGCATACACGAACGGGCGTTGTGTCGAGAGATAAAACTGTCGCCGTCCGTTCGCCCGATGTCACCGAGCGTTGCTTCTCCCGGACCGACCCCTCCGCTCCGACGCACTGAACCGTCTTTTATATACACCGACCGCCAAGGGGGAGACGAATGTCAGAACTCGTCTCCACCGGGGTCGAGGGGCTCGACTCCATTCTCACCGGCGGCATCACCCAGCGGTCGACGGTCCTCGTCTCGGGGAACCCGGGCACCGGCAAGAGCATCTTCGGCATCCAGTACCTCCATCACGGCGTCTCCGAACACGGCGAGCGCGGCGTTTACGTCTCCTTCGAGGAAGACGAGGCCGACATCCGCGGCGCGGCCGAGTCCGTCGGCTTCGAGGGGTTCGACGAGATGGTCGACGACGGCGACATCGTCATCCTCGACAAACGCGAGATGCTGCGGGAGACCGACTTCTCGACCGCGGTCGACCGCCTGCTCGACACCGTCGAGGACGGCGACTTCGACCGGCTCGTCCTCGACTCGCTGTCGATGTTCCAGCTGTTCTTCGACGCCGAACAGGAGAAGCGCACCTACCTGCTGAAGTTCTCGGACATCCTCAAGGCCAACGGGCTCACCTCGCTGCTCATCAACGAGCAGGGCGCCGTCTTCCCCGACACCGAGGTCGGCCTGGAGAACTTCCTCACCGACGGGAACATCTACTTCATCCAGACGCCGACCGACTCCGGCGTCAACCGCTACGTCTGGGTGGCGAAGATGCGGAAACAGGACATCGACACCGACATCTTCCCGATGGAGATCGGCCAGGGCGGGATCACCGTCCACGAGCGCGCGGGCGGCTTCTCGATGATGGGCGGCTCCGACGACCAGCCGTCGTTCTGACGGGCCGGGGGCCGGCCGGCCGCCTCTTCACTCCCGCGACGAGAGGTCGCGCCAGACGTCGTCGAGGCGGTTCTTTACCGCCGACCGCTCCTCCACCTCGACAGTGAGCCCGTCGCGGAAGTCGACCTCCACCCCGTCGACCTTCCGGCGATACACCTTCACGCGCCGGTGTTCGTCCGAGAGCGGCCGGTCGTGTAGCTCCAGAAGATCCGCCTCCTCCAACTCGTTGATCCGTCGGTAACACGTCGCGATCGGGACGTCCAGCTGGTCGCTGAGGTCCTGCGCCGACTTCGCGTCGCCAGTCGCCGTCAGGATGTCCGTGTTGTATTTGTTACCGAGTACGGTGATCAGATCGTCCCCCACCATTCACGTTATCGAGATTGATTTTTATGACTTATAAGGATACCGGTGATTACCCCGGACGGCAAACGTCTCGATCCGGCGTGCCGTACGGGGTCGAAGGCGGTTCCTCGACGCAAATCGCCGCGCCGTGTTATCGCCGCTGATACCCGCCACCGTGGGTTTATTATCCGCGTTCGAGCAGGAGCGGTATGGAGCTCATCGAGGGGTTGTACCTGATGACGACCACCGTGCTGGCCGGCGCGAGCGCGACGCTCGTCGCGTTCGCGGTCGCGGCGTACCGGTCGTCCGGTCGCACGGCGATGGCGTACTTGGCGGTCGGCTTCGGGCTCGTCGTCGTCGCGGCGATCGGAACGCCCGCGGCCGCCTTCCTGACGGGATTCGGTAACGCGGAGGCGCTACTGTTGGTCAACACGGGACTGCTCGCGGCGTCGATGGCGCTCGTCGCCGGGAGCCTCGCCGTCTACGAGCCGGGAACTCAGGAGTTCGTGATCCCCGAATCGGAGCTGTCGCGGCTGCGCGACCGGTAAAAAGAGAGAAGCTGAGACGCGCAGAGACGGAACACCAGCCACAACGCGTGCTGTAACTCTCCCGGCCGCGGTCGCCGATTATCCGGTCCGGTCTTTCTGGTAACGTCGATCGCGCTGTTCGGTTTCCCTCCGTACTTTCGTCGGTGAGCGACTACGACGGACGCGGCATCCTCAGATCCAACGCTGAGAACGTCTCGCGCTTTTCGTTAATTAGTTCTGTAATTATCTAACCAAAATAAACACGAAAAACGCACGACGTGAGTTGTTTATCAATACGGATAACCGGAAACGTGATCTTAAGTAGGAATTCCCCATCGCTATCGATAACGCCCGCCGGGCAGGCCGGGGGCCGACGCAAACAACCAATGTTCGAAGCAATCACGGACGAGGAACAACGCGGTCAAGTGGGGATCGGGACCCTCATCGTGTTCATCGCGATGGTGCTGGTGGCGGCGATCGCCGCCGGCGTTCTGATCAACACTGCCGGGTTCCTCCAGACGCAGGCGGAAGCAACGGGCGAAGAAAGTACAGCGCAAGTCAGCGACCGGCTCCAGATCGTGAGCCAGTCCGGGAACGTGACCGATCTCAACGTCACCGGCAACGGTGATGAACGCGCTATTGACAAGCTCCAGATCACGGTCGCTCAGTCACCCGGTGCCGGAAACATCGATCTCACCGAAGTAAGCGTCGAGCTAATCGGCACCGGCGGACAGGTCTCCGGCACGCTCAATCAGACCAACAACATCGATATCTTCACCGATGACGTCGAAGACGCGGTCGTTCTGACTGATAGCGGCGATCGAGCAGAGATCACGCTGAATCTTAACGGAACGGCGCCGAATGACGACTTCACATACAACGACGACGTTGCCGACGGGGGGCTCGAGGCTGGTAGTAGCCTCTCGGTAACGTTCACGACGGCGTCCGGTGCGACGACCACCACCGAACTCCGCGTTCCGACGACGCTGACTGAAGAACAGACCTCGGTGAGGCTGTAACAATGTTCGAATTTATCAACAACAGTGAGGATCGCGGTCAGGTTGGGATCGGTACGCTCATCGTGTTCATCGCGATGGTGCTGGTGGCGGCGATCGCCGCCGGCGTCCTGATCAACACAGCAGGCTTCCTACAGTCACAGGCGGAGGCCACGGGACAGGAAAGTACTGACCTCGTGTCCGAACGGATCGACGTGTCCAGCGAAGTCGGTATCGTCGGTAACGCGAGCTCAGGCGAGCTCGAATCGATCCGGATTGCTGTCTCCGGTGCTGCCGGCTCTGATCAGATCGACCTCTCTGAAACGACTATTCAGGCGGTCGGTCCGAACGGACAGGCGAACCTCGTGTTCACCGAACAAGCAGCGGACGGGACTGATTTGGTATCCGGTGACAACGCGAGCCAGCTCAACGCGAGCACGTTCGCGGTCCAGAACAGTACGAATGCGTGGGTTACCAGCGACAACGCGGTACTGAACGGTGAGGAAGACTACACCATCGTTCTTAACCCCGGCGCGCAGCCGTTCGGTGAACTCACCGCAGAGAACAGCGATAGCGGTGTGTACAACACCACCTACAACTACGCCCACTTGGACAGCAGCATCAGCGGCTTCGGCCAGAGTGACAGCTCGTCGCTCGAAATCGTCTCGCCCGCGTCGGCGACAACCTCCGTTGAACTCAACTCACCCGACCTCTACGAGGAGGACGGCGAAGCGGTCCGGCTCTAACGAGCCTCGAACAGCGCGGCAACCACAACGTCGGCGGCTCGGCCGCCCGCAACACCTATTTTTCGGCGTGCGCTACCACAACCCATGAGTGACGACGACGCGGTCCCGGCCGACCCGGACGAGCTCGACTCTGTCTCTTATACACATCTC
>NZ_AOJF01000041.1:0-53380 GCF_000337395.1 Halorubrum distributum JCM 13561
TGGCCCGCCGGCGACGACCCGCGGTCGAGCGCGGCCGGGCCCGGCGTCGGCGAGCGCGGGCAGCAGGGTGGCGGGCATCCCGGCGACGGACAGCAATCTGGTGGGCAACCGCCCGGCGGCGGCCAACCGCCGCCGAACGCGCAGGGACAGCGCCAAAATCGGTCCGCAGCGGCGGGCGGCAACGCGGTCGACCGACAGGCGGTGAGCCGGTGGCTGGCGAACTCCTTCGACGGCGACGGGTTCGACTACGGGATCGACGCGACGCTCCACGCGAACGGCGACACCACCCGCCAGCGGATGGTGTCGAACGACGTGACGGCGACGTTCGACACGCTGATCTCGTGGTTCGCGTCGAACGCCGGCCCGAGCTCGCCGACCCCGGAGGCGATCGGGCTGCTGCTCGCGGCCTCCGAGACGACCGTCGACATCCCGCCGGTGATGATAAAGCGGTTCG
The DNA here is from genome assembly GCF_000337395.1 of Halorubrum distributum JCM 13561. Classification (NCBI taxonomy): domain Archaea; kingdom Methanobacteriati; phylum Methanobacteriota; class Halobacteria; order Halobacteriales; family Haloferacaceae; genus Halorubrum; species Halorubrum distributum. Next base: position 455 of record NZ_AOJF01000041.1, read on the forward strand.
CGGCGAGTCAGGGGCTCTCCGCGAGCGACAGCATCGGCGACTTGGTGCGCGCCGCCGAGGAGGAAGGCGGATTCAGGATCGAGTAACTATCGGAGGAGAGAGACTCGCCCGTTACCCCAACAACACGAACAGCGCGATCCCGATCAGCGCGAAGACCGCGTAGATCCCCGCCATCACCTCGCGCTTGAGCGGGCTGCCGAGGGGTTCGGCGGTGAGTCGCCGGATCGGCGGGAGGATCGCGATCCCGGCGAGGATCAGCGGCCATGACTCCGGTGCTGGTACCCGCGTGAGCGCGATGACGACCGTCCCGTACCCGACGACGTACGACCCCCGCCGCCAGAGCTGCTCGCGGTCGGAGAGCTCCTCCATGGACGGGAACGCGTCGCTCGCGCTCGACTCTCCTCCCTCGGACCCGCCGCCGCCACCGCCGGCGACCTGCTCTGCCTGTCGCTGGACGTACTCGTCGAGCTCCTCGGCCGCGTCCTCCGTCTGCGGGGCGCCGCACTGCGCGCAGTACCGCGCCTCGTCGTCGACCGGTGCGTCACAGCGGGGACACGATGGCATCTTGGCGTGGATCGGGCGCCGGCCGGGCTTAATTCTTCGGACCGAGGACTCCGCTCACGTCTTGCGATTCCCGCCTTTTCTCCGCTGTCTTCCCGTTCGCGTTACACGTCCTGATAATCGGGTGGGTACGCTTTAGTCGGTGACTCGCCGAGTCGATGCTAACCAGCCGCGGGCCGTCGTCCGGCCCGCACTCGTTGACCACGCCCTCATGACGATAGACCACGACGACGCGACCGAGACGCGCCCGACGGACGCGGCCGAGCCGCCCGCAAGCCGCTCGGCGGCGCCCGACAGCGACGGAGCGGTCGACTCCGGGTCTGACCGGCGGTTCCGACTCGAGGAGATCGGCCCGTCGGCGTTCCAGGCGAGCGTGATCGCCCTCGTCGTCCTCGTCGCGCTCGCCGGCGTCGTCGCGACCGCTCCGGCCGCGGCGGGCCTCTCATCCGATTCGTCCGCTTCCTCAGTCGCCGCCGGACCGACGGCGGCTGCCGCGGTCGAGGCCGCCGGTCCGGTCGGCCCAGCGGACCGTCCGGAGGTCAGCGGCGGATTCTCCCGTTCGACGTACACCGGCGTCGCGGGCGATCCGGTCAGGATCAGGTACGCCGCCGACAACCCTGACGGGCCGACGTACCTCCTCATCGGCGGGAACCGGCTCAGCGACACGGGGCAGTCGGTCGGCTTCGTCGACGTCGTCAAGATCTCGGGGACGAGCGAGACCACGATCAACACGCGGACGCTCGGCACCGACGCGAGCAACGTCAAGAGCTGCGGTCTCGAAGACACGACGTGTGACCTGGAGTTCGTCGACGAGAGCGGCGACACGGTCGCCGAGAACCTCAGCGCGCTCTCGAGTTCGACCGGCGCGGGCGGGCTCGCCCGGCCCTTGGTCCCGCATCGGTATCGGCTCGCGATCACCAACGGGACGTTCGTCGTGGACGACTCCGGCGTGGTGACGCCGACCGAGAGCGCGGACCAAGCGGACCTCGTGTTGGAGAAGCCGGAGTTCCGCGACGACGTCGAGGTGTTCACCAGCATCGACCCGGGCGCGCTCGACGAGGAACCCGAGTCCGAGTCGCTCGAACGGATCCGAGCGAACGGGCTCGGCCGGACCGCGGTGACGAAGGGCAACCGGATCGTCCTCGGGTTCGAGGCGACCGGCATCTGGGGGGCGCTGTCGCACTTCGCCGGAGAAGGGGAGGAGCTCGAACCGGGCCAAGAGATCGATACTGAACTCCTGACCGACCTGCTGGACGCCGAGGAGGGGGTGTCGCTCCGAGTCCGTGAGACGAACCCCGGTCGGAACGAGCCGCGCTCGGAGCTCGACCTGTCGCAGGCGGACCCGGAGGACGTCACGCTCTTCGTCGCGGACGCGACGGAGCTTGACACGCCGGAGGCGCCCGGCCGCTTCTACCTCGTCATCGACACGAGCGACGGCGGCGCTTTCACCGAGGACCCCGAGCCGGGCGACGAGTTCGCCGTCGAGTTCGCGCTGGAGGGCACCGAGGGCGAGCGGTACGCGTTCGCGGACGGCGCGGAGCCGCCGGCGGCGTTCAACGCCACTTCGGCGACCGACGACGGCGTCTCACAGCAGTTCCCCTACTGGGAGGCGTCGGACGGGACGGTGCGCGCCGAGGCGACGTTCACCGTGCGGGAGCGGTTCCTCCGGTACGACCACGTCACCGACGACGGGGAGCTCCTCGTCGAGGTCGAGGACGGACAGCTCACGGGAACGACCTCGCTGCTCCCGGTGCGCGAGATGTCCGCGACGTTCGTCAACGACGCCGGCGACGCCCCGTTCCGCACGGAGTCGCCGCTCGAGATCTCTGACGGGAACTTCACGGTCGACGTCGATCTCGACGAGGTTTCCCCCGGAACGCGCCTGAACTACGAGCTGTACGAGGGGTCCAGGCTGCGCGACAGCCGGACGGTCATCGTCGTCGGGAACGCCGACAACCCGGACGAGCTGGTGATCGACGACGCTCCTGAGAACGTCACCGTCACCGAGGGGGAGAACCTCTCCGCGCTCCGGGCCACGGCGCGCAACGCGGGCGGGCTCACGGGCGAGGGAGAGCTCACCCTCACCGTCGACAACGGCAGCGAGGCCGGGTCGTGGGGCGTTCGGCTCGACCCGGGCGAGTCCCGAACGTACGGGTTCGGCTCGGTGACGCCCGACCTCGACCCGGGAACCTACGCGTTCACCCTACGGCTCGACGGCGACACCCACGGCGGGACCCTCGTGGTCGAGTCCGATCCGGCGACGACGACGATCGACGACGACGACAGCCAGCCGGACGCCGACGGCAACGGGTCCGACACCGATGACGACGGAACCGGCGACGACGGGGCCGACGGCAACGAGACCGCTACCGACGATGACGGCGACGACGCGACGGCCACCGACGACGGCGACGACGAGACCGTCTCGGACGAAGCGAACGGCTCCGACACGGATTCCGGCTCCGACTCGGGCGACGTGCCCGCCGACGACGGCGAGGCCGACAGCGTGGGGATGCTCCCGCTTCCGTTCGGCACCCGCGAGGCGCTCGGTGGCACCGTGCTCGTCGGCGCGATCCACCTCCTCGGCCACTGGGTCTGAGACGCACTTCCCCCGCCGCCGGGACCGGCCGCGCCCCGCTCCGTTCTCATCGCTGAGAACCGCGGGGGAGCGATTAAGTGTTCGCTGTGCCCCGCTTCAGACAACAATGGCTACGCGGGTACTCATCGCCGACGACTCGGAGTTCATGCGGAACCTCCTCCGGGAGATCCTCGAAGGGGAGTTCGAGATCGTCGGGGAGGCGGAGAACGGCGTCGAAGCGGTGAACATGTACGAGGAGCACGGGCCGGACCTCGTGATGATGGACATCGTGATGCCGATCCGCGACGGGATCGAGGCGACGACGGAGATCTTAGAGGAGAACCCCGACGCGACGGTGATCATGTGTACCAGCGTCGGGCAGGAGGAGAAGATGAAGGCGGCGATCAAGGCGGGCGCGGAGGGGTACATCACGAAGCCGTTCCAGAAGCCGAACGTGCTCGACGCCATCGGTTCGGCGGTATAATGCGCGTCGACGTCCGCGCGCTCGGCGCCTGTAACCGCCTCGCAGAGCGGGGGGCCAAACAGGCCGCCGGCGCGCTCTCGGACCTCACCGGGACCGACCTCGCGGTGGAGGTGACGGGCGCGAGCGTCGCCAGCGGCGAGGACCTCGCGGAGTCGTTCGCGGGCCGGGAGTCGATCGGCGTGAGCGTCGGGCTCCGCGGCGGACTGGACGGCGAGGCGGTCCTCGCGTTCGACGCCGCCAACGTCGACGCCCTGCTCTCGCTGCTCCCCGGGGGGCAGTCGATGGAGCGGAGCGCGGTGACGGAGGTCGGCAACATCGCGCTCGGCGGCTTCCTCGACGGGTGGGCGAACTACCTCGGCAAGGCGATCGACATGTCGCCGCCGCGGTACTTCGAGGCCGACGGCGCGGCGGTGCTGCCGGACGGCGCGCTCGCCGGCGACGGCGTGTTCCTCTTCGAGAGCCGCCTCGACGCGACGACGACCGACCTCGACTTCTCCATCTACATGCTGCCCGACTCGGGGCCGTTCCGCGACCTCATCGTCGGGAAGACGGCGCCCGCGGCGACCGCCGGCGGCGAGGCGGACGGCGGGACGGCGAGCACGGCCGTGCCGTACGAGTCGCTGTCGACGTTCTCGTCGCTGGCGAAGAAGGGGTCGGCGAACGCCGCCGACAACATCGCGATGATGACCGGGCTGGAGACGACCGTCGACGTGAGCCGGCTCCGGTTCGTCCCGCTCGCGGACGTGCCCGCGGAGGTCGGCACCGAGCCGCACGCGGGCACGGTGTTCGAGCTTCAGGGGGAACCGAGCGGCTACCTCGCGATCCTCTTCGAGGAGTCCTCGGCGGCGGCCGTCGCCGACGCGATGCTGCCGATGGAGCCCGACGAACCGCTCGGGGACATGGCCCAGAACGCGCTCTGCGAGCTCGGCAACGTGATGACGAGCGGGTTCATCGACGGGTGGGCGAACGTCCTCGGCACGTCGATCACCCACTCGCCGCCGGAGTTCGTCCACGACATCGGCGCGTCGACGATCAGCCCGCTCGTCGCGAAGCTGAGCGAGCGGCAGGACTACGGGTTCGTGATCGACACCGCCATCCAGACGGAGGGGATTCAGGCGCGCTGTGACGTGTACGCGCTCCCCGACGAGCGCGAACTGGCACGGGCGCTCGACCGGCTCTCGGGGCCGTGACCCGCTCGCTCTCCGACGATCGGCCGGACGGCCCGGCGGACCGAACGGAGAGCGACGGGGACGCGGTCGCCGACGCGGAGCCCGCGGCGGTCACCGGCGGCGCGGTCCCCGACGACCCCGGCCGGATCAAGGTCGGCGTGGGCGAGCTCGCGGTCACGAGCGACGACGCGGTCCTGACGACCAGCGGCCTCGGCTCCTGCGTCGCGGTCGCGCTCGTCGACCAGCGGACGGGCGTCCGCGGCCTCCTCCACGCCATGTTACCAGCGGGCGAGGGGCGCACGACGGCCGTCTCGCGGCCCGCGAAGTACGTCGACACCGGGGTCGACTCGCTGATCGGGGCGCTCGACGACGCCGGCGCCGACCCCCGCCGTCTGGAGGCGCGCGTCGCCGGTGGCGCCGAGATGCTCGACCTCACCGACGCGGTCGGCCCGCGGAACGTCGAGCGGGTCGGCGAGGTGCTCGACAACGCGGGCGTCCCCGTCGTCGCCAGCGACGTCGGCGACGCGGTGGGCCGAACCGTCCGGTTCGGGCCGGACGGTCGCCTCGTCGTCCGGGCCGCGGACGGCTTCGAACGAGCGATCTGACCGTCGATCGGGAGCGGATTCGTTTCCGATCGCTCCCCGAATTCTCCGTTTTCACCCCGATTAAACCCCGATACTCTCGCTGCGCAGTGCTTTCTCACGGCTGATATTTTGAGGGGTGAATTGAAGTGGGTTCTGCGGGTCGTACACGGTAATGGGCCTCGAACTACCGGTGTGGGGAGCTCCAACCGCCGCCTGGGCAGTCGCCACGCTGGGGCTCGTCGGTGCGAGCGTCCTCGACAGGTTCCTCGACGACGACGGATCCGACGACGACGGTTCCGGAGGTATGGACGGCGACGACGATCCCTTCGGCGGCGACATGGGCGGCGGAGGGATGGGTGGCGGCATGGGCGGTGGCGGCGGTGGCGGCGGCGGCGACGGCTTCGACGACTTCGACGGCATGGACGAGTGGGACGACGAGTTCGACGACGGCGGCGGCGGTGGCGGCGGCGGCGGCGCGGCCACCGACGAGCTGGAGAACCGGCTCGACGAGCTCGAAAACGAGGTCGCGTCGCTCTCCTCGACGGTCTCGACGGTCCGCTCGGAGAACGAGGAGATCTCGAACGCCGTCGACGACATCGAGGAGGACGTCCGCAACCTCCTCGACATCTACGAAATGGTCACCCGCGGTATCAACCCGTTCGTCGACGACGGCGGCGGCTTCGACAGCGTCGCCGGCGGCGGCGAGGGCTCCTTCGGCATCTTCGACGACGAGGACGGCGGCGAGGAGGAGGACCTCGACGAGGACGTCGCGAACGCCGACGCGGACGGGTTCTTCGACGACGACCTCCTCGACGAGGAGGAAGAGGCCGACGGGTTCGACGACTTGGACGACGACCTCGACGGTGACGACGAGTTCGACGACCTCGACGGCGACGACGAGTTCGACGAACTGGACGACGACAGCACGGACGACGCCGCGTCCGAGACCGAAACGGCGGACGACGGAGACGATATGAACGACGATGGAAAGAGTTTCAGCGAACTGAAAGAAGAGTACGACTCCGGGGAGGCCGACTGGGCCGAGGAGGGCGACGACGCCGCGGACGAGGACCCGTTCGAGGACGGGGACGACTCGTTCGCCGACCCCGGCGACGAAACCGACTCGCTCGACGACGCCGACGACGGCTTCGGGGGCGACGACCTCGGCGGCGCCGAGGACGACGGCGTCGACTTCGACGAACCGGCCGACCCCGAGCTGACGGGCGGTACCGATCCGGAGCCGGCGGGCGGTACCGAACCGGCGGGCGGTACCGAACCGGCGGGCGGTACCGAACCGGAGCCGGCGCCCGACCGCCGGCCCGGCGGCGACCCCGCGGAGGCCTCCGGCGGCTTCGAGTACGTCGGGAAAGACGACCTCTCGGAGGGCAACGGCCGCGGTAAGCCGTACCTCACCGAGCTGCCGGGCGACTACGTCGGCGACCTCCTCGTGATGGAGTGGCTGGAGTTCCTCGTCTCCGAGAGCGACGTCACCGACGCGGTGCGCGCGATCAACTACTACGAGCGGATCGAGTGGATCGGGCCCGACGCCGCCGGGCGGCTCCGGGACTTCCTCTCCGGGTTCGGGACGATCGACCGCAACCTCGTCGACCGGCCGGGCACCGACCGGCTCGTCCGCGAGCACCACACCCGCAGCCTCCGGTACGTGACCCAGCTCAACGGCACCAGCAGCCACACGGTCCTGTTGGACCGCTGGGACGATCTCGCCGGCGGCTCGCTCGTCGGCGGCGGGCCCGTCAATGGGCGGCGGGGCGGCCGCCGCGGCGGACGCGTCGACTCCGGCCGCAACGGCCACAACCGTCGCAACGACCGCAACGACCGGCCGGAATCGAAGCGGAACGGTCACGACGAGGCCGGCCGGCGGGACGCGCCCGACGAGCGCGAGCGACGCACGAACGGCACGGACCACGGCGGCGCGGGACGCGAGGCGGACGCGGACCGCCGCGACGGCCACCGCGACGACCGGCGCGACCGGAACGGTTCCACGCGACCGATGAACGATCCGAATCCCCGTTCCGACCGCGCCGATCCGGCCGACGGAGGGTGGGGAGATGGGCGTTAGCGTCTCCGCGTCCACGGCCATCATCGTCGCGGGGCTGTTCTTCGCGTTCACGACGTTCTACCCCGTGGCGGCCAACGGGCTCGACCGCGTCTCCGACGCCCAACACGGCATCAACGAGCGCGCGCTTGAGCGGCAGAACACCGACTTCGCGGTGACGAACGCGACCTACGACGCCGGCACCGAGACCCTCACGGTCAACGCCACCAACGATGGGTCGGTCGGCCTCGTCGCGGACGACGCGACGCTCGTCGTCGGCAACGAGTACGTCGACGTGGGCGGGGCGAACGCGTCGACGACCGTCGACGGCGACGCCGACACCGCGCTCTGGCTCGGCGACGAGACGCTCACCGTGCGGGTCGCACAGGGCGACACGACCACGACGATCGACGACGGCACGCGGGTCGTCTTGGTCGTCGAGTCCGGCGTCCGCGACGCCGCGACCGTCACGGAGGTGAGCGCGTAGATGGCCAGCGTCCCCGTCTCCCACCTCATCCTGTTCATCGCGAGCCTCGTGATCGCCGCGGGCGTCGTCGGCACGATCACGACCGGGGTCGACCGCGTGAGCGCGGCCGTCGACGACGCGGGGCTCGATGCGACCGAACAGCTCCGGACCGACGTGACGATCATCTCGGACCCCAGCGCGGGGGTGTACAACGCGAGCGGCGACCAGAACGTCACGCTGTTGATAAAGAACACCGGCACGTATCGGTTGGCGCCCGACGGCTCCGACCTCGACGTCGTCTTCGACGGCGCGTACGTCCGGCCGGGCGCGCTCTCCGGGGAGCTCGTCTCCGCGGACGGCGCGAACGCGTGGAGCCGCGGCGACGTGTTGCGGCTCACGATAGACGTGAGCGAGATCGAGGGGCAAGACGGGGGACTCGTCGACGGCGACCACCGCGTCTACCTCTCCGTGAACGGCGACGAGGAGCTGTTCCAGTTCCGCGTGGAGGGGGGTAACTGAGATGCCCCACGACAACCTCCTCTCCCTCGGTCTCGGCGACCGCGACCGGCTCAACAAGGAGCTGGGCGGTGGCATCCCCCGCGGCAGCATCGTCCTCATGGAGGGCGACTACGGGGCGGGCAAAAGCGCCATCTCCCAGCGGTTCGCCTACGGGCTCGTCCAGGAGGGCGCCTCCGTCACGATGATGTCGACGGAGCTCACCGTCCGCGGGTTCATCGACCAGATGCACTCGCTGGAGTACGACATGGTGAAGCCGCTCCTCCAGGAGGAGCTGCTCTTCCTCCACGCCGACTTCGACTCCGGCGGCGCGTTCTCCGACGGCGACGGCGAGCGCAAGGAGCTGCTCAAGCGGCTGATGAACGCCGAGGCGATGTGGAACTCCGACGTCGTCTTCCTCGACACGTTCGACGCCATCTTCCGGAACGATCCCACCTTCGAGGCGCTCGTCCGGAAGAACGAGGAGCGACAGGCCGCCCTGGAGATCATCTCCTTCTTCCGCGAGATCATCTCGCAGGGGAAGGTGGTCGTGCTCACTGTCGACCCCTCGGCGGTCGACGACGACGCGATCGGCCCGTTCCGGTCGATCGCCGACGTGTTCCTCCAGCTGGAGATGATCGAAGTCGGCAACGACATTCGCCGGCAGATCAACGTGAAGCGGTTCGCGGGTATGGGCGAACAGGTCGGCGACACGATCGGGTTCTCGGTCCGTTCCGGAACCGGAATCGTCATCGAGAGCCGCAGCGTCGCCTGACACATGACCCGCCGACGCACAGCCGGTCCGCGAGCGCGGACCGCGACCACCACGACGACCGGGCGTAGGACATGACCGAACACGGAACCGCCAAACCGTCCGAAGAGCTCCGAAAGGCGGCCATGCGGCGGCCGCACCTCCGGGAGCACCTCCGCGAGTTCAAACAGATCACCGGGGAGTTCCCGCAGTTCATCGAGGAGCCGAAAGACGAGTACGAGTCCGCCCGGCCGAACGTCATCTACCCGGTCGGCGGCCCCATCTACAGCCACATCTACGGTGACCTCGGCCAGGACACGAAGTACTACGCCATCGAGCCGGAGGTGTCCGGTCCGCAGGCGGAGATCCTCAACGAGGTGAAAAACCGGCTGCTCACCGTCAGCGGCCAGCACACCGCGCCGGAGAACGAGGCGGAGTACGACGACCTCATCGAGGAGCTGCTCGAGGAGGTGACCCACGTCGACGACAGCGCCACCGGCTGGCGAAGCGGGCTCTCGAAGCTCAAGAACTTCGGCAAGCTGTCGGTCACCGAGGAGACGTACGAGAACATCCGCTACCGGCTCAACCGCGACATCGTCGGGCTCGGCCCGCTCGAACCGGTGATGCGCGACCCGGCAAACGAGGACATTCACGTCATCGGCCCCAAGGAGTGTCACGTTGATCACGGCACCTACGGCATGCTGGAGACGACCGTCGACTTCGGCACCCCGAAGGAGTTCGACAACTGGCTGCGCAACATGGGCGAGCGGATCGGGGACCCGCTCTCCGACTCCGACCCCATCGTCGACTCCACGCTGCCCGACGGGTCGCGTATCAACATCATCTACTCCGACGACGTCTCGCTGAAGGGCTCCTCGCTCACGATCCGGCAGGGCGAGGAGGTCCCCCTGTCGATCAACCAGATCACCAACTGGGGGACGCTCTCGCCGGAGCTGGCGGCGTACCTCTGGCTCTGCCTGGAGAACGAGCAGACGGTGTTCGTCGTCGGGGAGACGGCGTCCGGGAAGACGACGACGCTGAACGCCATCCTCTCGTACATCCCGGACGACTCGAAGATATACACCGCGGAGGACACCGCCGAGGTCATCCCGCCGCACAGCACCTGGCAGCAGCTGTTGACCCGCGAGGGCGGCGGCGAGGGGAGCTCTGACGTCGACATGTTCGACCTGGTCGCCGCCGCGCTGCGGTCCCGCCCCGACTACATCATCGTGGGCGAGGTCCGCGGCGCCGAGGGGCGCATGGCGTTCCAGGCGGCCCAGACCGGCCACCCGGTCATGCTGACGTTCCACGCCTCGGACATCGTCTCGATGATCCAGCGGTTCACCTCCGAGCCGATCAACGTCCCCGAGACGTTCATGGACAACGCCGACGTGGCGCTGTTCCAGAACCGCGTGAAACAGGGCGACCAGGTGCTGCGCCGGGTGACGAGCGTCCAGGAGATCGAGGGGTACTCCAAGGAGATGGAGGGGGTCGTCACCCGCGAGGTGTTCAGCTGGGACCCCGTCGAAGACGAGATCGTCTTCCAGGGGATGAACAACTCCTACGTGCTCGAAGAGCAGATCGCGACCCTGCTGGGGTACGCGGACACCCGCGACATCTACGACGACCTCGACTTCCGCGCGGAGCTCATCGAGCGGATGATCCAGGAGGGAATCCTCGGCTACCACGAGGTGAACGACGCGATCAACGCCTTCCAGCGCGACGGCGTCGAGGGGCTCCCCTTCGACATGCACCGGAACACGAGGTAGCGACGATGGGGTGGATCTAACCGATGGCGGTGAAACAGTTCGGCGACGGGCTCGCGACGGCCGCGCAGCTGACCTCGGAGGTGATGGAGTCGTACGAGCAGCTCGACATCTCCAAGGGGAAGTACGTCGGCCTCGTGTTGCTGCCGGCCCTGTTCGTGTTCCTCGGCAGCGTCGTCGGCCTGGTCGCGCTCCCGCTCCCGTTCGCCGCCCGAGTTCCGATCCCGATGTTCGGCGGGCTCGTCCTGTTCGCGGCCGTCATCTACCCGAAGATCTACCTCTCCAGCCTGGAGACGAAGATCGACAACCAGCTGCACCTCGTGATGACGCACATGACGGTGCTGTCGACGACGAACATCGACCGGATGGAGGTGTTCCGGACGCTGGCGAAAGAGGAGGAGTACGGCGTCGCCGCCGAGGAGATCGGCCGCGTCGTCCACCTCGTCGACACGTGGAACCAGAGCCTCGACGACGCGTGTCGACGGCGCGCCCAGGAGGTCCCCTCCGACGCGATGGCCGACTTCTTCGACCGCCTCGGCTACACGATGGGCGCGGGCCAGTCGCTCGAGGAGTTCCTCGTCTCCGAGCAGGACGTGATGCTCGCGCAGTACGAGACCCGCTACGAGTCCGCGCTCTCGAACCTGGAGGTGATGAAGGACCTGTACATGTCGATGATCCTCTCGATGACGTTCGCCCTCGTGTTCGCCGTCGTCCTCCCGATCCTCACCGGTAACAACCCGACCGCGACGGTGGCGGCCGTCATCGTCCTCTTCGTGTTCGTCCAGCTCGGCTTCTACGCGATGATCCGCGCGACGTCGCCGTACGACCCGATCTGGTACCACCCGGACGAGCGGGCGCCCGGCGACCTGAAGCTGTGGGGGTCGCTGATCGGCGGCGGCGGGCTCTCCCTTTTGCTCATCGGGATCACGGCCGCCGGGATGTTCGGGTACGGTCCCGGGCTCCCCGGCCTCCTCTTCTTCCTCGACGACGTTCGGCTCCCGCTGTACCTGGCGGTCCCCATCTCGCCGCTGATCATCACCGGGGTGGTGCTCCGGACCGAGGAGCAGGCGATCACCGCCCGCGACGGCGAGTTCCCGTCGTTCGTGCGCGCGCTGGGCGCGACCGAGAGCGCGAAGCAGTCGACGACCACGGACGTGTTGACCACGCTGCGCGACAAGAACTTCGGCGAGCTCTCGGAGTCGATCGAGCGGCTCTACCGCCGGCTCAACATGCGGATCAGCACCGAGGGCGCGTGGCGGGCGTTCACGCGTGACACGCGTTCGTATCTCATCCAGAAGTTCTCCGAGATGTACCTCGTCGGCCGTCGGATGGGCGGGGACCCGAAGATGCTCGGCGAGCTGATCTCGAAGAACATGAACGCCGTCAACCAGCTGCGCGAGCAGCGCCGCCAGGCGGCGATGACGTTCATCGGGCTGCTGTACGGGATCACCGCGGCCGCGACGTTCGCCTTCTTCATCGGGCTGGAGATCGTCGCGATCTTAGCCGACCTGACCTCCGACTTCGGGCTCGACCAGATGGACATCGGCCAGATCGTCTACCCCGGCGCCTACGACATCCCGCTCATCGAGTACCTCCTCCTGACGGTCGTCCTCTTCAACGCCGCGCTCTCCTCGCAGATGATCCGCCGGATCGACGGCGGCAACCCCGCGAACGGCTACATCCACTTCGTCCTCCTGACGTGGCTCGGCGCGGGCACCGCCATCGCGACGCGGACGCTCGTCAACGCAATCTTGTCGATCTGAACCGCGGAGTCGGCGGCGTCGACACCGCTGTCGACGCCTCACGACGCACGGCGAACGGATTCGATACGGCGACCCACAGTATTATGACTGACACTGACGTACGGTTACGTACGTTTACAATGCCGGTCGACTTCGAGAGCTACCGTCCGAGCGACCTTCCGGACGAAGACACCAACGGGCGTCGGATCCTCGAGTTCCTCGCTCGGAACCCGGAGCTGGGATTCCGGCCGAGCGAGCTCGCGGAGGAGCTCGACATCCCCCGCGGGAGCGTCGGCACGACACTCAGGCGACTCGAACAGCGGGGGCTCGTGCGGCACAAAGGCGAGTACTGGGCCATCAACGCCGAGGCGTACGACGCCCACACCGCGGCCCAGATCGGTCTCCGCGCGGTCGCGGACGCGTTCGCGGGCGACGGCTACGACCGGACCGACGACTGGGACGCCGACCTCCCGGATCTCGACGCGGACGAGTCGGGAGACGAATCGACCGACGGCTGCTGTATCGACGCGGAACCGTCGTCGTCGCGTCGGATCCGTTCGGCAACGCGCCGCGACGGCCCTACCTGATCGTCAGCGACGGCTCCCACCCGTTCGGGGGTGCGCAGTACATCGGCGCCGGTATCTCGACGAAAGAGTACGACGCGTCGGTCCCGCTCGCCGGCGCGTTCGTCGAGGGAGGACTCGACCGAGAGTCGTTCGTCGCTCCGTGGGCGGTCGTGTCGCTGCGCGAGGCGACCGTCGACCGCGCGGTCGCCCGGGTCGAAGACGACGTCACCGAGACGACAGTTCGTCGGCTGGTTCAGTTCGTCGGCTATTCCGGTGGGTAAGGGGCCGTTCGGTCTAATTTCGGTTTGGTACCGCGAAGGGGATTCCTCGGGTCTACTCCTCGAACAGCGTCGGCTCGGCGACCGCCTCGTCGGCCGCGTCGCGCCACGAGCGCGACGGCGTCCACCCGAACAGCCGCGCCGCCTTCTCGATCGCGTAGGCGCCGCGGTCGTCGCCCTCCGTGAGTTCGCTCTCGTCGACCGCGCAGTCGTCGGGGATCTCGCCGTACGACTCGCGCAGGAGGTCGAGTAGGGGCCGCCCGAGCGCGTTGTCGGCCGCGACGCAGTTGACCGCCTCGTGGGTGCCGGGGGCGACGGCGGGGTCGCCGCCGAGGAGGTCCGCGAGCGCGGCCGCGACGAGATCGGCGACGTCGCGGGCGTCGACGTACGACCAGAAGTTGCCGGCGCCGGCGTCGAGGTCGCTCACGTACTCGTCCGCGCGGCAGGCGTACGCGCCGGGGTACTGGATCCACGACGGTCGGAGCGAGACGGCGGACACGCCGTGGCGGCGCGCGACCGCGCCCGCCGCCGCCTCTGCCGTGACCTTCGAGAGCCCGTAGGGGTCCTCCGGGCGGCGCGGGTGTTCCTCGGTGACCGGCAGCTCCTCCGGGAACGGCGTCGGGTCGGCGAAGAAGAAGCCGTAGGCGCCGTCGCTGGAGGCCTGGACGACCGGTGCGTCGGCCCGGCCGGCGGCGTCGAGGACGTGCTTCGCGGCGAGCGCGTTCGTCTCGAACACCCGGCCCTCGGGGTGGGTGCCCGCCACCGGGATCGCCGCCCAGTGGACGACCGCGTCGGGGTCGACGGCGGCGACGACGTCGAGGGCCTGGTCGCGCTCGGCGAGGTCGGCCGCGCGGAACGAGACGTTCGGGGCCGGGTCGACGCCGAGCCCGGGGTGGTCGTAGTCGACGACGACGACCTCGTAGTCGCCGGCGAGGCGGTCGACGACCCAGCGCCCGGAGGCGCCGCGGCCGCCGGTGACGAGGACTGTCTCCATGTCCGTCCCTCGGGGAGCGCCCGAAAAAGGGCGTTGTTCGTCGGTTCGCCGCGGTCGCCGCTCGTCGACACGGGCGTCGATCGGCGACCACGGCCTCCCGCTCCGGCAACCTTTAACGCGCCGAGCGGTAACTTCCGGGTATGGACTGGAAGACAGACTGGGGGTTGCGTGGACGGATGGCGTTCACGATGTTCCTCCTGTTCGCCCTCTACGTCGTGTTCGTCGGAGCCCTGACGGTGTACTTCGGCGACTTCCTCTTCCCGCTTGTCATGCTCGGCGGGTTCGCGGTCGCTCAGTACTTCTTCAGCGACAAGCTGGCGCTGCGGAGTATGGGCGCCCGCGAGGTGAGCGCCGACGAGTATCCCGACCTCCACCGCCGGATCGAGCGGCTGAGCCAGCAGGCCGACCTGCCGAAGCCGACCGTGGCGGTCGCGAACACCCGCGTGCCGAACGCGTTCGCCACCGGCCGGAATAAGAAGAACGCGACCGTCGCGGTGACGACCGGGCTCTTGGAGAGCCTCGACGAGGACGAGCTCGACGGCGTGCTCGCCCACGAGCTCGCGCACGTCAAGAACCGCGACGTGATGGTGATGACCATCGCCTCGTTCCTCTCGACGATCGCCTTCTTCATCGTGCGGTGGGGCTGGCTGCTCGGCGGCGACAACCGGCAGGGCGCGCCCGTCATCGTCGCGATCCTCGTGTCGCTCGTCGTGTGGGTCGTCTCGTTCCTGCTCATCCGCGCGCTCTCGCGCTACCGCGAGTACTCCGCGGACCGCGGCGCGGCGCTCATCACCGGGAAGCCCGGCGCGCTCGCCTCGGCGCTGATGACGATCGACGGCCGGATGGATAAGGTGCCCAAGGAGGACCTCCGGGAGGAGGCGGAGATGAACGCGTTCTTCATCATCCCGATCAAGGCCGGCTTCGTCGGCAAGATCGCCTCGACGCACCCCTCGACGGAGAACCGCATCGAGAAGCTCCGCGAGCTCGAAAAGGAGATGGAGACGGCCTGAGACGGATTTGAATCGGAATTTTCGATTGGTTATTTATAAGCTGTTGAGAGTGGGTAGGTGACGAACACCGCCGAAGTCTTCGCCGCTTACTTATAAGACGTTGCGGCGAGGTCGGCGACGAATCCCGCCGACGCGCCAGCCGCTTATTTATAAGACGCTGCGAGCAGATTGGAGACGAACACCGCCGAAGCCCCAGCAGCGAGGGCGGCGCACGCTCGCTGCGCTCCTCGTCGCTCGTTTCACTCGCTCCTGCGGTGCTTACGTCGCCTGCGCCGCCCTCGCTGCTGCCCCTTCGAGTCCCGCCCCGCTCCGCACAGCACCTCACGCCTCCCCAGCCTCGTCGACCACCCTTCGCTTCGCTCGGGTGGTCGACTCCCTCGCGCGTGCTGCTCGCGGCCGAGAGGCCGCTCGCAGGCACGCGCCACCGCCTCGTTTATTTATAAGTGATCCCATGATAGCTGCGCCGCTGGTCGGTGTGAGCGGACTGAGGGGAGTAAGCCCCCTTCGGTTCGTCCCGACATTCGGCTGAGCGTCCGCGCCGCGGCCGGACTACCTTGTGGCGCGGACTTGCACCGGCGAGGATTCGCCGTTCCATCCGTTCCCGCCCGTCGGCTCTCGACGGGTTAACTCCCTTCCCTCGCGGGTCGGTTCGCGCGTCTCATCGATCGGGGCGGGGGGTGTCGTTGCTGTTCCAGAGCCAGCCGTCTCCGACTCCGGGCGTGTGCCCGGTCGCCTGTCCGGCCGGTGGGGGGACTTTCCTCATGCCGGAGGCACGGGAGTCGGGCTCCCTCTGTCCGGTCCGTCCTTTCGCCCGCCGGCGAATAAGCGGTTCGGTCGGGCGCGTCTTCGCGCGGGGCTTCGGGCCGGGTAACGGCGGCTTTCGGGTGAGACGCCGCGAACGCCGCGAGAACGCAGTCACAAGGGAAGCGTTCAAGTCGTCAGCACTGTAATGGACTCTCATGTCCGAGGCTCAGACCGTTCAGCTGTCGTACGACGACGGTGCACGAGCGGTCGAACTCGCGCGGGAGGCGGTCGAGTCGTTCGTTCGACACGGGCAACGCGAACAGCCCGGCAGCATGCGGGAGGCGTTCTACGCCCGCACCGGGGCGTTCGTTCGATTGGAGTCCACCAGGGGCCGCGGCCGCCTCCGCGGCTGCGCCGGCGCCTGGGACACCTCAGATCAGCTCGGCCACGCGATCGTCGAGGCCGCCATCAAGGCGGCCTCGGGCGACTCCTGCGGCTCCGAGGTCGAGCCGAAGGAACTGGACAACATCACCGTCTCCGTGTTCGTCGTCTCCAACACCGTCCTCACGAACGATCCCGCCGAGGACCTCGAGGTCGGCACCCACGGCGTCGCCGTCGACAGCGGCAACGCCCACGGCTGGCTCTACCCGACGGTCCCCGTCGAGAACGGCTGGTCGGCCGCGGAGTTCCTCTCGCGCACCTGCCGCAAGGCGAAGCTCTCGCCGACCGCGTGGCAGGAGGAGGACACGATGGTGACGCTCATCGAGGGCCAGGTGTTCCGAGAGCGCGCCGACGGCGGCGCAGTCGAAGAGCTGTAGCCAGCCGCCCCGTTTTCTTTTTCAGCCGTCGTTCCCGTACCCGACCGCCGCCGCGTCCGCGAGCGCCCGCTCCGTCGCGGCCGACAGGTCGAACGCGTCCTCGGCGACGACCTCGCCGTCGCGGATCACGGGCTCGAAGAGCGACTCGGCGTCTTCCGGCCCCGCGCGGCCCGCGAGCCCGACCGCGTGGGCGCCGTCGGCGGTGCGGTACACGTCCTTCGCGTTCGAGAGCTTCCCCCGCTTGGCCGCCGGCTCGCCGTCGACGGCGACGAGGTCGAGCGCGAAGTCGACGGGGTCCGCGTTCGAGACGTACCCGCCGACCCCGAACCCGTCGGCGACGTCGCGCAGCTCTCTGAGGTCGGACGGGCCGAGCCCGCCCGAGACGTACACGTCGACGTCCCCGTGGCCGCGCGCGTCGAGCTCCCACCCGACCTCGCGAACGATGTGTCGGAAGTCGCCGCGCCGGGAGCCGGTCGTGTCGAGGCGGACGCCGTCGAGGTCGTCGCCGAGCGTCTCGGCCGCGCGAAGCACCTCGTCGACCTCGTCGGAGTAGGTGTCACACAGCGCGATCCGCGGTGCGTCCGCCGGAACGCCCTCGTCGTAGGCGCGCCACGCGGCCTCCTGCTCGCCGCGGCCGAAGCAGATGGCGAGCGCGTGCGGCATCGTCCCCGACGCCTCGCGCCCGATCAGGTCGCCGGCGGCGACGTGCGAGAACCCGTCGAACCCCCCCACCAGCGCCGAGCGCTCGACGGCCGCGGTCATCGCGGGGTGGACGTGGCGCGCGCCGAACGAGAGCACCGACGACTCGGGCGCGGCGACCCGGCAGTCCAGCGCAGCGGTCGCCATCCCGGAGGCGTGCGAGAGGAAGCCGAGCAGCGACGTCTCCAGCCGCGCGAACGCGAGGTACGGCCCCTCGATCCGCATCACCGGGCCGCCGTCGAACAGCCGGCCCTCGGGTATCGCGTCGACGTCGACGTCGCGGCCGGCGAGCAGCTCGACGGCGTTGCCGAGGCCGGCGAACAGCTCGAACTCCCCGTCCGGGAACTGGTCCGCGGTCACCTCGGCGACGACGCGGGGGTTCCGGTCGGCCGCCTCCAGCGCCGCCTCGGTCCGCTCGAAGTACGCGTCGGTCGCGCGCCCCTCCCGGACCGCGGCCGCGTCGACGATGTCGAACTCGCTCATGCCCGTCGGTTCGGCCGCGGGGACGAAAAGCCACCCGTGTCGCGGCGGGGGCGCGAGGAGCGAGCGTCCGGGACTCCCGGCCGAGCGGGCGGCGCGCTACGCCGAGCGCCGCGCGAACAGCCCGACCGCCGCGAGGGCGACGAGCGCCGCCGCGACGCCGAATCCGGGCGTGCTGTCGTCGGTGTCGTCGCTCCCGTTCCCGCTGTCGCTCCCGTCCGCGCCGTCGCTCCCGTCCGCACCGTCGTCAGTGTTGCCGTCGGTGCCGTCGTCCGTGTTGCCGTCGCTTCCGCCGTCGCCGCCGTTCGCGTCACCGTCGTCGCCGCCGTTCGTGTCACCGTCGCTCCCGTCGGCGTCGGGGAGCGCGAGGTCGGCGTCCGGGCGGAGTTCGAGGACGCCCTCCGGCGAGGGCGCGTGCGTTATCGTCACGCTCGTCCCGTCGCGCTCGACGCCGTACGCGCCGGGGAAGTCGCTCTCCGACCCGATCTCGTACACGGTCCCCTGCGCGTACTCGCCGTCGCCGTGCGCGGTCAGCATCCGCACGTAGGCGTCGCGGAACGCCGCGGCGTCGTCCTCGGTCTGCCACTCGGTCGCCCAGACGTAGCCGTCGCGGTCGCCGTTCCGGTAGGGGTACAGCTCGTCGCCGGCCCAGCCGTCGGTCACGGGGTGCGCGTAGTTGTAGGTCGCGCGGGTCTCGAGTTGGGCCTCCGCGTCGAGGTGGATCTCGACGTTCTGCCGGACGGTCGCGCCGGGCTCTAACACGGTGTGCCGGTACTCCAGGCTCTGGTACCAGAACATCACGAACATCGACGCCTCGCCCGTGGTCTCCGCGCCCTCGACGCCCTGGTCCGGGTAGGTCTCCCAGCCGCCGGTCGCCGCGTCCTCGAAGGTGACGTTCCCCTCCTCGTAGTCGGGGTCCCGGTGGATGACCTCCGCCGTCGAGGCCGGCGGGTCGTTCATCGTCTCGTTGACGGCCGCCCAGCCCCCTTCGTCGCGGAGCTCGCGGACGTACACGGCTCCGTCGCCGTACGGCTGGAGGACGGTCTGGAGGATGCCGAAGTTGAACTCCTGGCCGTCGCCCCCGCCTCCACCGTCGCTCTCGGGCGCCTCGGCGCAGGTCCAGTTGGCGTCACAGCGGGCGGCGTAGCGCTCCTCGACGTGGACCGCCTCGCCCTCCACGACGCCGTCGACCGCGAGGTCGCCGTCCTGGGTCGCGCCGACGTAGCGCGGGTCGGTGAGGTCGTGGTACTGGTCTTGCATCGCGTGGAGCAGCTCGTGCGCGAGCGTCGAGGGGTCGATGTCGGGCGACTCGCCGTCGGGGACGACGATGACGATCCGGTCCTGCGACGGCGAGTAGAAGCCGGAGACCGCGCCGCCGAACACCGAATCGATCTCGTCGTTGGCGTCCGTCTCGTCGCCGACGACGAACAGCGCCTCCCACACCTGGTCGTTCCAGCGCCGGAACGCCTCGGACCCGTTGCCGCTCGCGGTGTCGTTGGCGTACTCGCTCCGAGTCACCGTCTCGACCGGGACGTCCTCTTTGAAGGGGCGCTGTCGGACGTGCTCGACCCGGGCCATCGTCAGGTCCGTCAGCGCCTCCAGTTGCGTCTCGTTGAGCCCGTCCGTCTCCGCGAAGCCGACCGACTCCTCGTAATGGGTCCCGTTCCAGCAGCCCACCAGTTCGGTGCCGTCACCCGGATCGCATTCATCGGCGGACGCGGACGGCGCCGCGCCCGCGCCCGGTCCGCTGCCGGACGCGGGGGGGACCGCGCCGGCGTCCGGAGCGGCGGCGACGCCGGCAGTGAGGGCGACACACAGGACGGCGACCGCGGCGACGGCCGCGGCCGCGGTCGAGAGGGTGAGAACCCGTCGCATACGAATTTGATCGGCCCCCCGAATAAGTAGTTTGTCGGTTCCTTCGGCGCCGCGGCCGGCGGATTTTTCGGCGCGGGTCGCCGGCCGCGCCGAGCGCGTCGTGGGCGCGGCCGGCGTCCGCACGACGGTTTTTGAGGAGCGCGCCCGAACGCCTCGGCATGGCGTTCGATCCGACAGCAACCGCGGTGGTCGTCGTCGACATGCAAAACGGGTTCTGTCACCCGGACGGGAGCCTCTACGCCGAGCCGAGCGAGGCGGCGGTCGAGCCGGTGACGGCGCTCGTCGACCGCGCCCGGGAGGCCGGCGCGAGCGTGGTCTACACCCGCGACGTCCACCCGCCCGAGCAGTTCGACGAGACCCACTACTACGACGAGTTCGACCGGTGGGGCGAACACGTCGTCGAGGGGTCGTGGGACGCCGAACTCGTCGGCGACCTCGACGTGCGCGACGGCGACCACGTCGTCGAGAAGCACACCTACGACGCCTTCTACCAGACCGACCTGGAGGGGTATCTCGACGCGCACGGCGTCGACGACCTGCTGATCTGCGGCACGCTCGCGAACGTCTGCGTCCTCCACACCGCGGGCAGCGCGGGGCTCCGCGACTACCGCCCGGTCGTCGTCGAGGACGCGCTCGGGTACATCACCGAGGAGCACCGCGAGTACGCCGTCGACCACGCCGACTGGCTGTTCGGCGAGACGGCGACCCGCGACGAGGTCGCGTTCGCGTCGGCGTAGCCGGGACCGGCGACGTTTTGGACCGGCGACGTTTGGGACCGGCGGCGCCTCGGGCCGACGGCGTTTCCGGCCGCCGAAATTATCGCACGCGGAAATCGGCGTGTAATCCTTTTTACCGCTCGCCGGAACCGCGAGGTATGGACATCTCTCGGCGGGGCGTGCTCGGCGGCCTCGGCGCGGCCTGCGCGGTCGGCGCCGTCGGCTTCGCGGGCGCGGCGACGGTGACGGACGGCGAGGCGGTCGGCGGGCTCGGCGGCGACGGGCCGGGCCCGACGGGCGGGGGTTCTGACGGAGCCGACGACGGCCCCGAATCGGCCGCGGTCGACCCGGACGCGCCGTTCGAGGCGCGGCTGACCGGCGCCGACGGGGCCGACGCGCTGCTGTTCGACGCGAGCGACCTCGACCGCGTCAAGGGCGTCTTCGCCGAGGGGGGCGAGTACCTCGTTCAGGTCGTGCTCCCCGACGCGGGCGTCGAGACGTTCCGGACCCGGCTCGACGAGGCCGGCGCGACCGACGACCCGGCGGCGTTCGTGGTGTCGATGACGCTCGACGGGACCGAGGTGCGGCGCGTCGAGCTCGACGGCGAGACCGTCGACGCGCTCACCGGGTCCGACTGGGAGGGCGTGTTGACGCTCCCGTTCGGCGAGGAGCGGGTCGCCCGGTCGGTCTACGACCGGCTGGCCGACAGCTGATCGGACTCGGAGCCGGGCGACAGCCAATCGGTTCGCGGCCGACAGAGTCCGGACGACTGACTGGTCAGGTGTCGCGGCCGCCGGACCGGAGGACAGGGTTTTGCCCCTCGACCGCGTGGCTCAGCCGTGAGCGACGAACCGGGGAACGACGGCGGCCGCCCGTGTCCGGTCTGCGAGACGCCGATGTACCACCGGCACTGTAAGTACGTCTGTCCGGCTCACGGCGTCGTCTACGACTGTAGCGACACGTTCTACTGAGCCGCTGATCGCCTCGCGCGCCGTGTCCAGTCGCCTCGCGTCGGGTCCGGTCGCCTCACGCGCCGGGTATGGTCGCCGGAGTTAACAGGGGTGACGGAGAACCAGACTGGGTCGTGCGAACTGTTATGTTCTTGGAGGCCGACCTTTCTTCCATGATGGGCGACCCGTACGTGATCCTCCACGCCGACCCTCCGAGGTCAGCATGGTAGAGCAAAAACAGGTTGCCCGGAGCAAGCGGATCCAGCGCCGCACCGGGAAGACGTTCCACGTCGCCACCCGGCTGCTGCCCCAGCGGATCCGCCATCCGACGTACGTGCTGTACGGATTCTTCCGCATCGCCGACGAGGTCGTCGATGCCGAAGACACCGGAACGCCCGCCGAGCAGCGGGCCGAACTCGACCGGCTCCGGGCGGCCGCGCTCGGCGAGGAGCCGACCGACGACCCCGTCTTAGAGGCGTTCGCCGAGGTGTGCGAGCGCAACGACATCCCCGACGAGGACGTCCACTCGTTCGTGGACGCGATGGCGAGCGACATCGACACCGACCGCTACGAGACGTACGCGGATCTGGAGGCGTACATGGACGGCTCTGCGGCCGCAGTCGGTCGGATGATGACGGCGATCATGGACCTCGATCCGGAGGAGGAGGCCGAGGCGCTCCCGCACGCCACGAAGCTCGGCGAGGCGTTCCAGATGACGAACTTCCTCCGCGACGTCCGCGAGGACGTCGTCGAGCGCGACCGGATCTACCTCCCCTTGGAGACGCTCCGGCGCCACGGCGTGAGCGAGGAGCAGATCCTCGAGTTGGAGTTCGACGAAAACGTCGCGGCCGCGATCCGCGAGGAGATGGCCCGCACCGAGCGACTCTACGAGGAGGGCGTCGCGGGGATCAAGTACCTCCCCGAGGACTGCCAGCTCGCGGTGCTGCTCTCGGCGGTGCTGTACGTCGACCACCACCGTCTCATCCGGAACCGGGGCTACGACACCGTCTCGACCACCCCCGAGCTGTCGCTCACCCGGAAGCTGTCGCTGCTCGTCCGCACGCGCTGGAAGTGGCAGTGGAACAAGGACCCCGAGGCGGTGTTCTACGACATGTTAACCGACTTCGAGCCCCGCCGCGACCGCCACGGGCACGGCCCCCACGGCGCGGGCGTCCCGCAGACGGACTGAGCGGCCGCATGGACCGCTCCCGGTTCGTCTCGCTCGCGTTCGCCGCCTTCGGTCTCGTCTTCGTCTCCTTCATCCTCCGCGGCACGACGCGGCTGGTGGCGCCCTACGAGGTCGCCGTCGCGGTGTCGGCGCCCGTGCTCTTCGCGGCGGCCGCGCTCCTTGCCGTCCTCGTCGTCCTCGCCCTCCTCGACGTGACCGGGATCCGTCGGCTGGGGTGAACGCCTGCCGCTCCGAGCGCGTCGGCCGAGTCGGAACGCCCTTGCCCCGCCGCCCCCGACGACGCGTATGGACGTACGAACCGTCGCGGACCTCTCGCCGGCCGAGCGGCGCGCCCTCTTCGAGCGCGACGCCGGCGTCGAGGGGGTCCGAGAAGACGTGCGGGAGATCGTCGAGCGGGTCCGCGAGGAGGGCGACGTCGCGGTCCGCGAGTTCGCCGAGGAGTTCGACGGCGTCGCCGTCGGGAACGTCGACATCACCGACGACGCGGCGCGGGCGCACGAGGAGCTGGCCGACGCGGACGACCCCGTCCTCGACGCGGTTCGGGAGGCGGCCGCGAACGTCCGCGAGTTCCACGAGCGACAGTGCCCCGACGACTGGCGCGACGACTTCGGCGGCCGGGAGCTGGGACGGCGCTTCCGCCCGATCGATCGGGTGGGGGTGTACGTGCCCGGCGGCGCGGCCGCGTACCCCTCCAGCGCGCTGATGGGGATCGTCCCCGCGGTCGTCGCCGGCGTCGACCACGTCGCGGTCGCCACGCCCCCGGCGGAAGACCTCAACCGGGTCACCCTCGCCGCGATCCACGAGGCGGGCGCCGACGCGGTGTACCAGGTCGGCGGCGCGCAGGCCATCGGCGCGCTCGCGTACGGGACGGAGACGGTGACGCGGGTCCAGAAGGTGGTCGGCCCGGGCAACAAGTGGGTCACCGCCGCCAAGTCTATCGTCCAGGGCGACGTCGAGATCGACTTCCTCGCCGGCCCGAGCGAGGTGCTCGTCCTCGCGGACGGGACCGCGGACCCGGACCTCGTGGCGGCCGACCTGGTCGCGCAGGCCGAACACGACCCGAATGCCTCCGTGGTCGCCGTCACCGACGACGCCGACCTCGCCGAGGCGATCGCCGAGGCGGTCGACGCGCAGGCGGCCGAGCGCGAGCGCGAGGAGACGATCCGGGCCGCGCTCGACAACGAGGCGTCCGGCGTCCTCCACGCGCGGTCGATGCCCGAGGCCGTGCTGTTCGCCGAGGAGTACGCGGCCGAGCATCTCTCGATCGTGGCCGAGGACGACGAGGCGCTCTTAGCCCGGATCACGAACGCCGGCTCGGTGTTCCTCGGGCCGTACTCGCCGGTCGCCGCGGGCGACTACGCGGCCGGCACGAACCACGTGCTGCCGACGAACGGCGGCGCGAAGCGGTACGGCGGGCTCTCCGTGGACACCTTCCTCCGGTCGTCGACGGTCCAGCGGCTCGACCGCGACGCCCTCGACGACCTCTCGGAGACGATCACGACCCTCGCAGAGGCCGAGGGGCTGGAGGGACACGCCGAGAGCGTCCGGAAGCGGTTCGAGTAGGAGACCGTCTCTGCCGCGCGGCCCATCTCCGCCGGCAGGGTTTTGAGTGTCCGTGCCGAACGCGTTCGCATGAGTACCGAACCGGCCGACACCGGGACCGAGGGGAACGACCCGGCGATCGAGGTGACTCCGGACGCCGCGGAGGAGGCGCTCTCGCTCCTCGACGGCGAGGGGCTCGACACCGACGTCGCCGGATTACGGCTGTTCGTCCAGCAGGGCGGCTGCGCGGGGCTGTCGTACGGAATGCGCTTCGACACCGAACCGGAGGACGACGACCTCGTCGTCGAGCACCACGGGCTCCGGGTGTTCGTCGACCCCGCGAGCAAGAACTACATCGGCGGGAGCACGCTCGACTACGAGCACGGCCTCCAGGCCGCCGGCTTCGAGGTCGAGAACCCGAACGTCGTCTCCGAGTGCGGCTGCGGCGAGTCGTTCCGGACGTAGCGGGTCGCGGTCCGATTCTCCGATTTCCTCCGGTCTCCTCAGACGCGCGAGTCCGCCGCTTAAGTCGCTCGGGCGGGTACGGGACGCCATGAGCCTGGAAGCGTCGACGACGCCGAGCGGCGAGCGGGTGTACACCGACCGGTCGCGCACCGAGCGCGGCGCGGACGGGCCCTTCTACCTCGTCTTCGAGGACGAGGCGGGCGAGTCCCGCTGGGGGTTCCGCTGCGGTAACTGCGGGTCGTTCGACACCGCGATGGACACGATGGGCCGGATCCAGTGTACCGAGTGCGGCAACCTCCGGAAGCCGGACGAGTGGGACGCGGCCCACGAGTGAGCCGCGTTCGCTGCGCTCCGGACGGGTCCCGACGGCGCCGCCGATTCTCTGCGATCGAAATCGTGAGAAAGTTTATCACGGATGGTGCCGAACTTCGAGGTAGATGGCCACTGCGAGCATCCCCCCGACGACCGAGGCCAGAGACGTCTTCCGCGAACTGGGATACACCGTCTCCGAGGACGGACGCGAGTTCGTCGCGGAACGCAAGTGGCGGCGCGTGTTCGTGACGGTGCTGTGTATGGACGACGACGAGCTCGACCCGTATCTCGCAGACGGGGGCGACCCGGCGCGGCTTCGGTGTTTCGTCACGTGGCGCGACCGCGCGAACGATCTCCAAGAGCGGCTGGTCGACGCGAAACCGCCCTACGACTGGGCGGTCATCGGCATCGACCGCGACGGCGAGGACTTCGCGGTGATGGAAGGCGCGCCCGGCAGCCCGTAGTCGGGCGACGAGTCCGCCCGTCCGCGCCCTCCGCGGACGCGTATTTTTATCCCCCCGTGCGTCCTACCAGCACGTGACATGGTGTTCAAGAAGATCACGCTGATCGGGACGAGCGACGAGAGCTTCGACGCCGCGGCCGACGAGGCCATCGACCGCGCCGAGGACACCCTCGAGAACGTCTACTGGGCGGAAGTAGAGGAGTTCGGGGTCGAGCTTCAGGGGGACGCCGAGCGCGAGTACCAGGCCGAAGTCGAGGTCGCGTTCGAGCTCGAGGGCTGAGCGAGACGCGGTTTTCGATCTTTTATCAGTAGCCGTGAGCCGTGCCGGCGTCTGTTTATAAGGACCTATTCGCGGATCGTCGACGAACACCGCCGAAGCCCCAGCCGCTCGCTTATAAATTAACGATCACGGATCGACGGCGAACACCCCAAAGCCCCAGCCAGGAGGGCGGCGCACGCTCGCTGTCGCCCGAAAATCTTCGATTTTCGGGATGACGAGAGAGCTTCGCTCTCTCGAACCACGCGCTTCACTCGGTCGCTCACTCCGTTCGCTCCCTCGTTCCAGTGCTTGCTTCGCCTGTGCCGCCCTCCTGGCTGCCCCTTTGAGTCCCACCCGCCCCGCTCCGCACAGCGCCTCACACCTCCCCAGCCTCGTCGGCCGGCCTCCGCTTCGCTCCGGCCGGCCGACTCCCTCGCGCGGTGCCGTCGCCGGCGCGTAGCGCCGGCTGCCAGAGGGACCTTCGGTCCCTCGCTGTTCGCGGCCGCCGGGGGCGGCCGTTCGCGGGCACGCGCCACCGCATCGGTTGTTTATAAATGCTCCCGCGGCGGCCACCTATTTATTCGACCGCGCCCACGACCCGGCAATGACCGCGTCACGCGCGCCGGCCGAGCCGACGGTCCGGGAGTTCGAAGCGACGGTCGAACGCGTCGACGACCGCGAGGTCGTCCTCGACGAGACGTACTTCTACCCCGAGTCGGGCGGCCAGCCCGCCGACCGGGGGACGCTCGACGGCCACCTCGTCGACGGCGTGGTGGAGCGCGACGACGAGGTCGTCCACGCGCTCGCGAGCGACGGCGAGGTCGACCTCGAACCGGGCGACGAGATCACGGGGCTGATCGACGACGCGTTCCGTACCTACTGCGCCCGGGCGCACACCGCCTCGCACGTGCTGTACGGGGCCGCGCGCCGGACCGCGGACGACCTCGGCTACGCCGGCTTCGACATCTCCGAGACGAAGGTCCGCGTCGACCTGACGACCGCCGAGCCGCTGGGCGACGACGACCTGATCGAGTTAGAGCGGCTCGCCAACCGCGCCGTCTGGGACTCGCTTCCCGTCTCGTGGGCGACCCACTCGGCCGACGAGGCCCGCGAGATCGACGGGATCGCGTTCAACACGAAGACCGAGGAGGGCGCGATGAGCGGCGGCGACGCGGTCCGGGTCGTCACCGTCGGCGCCGAGGGTGACCCCTGGGACGTCGCCGCCTGCGGCGGCACCCACGTCGAGAACACCGCGGAGATCGGTCCGATAGCGGTACTGGAACGGTCGAACCCCGGCGAGGGCGTGACCCGCGTCGAGTTCGCGGTCGGCCCGACCGCCATCGACGAGCTTGGCGCGGTCCACGCCGCCGCGCTCGACGCCGCGACGACGTTGGACGCGCGCGTCGGCGACCTCCCGGACGCGGTCGCGCGCCTCCGCGACGAGGCCGACCGGCTGGAGGCGGACCTCCGGGACGCCCGCGAGGAGCTGCTCGGCGCCCGCCTGCGCGAGCTCCCGACGGCCGAGATCGACGGCGCCCGCTGGGCGGTCGGCACCGTCGACGACGCCGAGCCGAACGAGCTCCGGGACCCCGCGACCGAGGCGGTCGGGAGCGACGACGACCTCGACGCCCTCGCCGCGGTCGGCACCGGCGACGCCCCGTTCGTCGTGGTCGCGGTCACCGACGCCGCGGACGGTGACGCGGCCGCCGCCGAAATCGACGCGGGCGAGGTCGTCGGCGCGGTCACCGACGAGTTCGGCGGCGGGGGCGGCGGCGGCCCGACGTTCGCGCAGGGCGGCGGCCTCGACGCCGACCCCGAGGCCGTCGCGGCGTGGCTCCGCGAGCGATGACCGGAAAGCTGGGTCCCGACGCGCTCGCGACGGCGCTCGCGGCGACCGGCGCGGCCGACCCGGCGGTGACGCAGGGGCCAGCGTACGGCGAAGATGCGGCCGCGATCGACTTGGCGGGCGCCGGGGAGACGCTCGTCGTCGCGGCCGACCCCCTGTCGCTGGCCGCGGAGTCGGTCGGGACGCTGGCGGTCCACGTCGCCTGTAACGACGTCGCCGCGAGCGGCGCGGACCCGCGGTGGCTCACGCACACGCTCTTTTTGCCCGACGACGACCCCGACCGCCTCCGGACGGTCGTCGACCAGGTCGACGCGACCGCGCGCGACCTCGGCGTGTCGGTCGTCGGCGGCCACACCGAGGTGCTCGACGCGCTCTCCCGCCCCCTCTGCTCGATGACGGCGATGGGGACGACGGACCGCTTCGTGTCGAGCGGCGGCGCGGAGCCCGGCGACCGGCTCCTGCTCACCAAGGGTGCGGCGATCGAGGCGACCGCGATCCTCGCGACCGACTTCCGCGAGGAGTGTCTGAACGCTGGGGTCCCAGCCGCCACGCTCGACGCGGCCGCCGAGTTCCTCGGCGAGGTGAGCGTCGTCCCCGACGCGGCCGCGGTCCGGGACGCCGCGACCGCGCTCCACGATCCGACCGAGGGCGGCGTGGCGACCGCGCTCGTCGAGATGGCGTCCGCGAGCGGGGTCGCCTTCGCCGTCGAGCGCGACGCGGTCCCGGTCCGTCCCGAGACGCGCGCCTGCTGCGACGCGCTCGGCGTCGATCCCCTCGCGACGTTCGGCTCCGGGGCGCTGCTGGCCGCGGTCCCGCCGGAACGGGTCGACGCGGCGCTCGACGCGCTCGACGCCGCCGGGATCGCGGGCGCGGAGATCGGCGTCGTCGAGCCCGGCGGCGAGAGCGACGGCGACGCCGGCTCGGCCGAGGGCGACGGCGAGCCGGGTACCGTCCGGATCGACGGGGAGCCGCTCGCGGAGCCGCCCCGGGACGAGCTGTACCCGCTCTGGGAAGCCCGGGAATAGCTCTCCTCTCCGCCGATCGCTCACCTTTTTCGGTGAGGGACCGAAGGCGGTGACATGACCGGAGCACGCGTCGGGTCGGCGCTCACCGACGAGCAGGCGGCGGTCCGCGATCTCGTCGAGGAGTTCGCGGCCGAGGAGGTCCGGCCGAATGCGGCCGAGGCCGACGAGACGGAGACGTTCCCGGAGGACGTGTGGGACGGGCTCGCGGAGCTCGGCCTGACGGGACTGACCGTTCCGGAGGAGTACGGCGGGTTCGGCGCCGATGAGACGACCTACGCGGTCGTCAACGAGGCGCTGGCACACGGGTCGCTCGCGGTCGCGACCGCCCTCTCCGTCCACTGCCTCGCCACCTCCTGTATCGCCGAGTTCGGGACGGAGGCGCAGCGCGAGGCGTGGCTCCCGGAGATGGCCGAGACGGGTCGCCCGGTCGGCATGTTCTGCCTCTCCGAGCCGCAGGCGGGGTCGAACCCCGCCCAGATGGCGACGACCGCGACGTACGACCCCGAGGCCGACGAGTACGTCCTCAACGGCGAGAAGCAGTGGATCACGAACGGGCGGCGCGGCGGCGTGGCGATCGTCTTCGCGAAGGCCGCGGGAGAGGGCGACGCCGATTCCGACGAGCTCGACGACGCGATCACCCAGTTCCTCGTGCCCGCCGACACCGACGGCTTTGAGGTCGGCAAGAAGGAGGAGAAGCTCGGCCTCCGCGCGTCGGACACCACCGGGATCACGTTCGACGACTGTCGGGTCCCCGCCGAGAACCGGCTCACCGAGGAGGGGAAGGGGCTCTCCGCGGCCTTCCGGACGCTCACCGAGGGCCGAATCGGCATTGCTGCGCAGGCGGTCGGCGTCGCGCAGGCCGCGCTCGACGAGGCGACGTCGTACGCCGAGGAGCGCGAGCAGTTCGACCGCCCGATCGGCGACATCCAGACGATCCGGCACAAGCTCGCGGAGATGTCGACCGACGTGTCGGCGGCGCGGCTGCTCGTCCGCGAGGCGTGCCGGCAGGCGGAGGCGGGCGAGGACTACCGCGTCGCCGCCTCGAAAGCGAAGTACCGCGCCAGCGAGGCCGCGATGTCGGTGACGAACGAGGCGGTCCAGATCCACGGCGGCTACGGCTACACCACCGAGTTCGACGTCGAGCGGCTCTACCGCGACGCGAAGATCACGGAGATATACGAGGGGACGACCGAGATCCAGAAGACGATCATCGCCCGGGGGGTGTTCGGCGAGTGACTCCCGGCGTCGAGGGGGCGCCCGCCGGCGCCGACGGGACGCCCGCCGCGTCCGGAACCGACCCCGTCGGCTCGCGGCTCGCCGGCTACGACGCGGTCGTCTACGACCTCGACGGCACCCTCGTCGAGCTCGCCGTCGACTGGGACGCGGTCGCGGACGACGTCCTCGACGCCTACGCCGAGCGCGCGCTCATCCCGCCGACCGAAGAGCTGTGGGATCTGCTCGGCGCGGCCGACGACTACGGGATCCGCGCCGAGGTCGAGGCGGCGATCGCGGGCCACGAGCGCCCCGGGGCCCGCGAGTCTGCGCGGCTCCCGCTCGGGGATCGACTGACCGGAACCGCGGCTGGCGCCGACGCCGGTTCGCATCCCCCCGCGGGCGTCTGCTCGCTCAACTGCGAGGAGGCGTGTCGCATCGCGGTCGAGACGCACGGGCTCGACGACGCGCTCGTCTCGGACGCCATCGTCGGCCGCGACACCGTCGAGACCCGCAAGCCGGACCCGGCGTCGCTGCTCGCGGCGATCGATCGGATCGGCGCCGCCCCCGAGGACGCGCTGTTCGTCGGCGACTCGCGGAGCGACGCGGTCACCGCCGAGCGCGGCGGCGTCGACTTCGCGTGGGTCGCCGACTTGGTCGCGGAGTAGCGCGCAGGGAAAAGCCGCCGCGCGCTCAGTCCCGCTTTCCTGATTCGTTCGTGCTCGGCTCGCCGTCCTCGGTCGGATCTCCGTCGTCATCCGAGTCGGCTTCCTCGTCCGAGTCGGCTTCCTCGTCCGAGTCGGCTTCCTCGTCCGGAGCCGCGTCGTCGTCCGTGCCCGCGCCGCCGTCGCCGGCCTCGGCCCGCTTCGCGTACAGCGCGACGGCGACCGCGGTGACGAACCAGATGGGGGCGCCCACCCGGACCGCGAACGCGGCGCGCGCGCCCCACGACTCCAGCGTCACGAGCGTCGACAGCAGGGCCGCGGCGGGGGCGCCGACGAGGATGGTGACGACGAACGTCGTCTGCATCACCCACGCGTAGTCGACCCCCTCGTACTCGGCCCGCTCGACTGGTTGCACGCGAGAGGCTCCGCGGCGGAGCGGCAAATCGGTGGCGGTCGCCGGCGGTAGGGTCGGACGCGGTCGCGATCGGCGGCGAGGGCGGCGAGCGAACCGCTGGTCGCGCCGCCCCGCTCACTTTCCGGTTCCCGACGATTTTACGGCGGCGCGCGGGTGAATCCGAGGTATGACCACCACGCGGGGACTCCGGGACGCCGAGGATCCGATCACGATGCTGACCGCCTACGACGCCCCGACGGCGGCGGTCGTCGACGAGGCGGGGGTCGACGTCATCCTCGTCGGCGACAGCATGGGCAACGCCGCCCTGGGCTACGACTCCACGCTCCCCGTGACGTTCGACGAGGTCGCGAGCCGGACCGCGGCGGTCGCGCGCGCCACCGAGGACGCCCTGGTCGTCGCCGACATGCCGTTCCTCTCGTTCGGCGTCGACGAGGCCGAGTCCGTGCGCAACGCCGGGCGCCTGCTAAAGGAGGCGAACGCGGACGCGGTGAAGATCGAGAGCGGTCCGCACACGGTCGCGACCACGCGCCGCATGACGGAGGTCGGGATCCCGGTGATGGCGCACCTCGGCTTGACCCCCCAGCACGTGAACCGGCTCGGCGGCTACACCCGACAGGGGACAGAGCAGGACGCCGCCGAGGAGATAATCGAGCTGGCGGGCGACCACGCCGACGCCGGGGCGTTCGCGCTCGTGTTGGAACACGTCCCGGCGAACCTCGCGGGCGCGGTGACCGAGGCGCTGGAGATCCCGACGATCGGCATCGGCGCGGGCCCCGACTGCGACGGGCAAGTGCTGGTGATCAACGACGCCGTCGGCCTCGGCGAGTGGTCGCCGCCGTTCGCGCGGCAGTTCGGCGACGTGCGCGGGGAGATGGTCGACGCCGTCGAGGCGTACGCGGAGGCCGTGACGAGCGGCGAGTTCCCGGCCGAGGAGCACTCGCACGTCGAGGCAGAGCTAAACGACCTGTACTGAGACGCGACCCGCTCGCCGCTGCCCCGAAATACGGACCCTCAGGCCGGGAGGAACCCGAGGACCGCCGGCATCGCGTCCGGGCCGACCTGCGTGACGGTGACGTAGAGGACGGTGAAGATCACGGCGTTGTGGAGGCCGTGGAGCAGCGCGGGGACGACGAGGTTCTCGGTGTACTCGTACACCGCGCCGAAGACGAGGCTCGGCACGAAGAGGATCGCCACGGTCGTGAGCCGCGCGGAGAGGCCGCCCGTCAGCGCCATCACGTGGATGGTCGCGAAGATGGCGGCCGAGAGCACGATCGACGGGGCCGCCGGCAGCGACTCGCGGAGCCGCCCCTGGACGACGCCGCGGTAGAGGATCTCCTCGCAGGGGCCGATGACGAGGAACGAGGCCGCGATGAAAAGCGGGATGATCGCCGGGTTCCCCATCGCCAGCTCCGCGCTCTGGTTCGCGGCCGTCTCCGTCCCGAGCAGCTGGACGATCGTCGAGACCACGAGGATCAGGATCAAGATGACGACCCAGCTGCCGAGGACGATCCCGACCTCCTTGAGGCTCGGCACCCGGACGCCGAGGTACGAGACGATCCCCTCGCGGTCGAAGCCGCGCCACGCGAGGTAGCCCACCGCGAGCCCGCCGAACGCGACGTACTGGCCGAATATAAGCGTGAGAACGACGCTCGCGGTCAGCGAGAGCCCCCCGACCGCCGCGTCGATCGCGAAGACGGCCACGCCGCTCGCGAGCGCGATGACCGGCCCGAGGACGCCGAGGAGCAGCGCGGTCGCGACCGCGATACCGGGCGACCCGCCGGTCCGGTCGGGGCCGCCGGCGTCGTCGACGGGGTCCGGGTCGATCTCGTCGAACTCCTCGGACACCCCGCCGTCCGGGGCCGGATCGCCGCTGGAGGGATCTGTCATTGCCGCGGGTAGGGACCGCCCGGCAAAATGGTTGTCCGTGTCGGAAGGCGCGCGGACGGCTATCTCTCGGGCGCGTGAGCCGCGATCACCGGTGGAGCAGCTCGTACCATAGCACCGCGGTGACGGCCCGGCCGTCGCGAAGCTCGTCGTTGACGACCGCGGCGAGCAGGTCGTCGTACGGCACCGTCTCGACCGAGATCGACTCGTTGTGGTCCAGCTCGCGCTCGGCGGTCGGCTCGCAGCCGGTCGCCAGCACGTGGTGGTGGACCGAGTCCGCCATCCCGTTCGTCGGCTCGACGGTCGTCAGCCGCTCGAAGGCGTCTGCCTCGTACCCCGTCTCCTCGGCGAGCTCGCGGGCCGCGGCGCGTTCGATCGCGTCGTCGGTAGCCCCGCCGTCAGCGCTCTCGTCCCCCTCGTCTTCGGGCTCCATCGTCCCCGCCGGGATCCCGCGGTTCACCCGGCCGACGGCCTGCCGCCACTCGTCGATGACGACGGCGTCGCCGTCGGGCGTCAGCGGGAGCACGACGACCGCGGGCGGCTCGTCGACGTAGTGGAACCCGTCGGTCTCGCCGCTCGGGAACCGCACCTCGTCGCGGCGCACGTCGAAGCCGGGGCAGGCGTAGTCGACGGCCGAGTCGAGCGTCTCCCAAGAGAGATCGTCCATGCGTCCGGGTCGGCGGTCGAGCACCTAAACCCCCGGACTCCGCGGAGCGGTACTCGGTGGGCGCGTCGCCCGGCGGGGACGCTACTCCGCGGAAGCGTCCCGTCGCCGGTCCCGGAGCTCGTCGACCGCACGGCGCGCGACCGCCCCGGCGATCCACGCGACCGTTCCCAACGCGAGGGCCTCGACGCCGACGAAGACGAGCCCGTCGACCTCGACGAGCGCGGCGACGCGCTCACCGAGGGGTCGACCCGGGAGCCCGAGCAGGTAGTGGTCGGCGTTGCTCCCGAGCAGCGCCCCGTAGACGGTGGCCCACGCGAGCGCGATCCCGGCCCGCCGGTAGGCGAGGACCGCGGCCGCGAGGACGCCGAGGGCCGCGGCGTCGACCGCGAGGAACACGACCCCGCCGGCGTGCGCGAAGAGTCCGAGCGCGTAGGCGGCGAGGGAGACGAGAAAGAGCAGCGGCGGGACGAGGAGTCGACGCCGGCGCGGCGAGCCGTTCGGGTCCGAGCCGAGGAGGACGCGGCGAGCGAGGGACATGCCCGCGGATCGTTTCGACCGCGTAATGAATCCACGCGTCAGGCGCGACTCACGACCAGTCGCCGAGCGACGCCTGCCCCTCGTCGGTTCCCCGTCGCTCGCGCTCCGCGATCGATCCGGACTCGTCGCCGCCGCGGTCCGGCGGCCCGTCGACCCAGTCCGTGAGCTTGCCGCCGTCGCCCCCTTCACTCCGCGTCTCTCGTTTTCCACCCTGCCCTTGGCCGCCGCCGTCGCCGGCGTCGAACCCGCCGAGCGTCGCCTGATCGGTCTCGGCGAAGTCGAGCTTGGAGACGCGCACGCCGAGCTTGCGGACGCGCGCGTCGTCGAACTCGGTGAGGAGATCGAGCGCCACCTCCTCGACGAGGTCCGGGTCGTCGACGGGGCCCGGGAGGCTCCGGGCGCGGGTGTTGACGTCGAACGGCGGCTCGACCGCCTTGATACCGATGGTACGATAGAGGCAGCCGCGCTCGCGGGCGCGGCGGGCCACGTCGGCGGCGAGCGCGGAGACGGTCTCCCGCTTCGTCGACTCGTCGGCGGTCGTCGGCAGCGCCGACTCGCGCGAGAGGCTCTTCGGGAGGCCGGTCGGCGTCACCTCGCGGTCGTCGTCGCCCGCGGCGCGCCGGGAGAGCTCCGGGCCGCGCTCCCCCAGCGCCTCGGCGAGGCGGTCGCGGTCGGCGGCGGCCAGGTCGCCCGCGGTCTCGATCCCCAGCTCCGCGAGCGTCTCCTCGGTCACGGGGCCGACCCCGTGGACGTCGGCGGTCGGCAGCGGCGCGAGGAACTCGGCGACCGACCCCGGCGGCACGACGACGAGGCCGTCCGGCTTGTCGGCGTCGCTGGCGACCTTCGCGGCCGACATGTTCGGCGCGACGCCGACGCTCGCGGGCACCCCCGCCTCCCGCTCGATCCGGTCTTTCACGTGGCGGGCGTACCCCTCGGCGAGCGTCCGGGCCTCTGCCGGGCCCGCGGCGCCGCTCGGCGGGGGGTCGTCGGGACCGTCGTCGGTCCCATCGCCGCCGCCCCCGTCGCTCGGGCTCCCGCCGCCCCCCGCGGCCGCCCACGAGGTCCGGTCGGTGACGTCGAGGTACGCCTCGTCGATGCTCACCTCGCGGCGGGTGTCGGCGCAGTCGCGGAGCACCGCTTTCACCTCGCTCGCGACCTCCTCGTAGAAGTCGAGGTCGACGGGGACGTACCGGCCCGTCTCCTCGGGGTCGGGCGCGTCCGGGTCGTCAGGGTCCGCGTCCTCGCGACGGGGGAGCAGCTCCAGCGCCTTCGAGATCGGCATCGCGCTCTCGACGCCGAACTCGCGCGCCTCGTAGCTCGCGGTCGCGACCGCCCCGATCGAGTCGCCCGGCTCGTACCCCATCCCGACCACGACGGGCTCGCCCGCGAGGTCGGGGTGTCGCAGCCGCTCGCAGGAGGCGTAAAAGCAGTCCATGTCGACGTGACAGACGACGCGGTCAACGGCGTCGTCGCCCTCGTCGCCGGCGCCCGGGAGCGTCTCCCCGGCGGCGGGCGTCCCCCCGGTCATCGCGTTCGGGTCCGCGCTCCGCGGCCTTAAGAACCAGCCACGCGGGCCGGAAGTGGACGCTGGACGCGCAGCGTCGCACGCGGATCCAGATCCGATAGCCAGGTCGGTAGTCGTTTATTCCGTGCGCCCCTATTTTCCCGTATGCCCGGAGCGATCGACGTGCTACACGTCGACGACGACCCCTCGGTCCTCGACCTCGCGGAGGCGTACCTCGAGCGGGAGCTCGACGCGGTGGCGGTGACGAGCGTGACCGACCCGGAGACCGCGCTCGACCGCCTCGACGAGGCCGCCTTCGACTGCGTCGTCAGCGACTACGACATGCCCGCGATGGACGGGCTGGAGTTCTTCGAGGCGCTGCGCGAGCGCCACCAGAAGATACCCTTCGTGTTGTACACCGGCAAGGGGTCCGAGGAGATCGCGAGCCAGGCGCTCAACGCCGGTGTCACCGGCTACTTCCAGAAGGGCGGCCCGGAGCAGCTCCGCCGGCTCGCGAACCGCGTCGACCAGGCCGTCGAGGAGTACCGGACCAAGGAGATCGCCGAGCGGTACTCGACGGTCATCGAGGCGCTCGGCTACCCCGTCTACGTCGTCGACGAGACCGGAGAGTTCCGGTTCGTCAACGAGCCGTTCGCCGAGCTCACCGGCTACGACCGCGAGGAGATCATCGGCCGCACGCCCGGGTTCATCAAGGACGACGCGGCCGTGGCGGAGGCCGAAGACCGGCTCGGCACGATCCTCTCGCACGACGGCCCCGACGTCCAGCACTTCGCCGTGGACATCGTCCCGAAGGACGGCGAGCCGATCCCCTGTCGCGACCACATGGCGGCGCTGCCGTACGAGGGCGACTCCTTCGACGGCAGCGTCGGTATCCTCCGCGACGTCTCCGACGAGCGCGAGCGCCGCGAGGAGCTGGAGACGAAGACCCGCGCGCTCGACGAGGCGCCCGTCGGGATCACCATCACCGACCCCGCTCGGGAGGACAACCCGATGGTGTACGTCAACGACCGGTTCGTCGAGATGACGGGGTACGACCGCGAGGAGTCGATCGGCGTCAACTGCCGGTTCCTCCAGGGGCCGGACACCGAGGAGGAGTCGGTTCAGGAGCTCCGTGAGGCGATCGACGCCGAGGAGTCGACGAGCGTCGAGCTGTTGAACTACCGGAAGGACGGCACGGAGTTCTGGAACCGGGTGAGCATCGCCCCGATCTGCGACGCGGACGGCGCCGTCACGCACTGGGTCGGCTTCCAAGAGGACATCACGGCGTTCAAGGAGCGCGAGGCCGCCCTCGAACGACAGAACGACCGGCTGGACTCCTTCGCGAGCATCGTCTCGCACGACCTGCGCAATCCCCTCAACGTCGCGCAGGGGCGCGTCCAGCTCGCCCAGGACGCGGTTGCCGACGGCGGGGACGAGAACCTGTCCGCCGCGCTCGACGCGCTGGATCGGATGGAATCGATCGTCGAGCGCACGCTCACGCTGGCGCGGGAGGGGGAGACGGTCGGCGACCCCGAGCCCGTCGACCTCGCGGCGGTCGTCACCGACAGCTGGTCGACGGTCGACACCGCCGACGCGTCCCTCTCGATCGAGACCGAGCGCGAGGTGCTCGCCGACCCGGACCGGCTCCGGAACCTCTTCGAGAACCTGATGCGCAACGCGGTCGACCACGTCGGCCCGACCGTCTCGATCCGCGTCGGCGACCTCCCCGACGGCTTCTTCGTCGAGGACGACGGGCCGGGGATCGACCCCGCGGTCGCGGACTCGCTCTTCGAGCCCGGCGAGAGCGGCACCGCGGGCAACACCGGGTTCGGGCTCGCGATCGTCCAGGAGATCGCCACCGCGCACGGTTGGACGGTCGAGGCGACGACCGGCGAGGAGGGCGGCGCGCGGTTCGAGGTCCGCGGGATCGACAGGCGGACGCCGGCGCCGCGCTGAGCGGCCCCGTTCTGCCCCGGTTCGCCCGAAAGCGGATCGACTCCCCCCGTTCACAAGCGCCTTTATGCTTCGTTCCGAACTTCGGGTGAATGGGCTCGCTCTCCGGTATCGCCGAGACCGACCGCCGCGTGATCGTGTTGGCGCTCGCGCGGATGGTCGGCGCGGCCGGGAACTCCTTCCTCATCGTCGTCCTGCCGCTGTACATCACCAGCGACGTGGTCGACATCCAGAGGTTGCTCGGCACGGAGGTCGGGGTCGGCGCGGCCGCGGTCACGCTGACCGAGCCGCTGCTGATCGGGGTCGTCCTCTCGCTTTTCGGCTTCCTCAACAGCCTCTCGCAGCCGTTCACGGGGAGACTCTCTGACCGGGTCGGCAGGAGGCGCCCCTTCGTCCTCGCCGGCATCCTCCTCCTCGGGACCGCGAGCGGGCTGTACACGATCGCGACGAGCTACCCGGCGCTGGTCGCGCTCCGCGCGATCCAGGGGCTCGGCGCGGCGCTCATCATCCCCGCGACCGTCGCCCTCGTCAACGAGTACGCCGCGAGCGACACCGACCGCGGCGGGAACTTCGGGGTGTACAACACGTTCCGGCTCATCGGCTTCGGCTTCGGCCCGGTCCTCGCGGGCGCCGTCGTCGAGGCCGGTCCGTACGACCTCTCGCCGATCGGCCTTCCGGTCCTCGACGGCTTCGACGCCGCCTTCGTCGCGGCCTGCGCGGGGGCGTACCTCAGCTTCACCTTGGTGTTCCTGCTCGTCCGCGACGCCGACGTCGAGGCCGAGGCGGGCGACGACGTCTCGATCCGGGTCCGCGGCGAGGACCGCCTGCTCGACCCCGTGTTCACGCTGGGGCTCGCCACCGTCGCGATGGGCGCGTGTATCGCGCTGTTCGCGACGCTCCAGAACCAGGTGAACGTCCGGCTGGACCAGCCGCCGGTCTGGTTCGGCGCGCAGTTCGCGGCCGTGACGATCGCCAACGTGATCTTCCAGGTCCCGGTGGGGCGCGCCAGCGACCGGATCGGCCGCCGGCCGTTCCTGCTCGCCGGGTTCGTCCTTCTCGTCCCGACCACGCTCCTCCAAGGGATCGTGACGGAGCCCGCGCTGATGATGCTCGTCCGCCTCGGGCAGGGGGTCGCGGTCGCGTGCGTGTTCGCGCCGTCGCTCGCGCTCGCCGGGGACCTCGCGCGGGAGGGCGAGTCCGGGACCACCCTCTCCGTGCTCACGATGGGGTTCGGCTTCGGCGTCGCCCTTGGGCCGCTGGCGTCCGGCTGGCTCTACGGCTTCGGTTTCGTCGTCCCCTTCGCGGTCGGGGCCGCGGCCGCCGTGCTCGCGCTGATCGCCGTCTTCACGCAGGTGGAGGAGACGCTGGACGTCGACGACGAGCCGGCAGCGGCGCCGGGCGCGGACTGAGAGAGGGCGGCGGACCCGGACCGCCCTAACTCGCGCGCTTTTTCCCGGTCGCGGCCGAACCGCCTCGCGTGTCGAGCGACCGCCTCCGCTGCGTCGAGTGCCGCGAGCCGATCCCCGTCGACGCGCGGATCTGCCCGCACTGCCGCGCGATCCAGCCGTCGCCGCTGCTCGACGTCGTCGTCGTCGTCGCCGGGGTGTTCGCGCTGCTGTTCGGCGTCGTCCTCGCGGTGATGACCGTCGGGGCCAGCCGCCTCCTCGGCTTCCTCCTGCTCGTCGTCGGCTTCGGGCTGGCCGTCGGCGGCTACACGCGGTACCTCGACCGGCAGGCGGCGAGCCGGGCGCGGTAGGGGCGTTTCGCCTCCCCGGACCCCTTTCCCGTCGCTCTCGCTGCGACAATTTAAGTACCGTCGACCGCCACGGTACGGACATGCTCACCCCACTCACCGGCGGCCTGGTCCTCGCGGGGCTGGCGCTCGCGTTCGTCGGCGCGGCGGTCTCCGTCTACGCGGTGACGCTGACGGGGCTGCTCGTCGGCGCCGGCGCCGGCTACCTGTTCGCGCCGAACGTCGTCGGCCTGGTCGCGGTCGACGGTGCGGTCCTGACCGCCGGCGCGGTCGGGGTCGGCGGCCTCCTCGGCGGCTTCCTCGCGTACGCCGGGCTCTCCTTCGCGGTGTTGGGGATCGGCGCGGTCGTCGGCGGCTTCGCCGGGCGGTTCGCGGTCGGCCCCTTCTACGCGGCGGACGCGGCGGGGATCGAGGGGACGGCGCTGCTGGTCGGCGCGACGCTCGCGGGCGTCGCGGTCGGCGCGCTGTTCGGGTTCGTCCTCACCCGGACGACGCTCGTGGTCTCGACCGCGCTCATCGGCGCGGCGTTCGCCTCCCGGTCGCTCACACCGGCGAGCTTCGAGGCGGCCGCCGCGGAGACGACCGTCGAGCCGCTCCTCTTCGACCTCTCCGCGCCCGCGTTCCTCGCGGTGTTCGTCCTCGGGGCGCTCTCGCAGCTGGGGCTGTTCAAGTTCGGCTACGTGACGAAGCTGGTCGGGTTCCTGCCCGGCGCGCGGCGGTGGACGGCGGACGACGACCGCGACGCGGACGCGAAGGGCGCCTAATCACCTCCCGGTGCCGACCTCCGGCTACTCGTACTCGTAGAAGCCGCGGCCGGTCTTCTTCCCGAGGTCGCCCGCCTCGAACTTGCGCTTGAGGAGGTAGGCGGGCTTGTAGCGGTCGCCGAGCTCCTCGTGGAGCGTCTCGCTGGCGTCGAGCGCCACGTCGAGCCCGATGTGGTCGGCGAGTTCGAGCGGGCCCATCGGGACGTTCGTGCCGAGCTTCATCCCGCGGTCGATGTCGGCCTTCTCGGCGACGCCCTCGTCGTACGCGCGGATCCCCTCGTTTATCCACGGCATCAGGATGCGGTTGGTGACGAAGCCGGGCTTGTCGTCGGCCTCCCAGGTCTCCTTGCCCAGGTCCTCGGCGAAGGCGTGCGCGAAGTCGACGACCGCGGGGTCGGTGCGCTCGCCGACCACGACCTCGACGCCGTCCATGATCGGGACGGGGTTCATGAAGTGGAGGCCGACCACGTCGGTCGCGCGGTCGGTTGCGCTCGCGACGCTCGTGATAGACAGCGTGGAGGTGTTCGTCGCGAGGACGACGTCGTCGTCGGTGACGCGGTCCAAGTCGGCGAACACGTCGCGTTTCACGTCGAGGTCCTCGATCACGGCCTCGACGACGAGGTCGGCGGCCGCCAGGTCGTCAAGGTCGGTCGTGCCCGTAATTCGGTCGCGGATCGCGTCCGGTTCCTCGTCGAGCGCGTCCTTCCCGGCCAGCCGGTCGAGGCTGTCCTCGACGCTGTTGAGGCCGCGCTCGACGTACTCGCTCTCGACGTCCCGCATCACCACGTCGTAGCCCGCGGTCGCCGCGACCTGCGCGATGCCGTTGCCCATCGTCCCGGCGCCGACGACGCCGACGACGTCCACCTCGGAGAGTTCTCGCATGCGGACCGCTGCCGCGCCGCGGGTGGTAAGTATTGCGGAAGCCCGAGGGCGACGCCGTTTCTCGCAAAGAAATTAACAATTTGAGTAGTAATGGATCGGTTCGCTCGATCGCTCGGCATTCGCCCGGAGACGCCACGTAAAGGGTCGCTCCGATTCTTTACGTTCGGTGAAACCACCATAGCCCTTTTTACGTATGTAACGGAACTACGAACTGATGATTCCTCACGCCGCCGACGACATCGAGCGCGACGGTAAATCCCTGATCCTCGCGTACGACCACGGGCTCGAACACGGGCCGGTCGACTTCGAACCGAACCCGGACACGGCGGATCCGGAACGGATCTTCGAGCTCGCCACCCACGAGGCGGTCACCTCGCTGGCCGTCCAGAAGGGGCTCGCGGAGGCGTACTACCCCGACTACGAGGACGAGGTGAACCTCCTGTTGAAGCTCAACGGGACCTCGAACCTCTGGCGGGGAGAGCCCGACAGCGCGGTCAACTGCACGGCGGAGTACGCGGCCGAACTGGGCGCCGACGCGGTCGGGTTCACCGTCTACGGCGGGTCGAACCACGAGGTCGAGATGGCCGAGGAGTTCCGCGAGGCGCAGGAGGGCGCCCGCGAACACGACATGGGCGTCGTCATGTGGTCGTACCCCCGCGGCCAGGGGCTCCGCAACGACGGCAGCCCGGACGTGATCTCCTACGGCGCGCGGCTCGGCCTGGAGCTCGGCGCCGACGTGGTGAAGGTGAAGTACCCCGGCTCCGCCGAGGCGATGGGCCACGCCGTCGAGATGGCCGGCCCCGCGGACGTCGTCATGTCCGGCGGGACGATGCGCGACGACAAGGCGTTCCTCCGGAACGTCTCGAACGCCATCGACGCGGGGGCGACCGGAATCGCCGTCGGCCGGAACGTCTTCCAGCGCGACCAGCCCGAGCGCATCCTCGACGCGCTGGAGGCCGTGATCTTCCAGGAGGTCGACCCGGCCGAGGCGCTGGCCATCGCCGAGAGCGACGACTGATGACCGACTCCGACCCCCGCGCCGACGGCGGGCCCGCCGACTCGACCGTCGCGGCCGTCTTCGACGCGGTCGCGGCGACCGCCCCCGAGATCCGCGACGCGCTCCCCGGCCGCCGCGTCGAGAGCGGGACGGAGAACGCCTCCGGCGAGTCGGTGCTGGCGGGCGACCTCTACGCCGACGAGCTGCTCGGCGAGGCGATCACCGCGGTCGACGGCGTCGGCTCGTTCGTCAGCGAGGAGCGCGAGGAAGCGGTCGACGCCGGCGGCGCCGTGGGGAGCGGGCCGGACGACGCGTACGCGGTGGCGATCGACCCCCTCGACGGCTCCTCGAACCTCCGGTCGAACAACGCGATGGGGACCGTCGTCGGGATCTACGACGCCCCGCTGCCCGCGAGCGGCCGCGACCTCGTCGCCGCCGGCTACGTCCTCTACGGGCCGATCACGACGATGGTCGTCGCCGACGAGGCGGGCGTCCGCGAGGAGGTCGTCGAGCGCGACGGCGGCGGTGCGGACGGTTCGGCGGTCTCGCGCTCGGTCGTCGAGGCCGACCTGACGCTCCCGAAGGACCCGACCGTCTACGGGTTCGGGGGGCGCGTCCCCGACTGGCCCGCCGACTTCCGGGCGTACGCCCGCTCGATCGAGGACGACCTGAAGCTCCGCTACGGCGGCGCGATGGTCGGCGACGTGAACCAGGTGCTCACCTACGGCGGCGTGTTCGCGTACCCCGCGCTCCGGAGCGCGCCCGAGGGGAAGCTCCGCCTCCAGTTCGAGGCGAACCCCATCGCGTACATCGTCGAGCGCGCGGGCGGCGCCTCCTCGGACGGCACCGGCTCGATCCTCGACGTCGAGCCCGAGGCGGTCCACCAGCGCACGCCGCTGTACGTCGGCAACGAGGCGCTGATCGAGCGGCTGGAAGCGGCTGTCGACGCGGACTGAGCCGGACCGCACCGTCGCCCCGGGGCTCGGTCCGTCGTCCGACGCCCGCCGCCGATCTCGCATGGAAAACTGTTTAGGACTCTCCGCAAATCTTGCGTCCATGAAAGTCCACGTCGGCGCGGCGGCGACCCCCGAGGAGGCCGAGGCGATCGCGAAGTCGCTCGCGGAACACCTCGGCGTCGACGTCGACGTCCACATCGAGGGTGAGGAGACGCCGCTCGCGAGCGCCGAGCCGTCCGAACCGAGCTACCCGCTCGACGACGACCTCGGGCCCACGGAGCGTGAGCGCGACCTCCGCGCCGAGATCGCCGACATCCGCGAGGGCGGCCCGGAGAAGTACCGCGACCGGCTCTCCGAGCAGGGGAAGCTGTTCGTCCGCGACCGCCTCGACCTCTGGTTCGGCGGCGAGGACGGGACGCGGGGCGCCGGCGACGCGAGCGCGGCCGACGGCGACCCCGCGGGCGTGAAGTTCGAGGACGGGAAGTTCGCCGCCTTCGACGACTGGCACCCGGACGCGCCCGCCGGCGAGGACGGGGAGCGGAACGAGGCGGGCGGCGACCGCCTCCCGGGCGACGGCCTGCTGACGGGCGCCGCCGAGTTCGAGGGGCGCGACGTCCACTTCATGGCCAACGACTTCACCGTGAAGGCGGGGTCGATGGCGTCGAAAGGCGTCGAGAAGTTCCTCCGGATGCAACAGCGCGCGCTGAAGACGGGCAACCCCGTCCTCTACCTGATGGACTCCTCCGGCGGGCGGATCGACCAGCAGACGGGCTTCTTCGCCAACCGCGAGGGGATCGGGAAGTACTACTACAACCACTCGATGCTCTCCGGCGCCGTCCCCCAGATCTGCGTCCTCTACGGCCCCTGTATCGCCGGCGCCGCCTACACGCCCGTCTTCGCGGACTTCACCGTGATGGTCGAGGACATGTCCGCGATGGCGATCGCCTCGCCGCGGATGGTCGAGATGGTCACCGGCGAGGAGATCGACCTGGAGGACCTCGGCGGCCCCCGCGTCCACGCCGAGGAGTCCGGCTCCGCCGACCTGATCGCGCGCGACGAGGAGCACGCCCGCGAACTGGTCTCGAAGCTGATCGGCTACCTCCCCGATCAG
This sequence comes from Halorubrum distributum JCM 13561, assembly GCF_000337395.1. Classification (NCBI taxonomy): domain Archaea; kingdom Methanobacteriati; phylum Methanobacteriota; class Halobacteria; order Halobacteriales; family Haloferacaceae; genus Halorubrum; species Halorubrum distributum. The sequence continues at coordinate 44,638 of NZ_AOJF01000041.1, forward strand.
GCCGGCGAGAAGCCCCCGAAACGCGAGACGAAGCCGCCGAAGTTCTCGCCCGACGGGATCGACGAGCTGATCCCGGAGGCGCCGAACCGCCCCTACGACGCCCACGACCTGATCGACCGGATCGCCGACGCCGAGTCCGTCTTCGAGCTGAAGGAGGGGTACGGCCCGGAGATCGTCACGGCGTTCTGCCGGATCGACGGCCGGCCGGTCGGCGTCGTCGCCAACCAGCCAACTGAGCGCTCCGGCGCCATCTTCCCGGACGCGGCGGAGAAGGCCGCGGAGTTCATCTGGACCTGCGACGCCTACGAGATCCCCCTGTTGTACCTCTGTGACACGCCCGGCTTCATGGCCGGCTCGCAGGTGGAGAAGGACGCCATCCTCGAGAAGGGGAAGAAGATGATCTACGCCACCTCCTCGGCGACGGTCCCGAAGCAGACCGTCGTGGTCCGGAAGGCGTACGGCGCGGGGATCTACGCGATGGGCGGCCCCGCCTACGACCCCGAGAGCGTCATCGGGCTCCCCTCCGGCGAGATCGGGATCATGGGCCCGGAGGCCGCCATCAACGCGGTCTACGCCCGCAAGCTCGCCGAGATCGACGACCCGGAGGAGCGCGCGGCCGAGGAGGAGCGCCTGCGCGAGGAGTACCGCGAGGGGATCGACGTCCACCGGATGGCCAGCGAGGTCGTCATCGACGAGATCGTCCCGCCCTCCGACCTCCGCGCGGAACTGGCCGCGCGGTTCGACTTCTACGAGGACGTTCAGAAGGATCTGCCCGACAAGAAACACGGAACGGTCCTGTAACCGGCGGAACGGGTCGGCCCGGCCTACAGCGCCGCGACCAGCTCGCCGCCGTACGCCCCGACGGCGCCGTCGAGCCCGAGCCCGACGGCCAGCCCGACCGCGAGCAGCGCGCCGGCGTAGGCGGCGGACCCGACCAGCGACGCGGCGGCGAACCGCGGCGCGGAGACGGTCGAGGCGTTCGCGGTCGGCACGGCGAGCCAGCCGCGCGTCCCCGGGACCGCGTTCGAGGCCGCCACCGCGGGGAGGCCCCACCGGTCGAACCAGCGGCCCGCGCCGTCCAGTCGGGCCTCGTCGACCGGGACGAGGGGGAGCGACGTCGGGTCCGCGTCGAACCGGCGGACGCCGACGAAGAGGAGGGACTGGCCGACCGTCGCGCCGGTCACCGCCGCGGCGAACACCGGGAGCACCGCGACCGCCTCGACGCCCGCGGCGACCACGGCCGCGACGAACAGCGTCCGCGCCGGCAACACCTTCCCCACGAGGGCGCCTTCGAGGGCGAAGACGGCGAAGACCGCGACGGCCCCGTAGGTACCGACGAGGGCGAGCGCCGTCTCCGCGTGGGGGCCGATCACGACACACCTCCGCGCCCCACGCGCATAAGTCCCGTCGAGAGGGACGGTAGCACCCGGCAACGCCCCGATTATCGCGCGGCGCGGGTCCGCTCCGCTCGTTCCCGCACGGCTGGGGCGTGGCTATTTACCGCCCACGCGCGCACCGATCCCCGTGATACCCGTATGATCGACGTCGGCGACACGGCTCCGGACTTCGCCGCGCCCGCGGTCACTGGCGAGCGCGCCGACGAGCTGGCGCTGTTCCGGCTCGTTGAGGCCCACGACGCGGTCGCGCTCCTGTTCGCGCCCGCGACGTTCGTGCCGACGTGTACGGCCGAGCTCGCCGCGGTCCGCGACGCCGGCTGGGCCGACCGCGACGACCTCGCCGTCGCCGCGCTCACGGGCGACTCGCTGTACGCCGGGTTCGCGTACGCCGACCGGTTCGACCTCCCGTTCCCGGTCGTCAGCGACTTCCACGGCGGCGTCGCCGAGTCGTACGGCCTGCTCGCGGACTCGTGGGAGGGTCACTCGGACATTCCGCGCCGCGCGGCGCTCGTGGTCGACGGCGACTGGACGGTCCGGTTCGCCGAGGCGACCCCCGACCCGCTCGACCGCGCCGACCCCGCGCCGGTCGAGCGCGCGACGGAGGCGCTCCGAGAGATCGGCGCCGAGGCCGACCGGCCGCGGGTGGCGTACGACGGCCGCTGGGAGACCGACGACTGAGGGGCTTTCCAGGCCGAAGCGCGGTCTCCGAACGCCGGCGTTCGCGGCCGCATGGTTTTATTATCAACGTCGAAATAGGACGGAGTCGTGACGCTCCGAGTGAACGGGAGCTGCCGGTTCCGCTTTCCCGTCCCCGACTACGAGGCGGCGTTCCCGTGGCTGGACTCTCCTCCGAAGTGGCGTCTCGGGAGCTCCGAGGCGGGCTCCGGCGTCGAGGACGGCGTCTGGCACTGTCCGCACGAGGCGTACGGCGACCGCGACCGGTGCCTCTTCCACCTCGACCCCGAGGAGCGGCCGCCGACCGACCTCGCGAACGTCTCGGTCCGACTCGTCGAGGCCGTCGAGGCGGCCAACGCGGAGAGCGACCCCGTCGTCAGCCGGCGGCGGTGCCAGTTCGTCGGTGCGAAGTTTCCGAGGCTCGACCTCGAACAGCGCCAGATCGGCGGGGGGAGCCGGGAGACGATCGACTTCAGGCACGCCGAGTTCGGCGCCGTCGTCTGTCGGAAGACCGAGTTCGAGCAGCCGGTCGACTTCTCCGGCGCGACGTTCGATCCCGGCGCCGCGCCGCCGGCCACCCCCGGGAGCGACGTCCTCGATCCGGCCCTGGAACGCGTCGACTTCGGCATCGACTTCAGCCGCGCGACGTTTTCGGACTTCCTCGACCTCAAGAGCGCGCTGTTCCGCCGACCGGCACTGTTCCGCGAGGCGCAGTTCGACAGGTCCGTCAGCGCCGGGCACGCCCGGTTCCTCGGTCACGCCTCCTTCCTCGCGGCCGACTTCGACGACCTCGCGATGTTCAACGACGCCCTGTTCCGCCGCGACGCCCGCTTCCAAGCCGCTCGGTTCTTCGATCTCGCGGACTTCAAGCGCGCGTACTTCGGCGGCCGAGTCAGCTTCGACCGGGTGCTCTGCGAAGGCGACCTCGAGGTCGACGAGGCCGACTTCGTCGAGCCGCCCCCGAACGGCCCGGTCCGGTCGACCCCGGCGTTCAGGGGGTCGGTGAGCGCGGACATGGCGACGGTGACCGGCCGCCTCTCGTTCGACCGCACCGTCGTCGGCGGCGACGTTCGGATACGGGACGCGGAGCTGTCGAGGCTCCAGTTCAAGTCGCCGGACACGGGCGGGGCGACCGGCTACGTCGACCTGGCTCGCTCGACCGTGACCCGGGGGACGCTCGGCCAGCCCGACGGCGGCGGAAAGGCGGTGTACGACCTGTTTCGAACGACGCTGGGCGACGTCAAGTTCACCGGAGACCCCGACGAGCTCCTCTTCACGCGGCTCCGGCTCCTCCGGACGCGCTACGACGGGTTCGACTTCACCGACGACGACGCCATCGACCTCTCCCGCGTCGACAACTGGATCCACCGGTTCGATGTCGACCCGATGGCGATCCCCTGCTACTGCGGGGACGGGCCCGAACGCGCGGGCCGCTACATCGTCGACGACGCGGTGTGCCCGCGCCACGACCGGGAGGCCGACCACTCCGCGCTCCAGGCGACGTACGCCTACGCCAAAAACGGCGCTGACGCGGCCGGTGACAACGTCACCGCGGGGGCGTTGTTCTACCGCGAGATGCGGTTCCACCGGGCGGAGTACCTTGACAACGCGCTGTACGGTGACTCCGAGGTCGGGGTCCTCGGACGACTCAGAGACGGCTCCCGGTGGGCCCGGTCGTGGCTGCTCGCGGCCTCGACGGGCTACGGTGAACTGCCGTACCGGGTGGTGGTCACGTCGCTGGCCCTCATCTGCGGCTTCGGGTACCTCTACTGGAACCGGTCCGGCCTCGCCGGGGAACTGGGCCCGCTCGAAGCGCTGACCTTCTCGTTCCAGTCGTTCATCTCGTTCGTCCTCGGACCGCCGGGAACGACGACCCTGACACAGGAGATCACCTCGGCCGTGGAGGGGTTCATCGGGGCGTTCCTGATCGCGCTGTTCGTGTTCACGTTCACGCGCCGGATCCACCGGTGAAACCGCCGATTCGGGCGTGACCACCACAAAAAAGAGCCTGGCTTTCGTACGCGCTTCCAATGGTGACCCACCTCGTCTCTGCCGTCGACTCCTACTCTCTCTCCGACGCCGCGGTCGAACTCCAGTGCCGGCTCGAGACGCCCGGCGCTGCGACGACCGACGACGACCGAACCGTCCCGGTTCGGATCCGGTTTTACGCGCCGGACGTGTTCCGGTTCGAGATGCTGTCGACACCGGAGAACCCGACCGCCGGCTCCCCGATCTCGTACGATATCGACGCCGTCCGGCGCCCGGTCTCACTTTCGGCGACCGAGAGCGACGGGACGCTCCGCGTCGAAACGACGGCGCTGTCGCTGCGCATCGGTCTGGAGGAGTGGGCCTTCGAGGTCCGCGCGGACGGCGATCGGCTCCTCCGCGAGCGCCGCGACGACCGCACCGCCAAGGGCGAACGGCGGACGCAGCCGCTGCGGTTCGTCGAGGAGGAGGTCAACCGCTGGCCGCTCAGGGTGACCGAGACGGGAACGGCGTTCGGGCTGGGCCCGGATGAGCGCGTCTTCGGTCTGGGCGAGAAGTTCACTGACCTCGACAAGCGCGGACGGGTGATCGAGTCGTGGGTGACCCAGCCCAACGGCACCGAGACCGAGTTCGCACACAAGAACGTCCCGCTGTACCTCTCGACGCGCGGATACGGGCTGTTGGCCGACACCGCCCGCAAGACGACCTTCGACTTCGGGGCGTCCTCGTCCGGGACCATCGATCTCCGCGTGGAAGGCGACGCCCTGCGGTTCTTCTTTTTCACGGGCGACCGGCTGAAAGAGCTGCTCCGGCGGTACACCGCGCTCACCGGACGGCCGCACCGCCCCGAGCGGTGGACGTTCGGCGTGTGGATGTCGCGGCTCAGCTACCAGTCCCGAGACGAACTGGAGTCGGTGGCCGAGACCCTTCGGGAGCGGGAGATCCCCTGCGACGTGCTCCACGTGGACCCGTACTGGATGGACATCGAGACCATCTGTGACCTCGCGTGGGACGAGGACGCCTTCCCGGACCCCGAGGCGATGATCGAGTCGCTCGCGGACCGCGGGTTCAAGCTCTCCCTCTGGGAGTACCCCTACGTCCGGGTCGACTCCCCGCTGTTCGAGGAGTTCGCCGACCGCGGGTACCTCGTCGAGGACGGGACCGGAAGCCCGTACGTTCTCTCGAGGCTCAGCGTCGACGACCGGGGCGGAATCGTCGACTTCACCGACCCCGACGCCCGGGAGTGGTGGGCGGAGCGGCACCGGGAACTGGCCGAGTCGGGCGTCGACGTCTTCAAGCTCGACTTCGGGGAGTACCTCCCGCGAGACGCCGTGTTGAGCAACGGCAAAACCGGCGCGGCGATGCGGAACCGCTACCCGCGGCTGTACTACGAAACGGTTCAGGACGCGCTCCGCGCGGCCGGGCGAGAACGGCCGACGCTGTGGGTCCGCTCCGGCTGGATCGGCGACCAGGTGTTCCCGATCCACTGGGGCGGCGACCCCGACACGACCTTCGAGGCGATGGCGGCGAACCTCCGAGGCGGACTCAGCCTCGGGCTCTCGGGATACCCCTTCTGGGCCACCGACATCGGGGGGTTCCGCGGCGAACCGACGCCGGAGCTGTACGTCCGCTGGGCCCAGTGGGGGCTGCTGGGAACCAGCCACGCTCGGTTCCACGGGACGACGCCCCGGGAACCGTGGCACTTCGGCGAGGACGCGGAGGCGATCGTCCGCGACTACGCGAAGGAGCGCTACCGGCTCCTCCCGTACTTATACACGTACGCCGAACGGGCCGCCAGGACGGGGCTTCCGGTGATGCGGCCGCTGGTGCTCGAGTTCGAGGACGACCCGGCGGCGAGGGCCATCGACACGCAGTACCTCCTCGGGGAGGAGCTTCTGATCGCGCCGATACTGCGCCCGGGCGGCCGACGCGAGGTGTACCTCCCCGAGGGGGAGTGGGTCGACTACTGGTCGGGCGCGCGGTACGACGGCGGCCGGTCGCTCGACGTCGACGTCCCCCTCGACACGATGCCGGCGTACGTCCGCGCGGGGAGCATCGTTCCGTACCGGACGTGGACGCAGCACCTCGACGGCGACCGCGGACCGATCCACCTCCGTGTCGAGTTCGGTTCCAGCGGCGAGACGGCCGCCCCCCGTGAGGCGACGTTCGAGCACTTCGACGCCGGCGCCGACGAACTCGTCTCCGTCACGGCGGTCCACGCGACCGCGTCGGACTCGGTGACGCTCGACGTTCCGCCGGACGTCGCGTCCGCCCGCCTGCGGCGCTTCGACGACCCGCCGGCGGCGCTCGCGGTGAACGACGACTCCTACGAGCGGGTCGCCGACGACCCCGGTCCCGGGGAGTGGACGCACGACGCCGCCGACGGCGCCGTCCAGGTCACCGTCGCGGCGACGGACGGCGAGAACCCCCTGACGTGACGCCCGCGGCCGCGGAGCGTTCCCGCGCCCCCGTCGCCGTGGTTATTTGACCCCGCCGTTCGGAGGTCCCGACATGGACGCCGCCTTCGCGGAGTACCTCGACGAGTTCACGCGCCGGGACTGGGAGACGCTCGCCCCCGACGCCGTCACCGACCCCGTCCGGGTCGCGGTCGTCGGCCTCGGCTGGTTCGCCCGGGAGTGGGCGCTGCCCGGCATCGCTCGGTCGGCGTACACCGAGGCGACCGTCGTCACCGACGTCGACGCCGCCGCGGTCGAGTCGGTCGCGGCCGAGCGCGACCTGACCGGCGTGACGCCCGACGAGTTCCGGTCGGGCGCCGTCGCCGACGAGTACGACGCGGTCTACGTCGCCACGCCCAACGCGACCCACCTGGAGTACGTCGAGGCCGCCGCCGGACAGGGGAAGGCCGTCCTCTGCGAGAAGCCGCTGGAGGTCACGCCGGAGCGCGCCCGCCGGCTCGTGAGCGCGTGCCGCGACGCCGACGTGCCGCTGATGGTCGGCTATCGGATGCAGACCGACCCCGCCGTCCGGCGGCTCCGCGACCTCCTCGACGCGGGCGTCGCCGGCGAGGTGACCCACGTCCACGCGACGATGTCGCAGACGATGCTCGGCGAGCTCGGGAGCGACACGGACCAGTGGCGGCTCGACCCGGAGCTGTCCGGCGGCTGCGCGGTCATGGATCTGGGCGTCTATCCGCTCAACACGACGCGGTTCGCGCTCGGCGCGGACCCGGTCCGCGTCTCCGGGCGGACGCGCTCGGAGCACGAGGCGTTCGCCGACGTCGACGAGCACGCGTCGTTCCGGCTGGAGTTCCCCGGCGACGTCGACGCGCTGTGTACGGTGAGCCAGAACGCCCAGCACGCGAGCCGACTGGAGGTCACCGGCACGGACGCCCGGCTGATTCTCGATCCCGCGTTCTACGAGCGCGAGGACCGCGGGTTCGCCGTCGTCCGCGACGGCACGCGCGTCGACGTCGACTTCGAGCAGGTCCACCAGATCGAAGAGGAGTTCGCCTACTTCGGCCACCAGCTCCTCGCTGGCGAGCCATTCCACGCCGACGGCGAGCACGCGCTCACGGACATGGACGCGCTCGCCGGCGTCTACGAGTCCGCCGAGACCGGGGAGCCGGTCGACCTCGGCGACGCGAAGTAACTCCGGGTTCGCTACTGCTCGATCCCGTACACGTCGCTCGTCCAGTCGCGCGCCGGGGTGTCGTACACCGGCGCGTCGCGGTCGCGCTCGTCGAGCCGTCGCCGATCGGCCTCGTCGAGCTCCCAGTCGAGGTCGGCGTTGGCCCGGACGTGCTCCGGGGTCGACGAGCGCGGGAGCGGGACGACGCCGCTGTCTATCGCCCACCGGACGACGACCTGCGCCGGATGCTTGTCGTACTTCTCTGCCAGATCCGCGACGACCTCGTCGCCGAACACGTCGGTCCGCGCGAGCGGCGCCGCCGCCTCGACCACCGTATCCGTCTCGCGGCAGTAGTCGACGAGGTCGGGCCGCTGGAACCAGGGGTGGAACTCGATCTGGTTGACCGCGATGGGGACGTCGGAAATGTGATGCGCGCAGCTCAGCTGGTACGCGCTGAAGTTCGAGACGCCGACGTCGCGGACGAGCCCGCGCTCGCGAAGCTCCGCCATCGCCCGGAGCGTCTCCCGCAGCGAGATGGCGGGGTTCGGCCAGTGGATGAGGTATAAGTCGAGGTAGTCGGTGCCGAGCCGGTCGAGCGACGCCTCGCAGGACTCGATCACCGACTCGTAGTTGAGGTTCTTCGCGAGCACCTTCGAGGTGAGGAACACGTCGTCGCGGTCGACGCCGCTCGCCGCGAGGGCGTCGCCGACGGCCGCCTCGTTCATGTACCCCTCCGCGGTGTCGATGTGCGCGTAGCCGGCGTCGAGCGCCGCGCGCACGCTGTCGGCAGTCTCGCCGTCGCTGAGGTCGTACGTGCCGAGTCCGAGCGCCGGCAGCTCCGCGCCGCTCGGCAGCGTCTTCGTTGGTACGGTCACGCGAACGCCTTCGACGGATCGCCGATTGAAACTACCGGTCGGGGAACCCGCCTCGGTCGCGGTTCTCGGGGGCCGCGTAGAGGTATTTAAACTGTAGGCGCAGTTCCTCGACCGCTTATAAACGGTCGGCGGTGGCGCGTGCCTGCGAGCGGCCGGAGGCCGCGAGTCGCACGCGCGAGGGACGCCGCGAGCGACCGGAGGGAGCGAGCGGCGAGGCTGGGG
>NZ_AOJF01000042.1:0-31723 GCF_000337395.1 Halorubrum distributum JCM 13561
AGCACCGCAGCGAGCAACGCGAGCGAGGAGCGCAACAAGCCGCGCGAGTCCTCGCGGCTGGGGCTTTGGAGGTGTTCGTCGTAGACACCGAGTCAACTATTTATAAGAGAACAGCAGGGATTCGGAGCCGTTCGCCGCCGCTCCGTTGTCCGTTTATAAATAACTGTTAGCGTTCAAATCCCTCTCGGAGATTTCTCTCACTACGTTCGAGAGTTCGCTGAACGAAGTGAAGCGAACGCTAACTGTCGAAGTCAGTTAGAAAATGCACCGGCCGAGATTTGAACTCGGGTTGCAACCATGGCAAGGTTGCGTGATACCACTACACTACCGGTGCGTGCTTCGCATTCGATCGTAGCCCGGGTCGGAGATATAAGGGTTCCGAACGACGGTCGGCGGAAGGGTCATCGGTGCCGCGTCCGCACGTAGACACGAACCCGAACGATGACCGACATCCCCGACCGCATCAACAGACGTACCGCCATCCGCGCGGCCGGCGGTTTCGTCGGAGCGACCGCCCTCCCGACGCTTTCGGGCTGTCTCGGCGGCAACGGCGGTGGCGGGAGCGACGCCCCTGACGAGGACCCGCCGCCCGACGACGGCGCCGACGTCGACTACGCCGTCGAGACCGTCGCAGAGGGGTTCGAGAACCCGTGGGGACTCGCCTTCCTGCCCGACGACGGCCGCCTGCTCGTCACCGAACGGCCCGGCCGACTCTCGCTCCTCGACCCCGCGGACGGGACCGTCGAGGCGGTCGCGGGCGCGCCCGAGGTGTTCGCCGAGGGCCAGGGCGGCCTGCTCGACGTCGCGGTCCACCCCGACTACCCCGACGACGAGCGCGTCTACCTCACGTACTCGGCGAGCGCCGCCGACAGCCCGGCCGGCGACGGAGCCAGCGGCGCGACGACCCACGTCGGCGCCGGGCGGCTCGCGCTCGACGGCGACGGCGGGACGCCGGCGCTCGACGGCTTCGAGGCGCTGTTCGTCGCCGAGCCGTTCCGCGACACGAACCTCCACTTCGGGTCTCGGGCGACGTTCGGGCCGGACGGCGCGCTGTTCGTCACGGTCGGGGACCGGCGCGACACCGACTTCGGCCCCGACCACGTCTCGCAGGACCGCTCGAACGACCTGGGCGCGACGCTGCGGCTCACGCCCGACGGCGACGCGCACCCTGACAACCCCTTCGTCGACGACCCGGACGCGGCCGACGCGATCTACAGCTACGGCCACCGCAATCCGCAGGCGATGGCGGTGCGACGCGAGACGAACGCGCTCTGGCAGTGCGAGCACGGCGAGGAGGACGGCGACGAGATCAACGCCATCGAGCGCGCGGGCAACTACGGGTGGCCGATCGCGAGCGAGGCGTGCCGCTACGGGACCGACGACCCCGTGGCGCCGGGCCACGACGAGCGCGACGACGTGATCGCGCCGGTCCACTACTGGCCCTGCGGCTCCGGGGGCTTCCCGCCGAGCGGGGCGGTCTTCTACGACGGCGATGCGTTCCCGAAGTGGCGGGGAGATCTCTTCGCGGGCACGCTCGCGGCGCGGTACCTCGGGCGGTTCACGGTCGACGGCGACGGCCGCGACGCGACCGTGACCGAGCGCGATCCGCTGCTCGACGACCGGGAGTGGCGCATGCGGGCGGTCGCGGTCGAACCAGGCAGCGGCCACATCTACGTCGCGGTCGACGACGGCGACGCGCCCGTGGCGCGGATCGTTCCGGCCTGAGCCGAACGGTCGCGCTCGGGTCGGACCCCGGTCCGTGTGACGGACTCTCTCGATTCACAGTCGAAATCTCCCGCCAGACCCCGTGTGAACGCGCCACAGCCGGGAATCAGGACCGCTATCCTTTTACGGTGGCGTCCGGAATCGAGGGTTACAGTCTCGCCACGATGCGTACCGAAGACGGACTCACGATATGTGTTCCGTCTTCGCTCGTCCGGGAAGCCGAGGACGACCGCGAGGCGACTCGCAAACTCGGCTACGTCGCCCGTGCGGCGGCGGTGTTCCGGGCGGATCGGCTCGTCGTCTTCCCCGACCGGGAAGGCGACGGCCGACGGGGCGGGGAGTACGTCCGCACCGTGCTGGGGTACGCCGCGACGCCGCCGGAGCTCCGGAAGGACCTCTGGGGGCAGCGCGACGAGCTCCGGTACGTCGGCGTGCTCCCCCCGCTCCGCGTGCCGTGGCGGACCGGCTCGACCCCTAGCGGGGGAGAGTCGAAAACACAGGGACTCGTGACCGAGGTCGGACCTGAAGGCCGCGTCCGGGTCAATTCCCCGCTGCGGGAACACCCGATCTCCCTGCTCGTTCCCTCCGGAATGGAGGTCGAGCAGGGGGAGCGCGTCACCATCAGGGTCTCTTCGAGAGAACCGGTCCGCGCCCGCATCGCCGGGAAGCCCGAGGAGGGGTTCCAGGTCGTGGCCGCGGACCTGTCGGAAGCGCTCGCCGGCGACGGAGTGGCCGTCGCGACGTCGCGACACGGAGAATCGCTCTCCGTCTCGCGGCTCGGCGACCTCGTCTCGGACGCGCGGAAGGCCGGCAGTTACACCGTCGCCTTCGGCGCGCCCGAGCGGGGGCTTCCGGAGATGCTCGGGCTTTCGCCCGACCGCATTCGGGCGGCCGTCGCCGACGGCCGCTCGGTCGAACCCGATCCGGGGTTCGACCTCTGGCTGAACACGATCCCGGCACAGGCGAGCGAGGTCGTCCGGACGGAGGAGGCTCTGTTCGCGACCCTCGGCTCGCTCACACTCACGGAGTAAACACATGCCACAACCAAGCCGACCACGAAAAGGCTCGCTGGGCTACGGCCCGCGCACCCGCGCAGACAGCGAGGTGCCGCGCATCCGTTCGTGGCCAGAAGACGACGGGGCCCCTGCGCTGCAGGGATTCGCCGGCTACAAGGCCGGGATGACCCACGTCATGATGGTCAACGACGAGGCGAACTCGCCGCGTGAAGGGATGGAGGAGGCCGTCCCCGTCACCGTCGTCGAGACGCCGCAGATGTACGCCGTCGCCGTGCGCGCCTACGAGAACACGCCGTACGGACAGAAACCGGTCGAAGAGGTCTGGGCGACCGAGTTCCACGAGGAGCTCGACCGCGCGCTCGACCTGCCGGCCGAGGAAACATTCGAGGAAGACGCCGACGAGCTGCGCGCGCTGCTCGACGACGACGTCGTCGACGACGTGCGCGTCATCACGCACACGGCGCCCTCGGACCTCTCGAACGTCCCCAAGAAGAAGCCCGACGTCATGGAGACGCGCGTCGGCGGCGGCTCCCTCGAGGAGCGCGCCGACTTCGCGCTGGACCTGGTCGCCGACGGCGGCGCCCACGAGTTCGGCGACGTCTTCCGCGCCGGCCAGTACACCGACGTCTCCGGCATCACGAAGGGGAAGGGGACGCAGGGCCCCGTCAAGCGATGGGGCGTTCAAAAGCGGAAGGGCAAACACGCCCGCCAGGGATGGCGGCGCCGGATCGGCAACCTCGGTCCGTGGAACCCCTCCCGCGTCCGCTCCACCGTGCCCCAGCAGGGCCAGACCGGCTACCACCAGCGCACCGAGCTCAACAAGCGCCTCATCGACTTCGGCGAGGGCGACGACGCCTCCGTCGACGGCGGCTTCGTCAACTACGGCGAGGTCGACGGCGAGTACGCGCTCATCAAGGGCTCGCTGCCCGGACCGGACCAGCGTCTGCTACGACTCCGCCCGGCCATCCGGCCGAACGACCAGCCGCGCCTCGACCCCGAGGTCCGGTACGTTTCCACCGAATCCAACCAGGGATAACCAATGAACGCAACAGTACACGACCTGGACGGCGACGAGGCGGGCAGCATCGATCTGCCGGCCGTCTTCGAGACCGCGTTCCGACCGGACCTCATCGGTCGCGCGGTCGGCGCCGCCCAGGCAAACCGGAAGCAGGCCTACGGGGCCGACGAGTTCGCCGGGCTGCGGACGCCCGCCGAGTCGTTCGGCTCCGGCCGCGGGCTCGCGCACGTGCCACGTTCCGAGAACGTCGCCCGTCGCGTCCCGCACGCCGTGTCGGGGCGCGCCGCGCACCCGCCGAAGGCCGAGAAGGACCAGACGAAGAGCCTCAACGACAAGGAGCGACAGTTCGCGATCCGGTCGGCCATCGCGGCCACGACCGACGCCGAGCTCGTCGCCGAGCGCGGCCACGCGTTCGACGAGGACCTCGACCTCCCGCTCGTCGTGAGCGACGAGTTCGAGGAGCTCGAGAAGACCCAGGAGGCCCTGGGCGTGCTCGAAGCGGTCGGCGTCGACGCCGACATCACGCGCGCCGAGGAGGGCCGCTCCGTCCGCGCCGGACAGGGGAAGGCCCGCGGTCGGAAGTACCGACAGCCGAAGTCCGTTCTCGTCGTCACCAGTGAGGAGCCGTCCCGCGCCGCCCGCAACCTCGCGGGCGTCGACGTCGCGACCGCTCGCGAGGTCAACGCGGAGGACCTCGCGCCCGGCGCGCACCCGGGCCGACTCACGCTGTGGACCGAGAGCGCCGTCGAGGAGGTGGCGGACCGATGAACTCGATCATCGAGCATCCGATCGTCACCGAGCAGGCGATGAACGAGATGGACTTCAACAACAAGCTGCTGTTCCTCGTCGACGTGGACGCGACCAAACCGGAGATCGAATCCGAGGTCGCTGAGCGCTACGACGTGGGCGTCGTCAACGTGAACACGCAGGTGACGCCGCAGGGCGAGAAGAAGGCGATCGTCACCCTGTCCGCGGACGACGACGCGACCGAAATCGCCTCGCGCATCGGGGTGTTCTGAGATGGGACGACGAATTCAAGGACAACGGCGCGGACGCGGCGGCCCGACGTTCCGGGCCCCCTCCCACCGTTACAAGGCGGAACTGTCGCACAAGAAGCTCGAAGACGTGGACACGATCACCGGCGAGATCGTCGGGATCGAACACGATCCGGCCCGCTCGGCCCCCCTCGCGGAGGTCGAGTTCGAGGACGACGACCGTCGCCTCGTGCTCGCGCCGGAAGGCGTGCGCGTGGGCGAGACGATCCAGGTCGGCGTCTCGGCCGAGATCAAGCCGGGCAACACGCTCCCGCTGGCGGAGATCCCCGAGGGCGTCCCGGTCTGTAACGTCGAGAGCAACCGCGGGGACGGCGGGAAGTTCGCGCGCGCCTCCGGCGTGTCGGCGACGCTTCTCACCCACGACCGCGACGTCGCGGTCGTCCAGCTCCCCAGCGGCGAAGTGAAGCGCCTCGACCCCCAGTGCCGCGCCACGATCGGCGTGGTCGCGGGCGGCGGCCGGACGGAGAAGCCCTTCGTCAAGGCCGGCAACAAGCACCACAAGATGAAGGCGCGCGGCACCAAATACCCGCGCGTGCGCGGCGTCGCGATGAACGCCGTCGACCACCCCTTCGGTGGCGGTGGTCGCCAACACCCCGGTCAGCCGAAGTCCGTCTCGCGGGACGCCCCGCCGGGACGCAAGGTCGGTGACATCGCATCCAAGCGCACCGGACGAGGTGGCAACAAATGAGTTCAGACTACCGAACCGGCCGCGAGGGCAAGGAGTTCGCCTACCGCGGTCACTCGCTCGACGAGCTGCAGGAGATGGACGTAGACGAGGTCGCGGAACTGCTCCCCGCACGCCAGCGGCGAAGCATCGTTCGCGGACTCGGCACCGAACAGCAGAAGCTGCTGGAGACGGTCCGGAGCCGCGACAAGGAGACGACGGCGGACGACCCGATCCGGACGCACCTGCGCGACATGCCGGTCCTGCCGGAGTTCGTCGGCGTCACCTTCGCCGTGTACAACGGCCACAGCTTCGAGCGCGTTCAGGTCGAGCCCGAGATGATCGGCCACTACCTGGGCGAGTTCCACCTGACACGAAGCACCGTCGAACACGGCCAGGCCGGCATCGGCGCGACCCGGTCCTCGAAGTTCGTGCCCCTCAAGTAACCCATGGGAATCAACTACAGCGTCGAGGCCGACCCGGAGACCACCGCCAAGGGGATGCTCCGCGACCGGCCCATCAGCGTGAAGGACAGCAAGGAGATCTCCCGAGAGATCAAAGGCGAGACGGTCGCCGACGCGGAGGAGTTCCTCCAGGAAGTGATCGACGAGGAGACCTCGGTGCCGATGCGCCAGCACAACGCCGGCGCGGGCCACCGCTCCGACATCGACGGCTGGGACGCGGGACGGTACCCCGAGAAGGCCGCCAAGGACTTCCTCAAGCTCTTGGAGAACGTCAAGAACAACGCCGACGAGCAGGGGTTCGACGGCGAGGAGATGGTCATCAAACACGTCGCCCCCCACAAGGTCGGCGAGCGACCCGGCCGGAACCCCCGCGCAGCGGGCGCGACGGAGTGGAACACCACGCTCGCGGACGTCGAACTGATCATCGAGGAGCCGGAGGCTGACAACTAATGGCTGACGAACACCAATTCATCGAGGACGGCCTGCGCCGTTCCCAGATCAACGAGTTCTTCGCGGACGAGCTCGGCCGCGCCGGCTACGGCGGGATGGACGTCGCCCAGACGCCGATGGGCACGCAGATCGTCTTGAAGGCCGAAAAGCCCGGCATGGTGATCGGGAAGGGCGGGAAGAACATCCGCAAGATCACCACCGAGCTCGAGGAGCGCTTCGACATGGACGACCCGCAGATCGACGTTCAGGAGGTCGACGAGCCCGACCTGAACGCCCAGATCGTCGCGGACCGTCTCGCGAACGCCCTCGAACGCGGCTGGTACTTCCGGAAGGCCGGTCACACGACGATCGACCGGATCATGGACGCGGGCGCGCTGGGCGCCGAGATCGTCCTGAGCGGGAAGGTCACCGGCGCGCGTTCGCGCGTCGAGAAGTTCAACCGCGGCTACATCAAGCACAACGGCGAGCCCGCCGAGGAGGTCGTCGACCACGGCCAGGGCGTCGCCGTCATGAAGCTCGGGACGATCGGCGTCAACGTGAAGATCATCCCGCCGGGCGCGACGCTCCCGGACGACTTCGACGTCCGCGAGGACGCCGAGGTCCCGGAGGTCGAGCAGGCGGCGGTCGACGCCGACGCCGACGAGGGCGTCGAGTCGCTCCTCGAGGAGGAGCCCGAGGAGGTGCCCGACGTGGGCGACGACGAGGACGTCGACGTCCCCGACGAGGACCCTGCGGAGGTCATCGACGAGGAGGTCGTCGAAGAGGTCGTCGAGGAGACGCAGGACACGGCCACCGAGGCGACCGACGTCGCCGCGGAGGAACCGGTCGACGAGGACGTCGACGCCGACGAGCTCGACGAGCTCGACGAAGAGATCGAGTCCGAGGCGGCCGACCTCGTCGCGGAGATGGAAGCGGCCGACGAGGAAGACGAGGAGGACGAGTAATATGGCGATCCTCTACACCGACGAGATCCGCGACATGACCGCGGCGGAGCGGAAGGTCGAACTCGAGGAGCTCGAGACCGAGCTGCTCAACTCGAAGGCGCAGCGAGCGGCCGGCGGCATGCCGGAGAGCCCGGGCCGCGTCAACGAGCTGAAGAAGACCATCGCGCGGATCAAGACGATCCAGGCGGAAGAAGGCGACTTCGACGACGAACAGTAAGATGATCTCCCCCGACAACATCGTTCGACACGAGCTCGTCGGCCTCCCGGTTCGGGTGGTCGACGCCGACAGCGACGCCCACGTGGGCATCGCCGGTCGCGTGCTCGACGAGACGTTCGGCACCCTCGTGGTGCGGACGGGGTCGGGGGACAAGCGCGTGCCCAAGTCGGGCGCGACGTTCGAGTTCGGCGTCGTCGAGACGCCGACCGCTCGCACAGATGAAGCCGCCGGCGACCGAGAGTCGCCGGGGTCCGCGTCCCAACTCGGGTCGGATACTACGGGGGTCCGCCCCCGTCAGTCTGGCCCGTCCGGGTCCACAAGCGTCGTCACCGGTGACGGCGCGGGCCCGGCGAGCCGACGAGGCGAGTGCAAAGACGCGGTCTACGCGACGGTGGATGGCGATCGGTTGCGGCATCGGCCCGCCGAACGCACCGAACGAGGTGCCACACAATGGCGATAGGAATCGACGTACCCACGCCTCCGGAGCCAGACAACCCGGAGGATTACGACTACGAGAAGTGCCCGTTCTACGGGCAGCTCTCCGTCCGCGGCCAGACTCGCGAGGGAACGGTCGTGTCGACGGATATGGCAAAGACCGTCATCGTCGAGCGAGAGTACGACGTGTTCGTACCGAAATACGATCGGTACATGAAGCGTCGCTCGCGCATCCCGGCCCACGTGCCGGGCGTGCTCGACTCGCTCGAAGTCGGTGACGAAGTGAAAATCGCGGAGACGCGACCGCTCTCGAAGACGAAGTCCCACGTCGTCGTCGAGAACCTCTCTGGTGATCAGTGATGGAGGCGCTCAAGGCCGACGTCACGCAGGGGCTCTCGAAGGGCTCGCTGATCACGTGCGCCGACAACACCGGCGCCCGTGAGCTGAAGGTCATCTCCGTGTCGGGCTACTCCGGCACGAAGAACCGCCACCCGAAGGCGGGGATCGGCGACAAGGTGACCGTCTCGGTCACGAAAGGGACCCCGGAGATGCGGCGGCAGGTGCTGGAGGCGGTCGTCGTCCGCCAGCGCAAGCCGATCCGCCGCCCGGACGGCACGCGCGTGAAGTTCGAGGACAACGCGGCCGTCATCATCGACGACCTGGAGGAGCCGCGGGGCACGGAGATCAAAGGCCCCGTCGCCCGCGAGGTCGCCGAACGATTCGGGAGCATCGCCTCGACCGCGACGATGATCGTCTAACTATGACGAAACAGCCACGCAAACAGCGAAAACGGTCGGAGACCGCGCCGCTCCACGAGCGGCAGAATCAGGTCCGGGCCACCCTCACCGAGGATCTCCGCGAGGAGTACGGACAGCGGAACGTCCGCGTCAACGCCGGCGACACCGTCGAGGTGCTTCGCGGCGACGCGGCCGGGACGGAGGCGGAGGTCGTCTCCGTCGACCTGTCCGCCGAGCGGATCACGGTCGAGGACGTCACCGTCGAGAAGGCGGACGGGGAGGAGGTTCCCCGCCCCATCCCGGCGAGCAACGTCCGGGTGACCGAACTGGACCTGGAAGACGAGCGCCGGGAGGCGCGGCTCCAGGAGGACAACGAATGACGCGACACCAGAAGCGACTGTCAGTACCGAACTCCTGGCCGGTCGAGCGCAAGACGAACACGTTCACCGTGAAGGCGGGCGCGGGCCCGCACGGCGAGGCGGGCGTTCCGCTCGTCGTCCTGCTGCGGGACGTGCTCGGCTACGTCGACTCGACGAAGGAGGCGCGCTACGCGCTGAACAACGACTCGATCCTCGTCAACGGGGACGCCGTCTCGGACGAACAGCGTCCGATCGGGATGTTCGACATCCTGGCGTTCCCCGAGCGCGGGGAGTACTTCCGCGTCTTCCCCGACGAGGGCGGTCGGCTCGCGCTGACCTCCGTCGACGAGGACGCCGCGGGCAGCCGGCTCGGGAAGATCACGAACAAGTCCGTCGTCCCCGGCGGGGTCGTCCAGCTGACGCTCCACGACGGGACGAACGTCCGCGTCGACGACGACGCGGACTACGACACGAACGACTCGATCGTCGTCGACAACGAGACGAAGGAGATCGTCGCCCACTTCGAGTACGAGGAGAGCGCCCTGGTCACCGCCGTCGCCGGCCAGCACGCCGGCCACATCGGCGAGATCGACGACATCGACGTGACGCTCGGCTCCGGCGACAACACCGTC
Organism: Halorubrum distributum JCM 13561; assembly: GCF_000337395.1. Lineage (NCBI taxonomy): Archaea > Methanobacteriati > Methanobacteriota > Halobacteria > Halobacteriales > Haloferacaceae > Halorubrum > Halorubrum distributum. The sequence goes on from NZ_AOJF01000042.1 coordinate 9,717, forward strand.
ACCGTCGCCAGCGACGACGGCGGGTACGAGACCGTCGAGGAGTACGTCGTCGTGATCGACGAGAACTTCACCGACGACGACGCCGACGAGGCGGGGGATTCGGATGCTGTCTCTTATACACATCTCNATGTGTATAAGAGACAGCCCCTCGCCGACGCCGAGGAGATCATCGAGGAGATCACGGGCCAGCAGTCGGTCCGGACCACCTCGAAGCGCACTATCGCCGAGTTCGGGATCCGCAAGGGCGACCCGATCGGCGTGAAGGTGACGCTGCGGGGCGAGGACGCGCACGCGTTCCTCGCGACCGCGCTGGACCTGGTCGAGATCGGCCGGAGCCAGTTCGACGACACGGGTAACCTCAGCTTCGGGGTCGAAGACCACACCGACTTCCCGAGCCAGGAGTACGATCCCAACACCGGGATCTACGGCCTCGACGTGACGACCACGATCGTCCGTCCCGGCTACCGCGTCTCGAAACGCGACAAGGCGACGGGGACCATCCCCGCTCGCCACCGGATGACAGCCGAGGACGCGGCCGCGTTCCTCGAAACGAACTTCGACGTCGAGGTATCCGAATGAGCGAAGCGAACAACGACACGGGCGAGCACGCCGCGAAGCGCACCGACTCCCGGCACACGTGCCGGCGGTGCGACCGCGAGCAGGGACTCGTCGGCAAGTACGACATCAACCTCTGCCGGCAGTGCTTCCGCGAGGTCGCCCGAGACATGGGATTCGAGAAGTACAGCTGATTATGACGGGAAACGATCCATTCACCAACGCGCTCGCCGGCATGGACAACGCCGAGAGCGTTGGCCACCTGTCGTACACGGTAGAGCCCGCTTCGAACATCATCGGCTCCGTCCTCGAGGTCCTCTACGACCGCGGGTACGTCGACGGCTTCGAGTACGTCGACGACGGGAAGGCCGGCAAGTTCGAGGTCGAACTGAAAGGCGCGATCAACGAGTGTGGCGCCGTCAAGCCCCGCTACTCAGCGGGCGCGGACGAGTTCGAGAAGTGGGAGAAGCGATACCTCCCCGCCCGTGACTACGGGACGCTCATCGTCACGACGAGCCACGGCGTCATGAGCCACTACGAGGCCCGCGAAGCGGGCATCGGCGGCCAAGTGATCGCATACGTCTACTAACAATGAACAGAGTCGAAATCGAGATTCCGGACGACGTCTCCGCCGAGACCGATCACCTCGAACTCACCGTCGAGGGGCCCAACGGAAGCGTCACGCGACGCCTCTGGTACCCCGACGTCGACGTTTCGATCGAGGACGGCGCGGTGGTCATCACCTCCGAGAACGAGGACGCGAAGACCAACGCCACGGTCGGCACCTTCGAGAGCCACGTCGCCAACATGATCCACGGCGTCACCGAGGGCTGGGAGTACGCGATGGAAGTGTACTACGCCCACTTCCCGATGCAGGTGAACGTGGAGGGCGACGAGGTCGTCATCGAGAACTTCCTCGGAGAGAGCGCCGCGCGGCGCACCCCGATCCGCGGAGACACGGACGTACAGGTCGACGGCGAGACGGTCACGCTCACGGGCTCCGACAAGGAGGCCGTCGGGCAGACCGCCGCCGACATCGAACAGCTGACGAAGGTGACCGACAAGGACACGCGCGTCTTCCAAGACGGCGTGTACATCGTCGAGAAGCCCACCGGAGGTGCCTAATCAATGGCAGACGAACTGGAAGACATCAGCGGTGTCGGTCCCTCGAAGGCGGACGCGCTTCGCGAGGCCGGCTACGAGACGGTCGAGGACGTGAAGGCCGCCTCCCAGTCGGAGCTCTCCGAGGTCGACGGCGTCGGGAACGCGCTCGCCGCGCGTATCAAGGCCGACGTCGGTGGATTGGAGGTCGACGAGGAGGCGGACGCGGAGATCGAAGACGAGACGGACGAGGAGGAGGCCGACGAGGCCGACGCCGACGAGACCGTCGAGACGGAGCTTCGCCCCCGCGGCCACGCCGACAAGACGCCGGAGCTGGACGACGAGACCGCTCGCGCGCTCGCACAGAAGCACCGCGAGGGGAAACCGCAGTTCAACCGGCAGGACTACCACAAGAAAAAGCGGATCCCGACGTCGTGGCGCAAGCCGCGCGGCGGGCTCTCCAAGCAGCGCCGCCGCATGAAGTCGAAGGGCCCGGTCGTCGAGGCCGGCTTCCGCTCGCCGAAGGCGTCGCGCGACCTGCACCCGAGCGGCTTCGAGGAGGTCCGCGTTCACAACACGGACGACCTCGAGGGCGTCGACGGCGACACGCAGGCGGTGCGTATCGCCTCGAAGGTCGGCGGTCGCAAGCGCGAACTGATCGAAGACGAGGCGGAGGAGCGGGGCATTCGCGTGCTGAACCCGACCTACGTCGAAGTGGAGGTCAACGATGAGTGATCTGAAGGCGCAGAAACGGCTCGCAGCGGACGAGCTCGACGTCGGCAAGGGCCGCGTCTGGCTCGACCCCGACGCACAGGAGGAGATCGAGGACGCAATCACCCGCGAGGACGTCCGCGAACTCATCGAACAGGGAACGATCCGCGCGAAAGACGAGAAGACGAACTCGCGCGGTCGCGCCCGAGAGCGCGCCGAAAAGCGCTCCTACGGGCACCAGTCGGGCGCCGGTACCCGGAAGGGCCGCTCCGGCGCGCGGCAGGACACGAAAGACGACTGGAAGGCGCGCATCCGCGCACAGCGGGCCCGCCTGAAGGAGCTTCGCGACGAGGAAGACGTGCTCGACGCCTCCGAGTACCGCACGCTCTACAACAAGGCGAGCGGGGGAGACTTCGAGGACGTCGCCCGACTCGAGGCGTTCATCGAGACGCAGTACGGTTACGAGGTGACGGACTAATGGCGACAGGACCACGATACAAGGTGCCGATGCGGCGCCGCCGCGAGGTCCGGACGGATTACCATCAGAGGTTGCGCCTGCTGAAATCGGGCAAGCCTCGCCTGGTCGCCCGGGTGAGCAACGCTCACGTCAGGGCGCAGCTGGTGACCCCCGGATCTGACGGCGACGAGACCCACGCGGCCGCCTCCAGCGAGGAGCTCGGCGAGTACGGCTGGGACGCCCCCACGGGCAACCTCCCCAGCGCGTACCTCACCGGCTTCCTCGCGGGCGCCCGCGCCGTCGACGCCGGCCTCGACGAGGCCGTCCTCGACATCGGGCTCAACACGGCGACGCCCGGCAACAAGACGTTCGCGGTACAGGAAGGAGCGATCGACGCGGGCCTCGAGATCCCGCACAACGACGACGTGCTGGCCGACTGGTCGCGCACGCGCGGCGAGCACATCGCCGACTACGCCGAGCAGCTCGACGAGCCGCTGTACAGCGGCGAGTTCGACGCCAGCGAGCTACCCGAGCACTTCGACGACGTGCTCGAGACAATCCAGGAGGACCATGAGTAGACACAACGACGGCTGGGAACCGCGGACGCGACTCGGCCGCAAGGTACAGGACGGGGAGATCTCGTCGATGGAACAGGCGCTCAACTCCGGCCTCCCGCTGAAGGAGGCGGAGATCGTCGACCAGCTCCTCCCGGGGCTCGAAGACGAGGTGCTGGACATCAACATGGTCCAGCGCATGACCGACTCCGGCCGGCGCGTGAAGTTCCGCTGCGTGGTCGCCGTGGGCAACCGCGACGGCTACCTCGGCTACGCGCAGGCCCGCGACGACCAGGTCGGCGGTGCGATCCAGAAGGCGATCGACGTCGCGAAGCTGAACATCATCTCCGTCGACCGCGGCTCCGGATCCTGGGAGGACCAGCCCGGCGGCACCAACTCCCTGACCCGGACGGCGAAGGGGAAGGCCGGCTCCGTCACGGTCGAGATCAAGCCCGCCCCGCAGGGGCTGGGCCTCGCGGCCGCGGAGACGGTCCGCAACATCTTGGAGCTCGCCGGCGTCGAGGACGCCTGGACGAACTCCGACGGCAACACGCGCACCACGGTGAACCTCGCGAAGGCGACGTTCAACGCCTTGGAGAACGCGGCGCAGTCCCGCACTCCGCAGCACGCGCGTGAGGTCCACTACGACGAGGTGAGCGAGTGATGCAGGCGATCGTGCAGCTCCGCGGCGACGTCAACCTCGACTACGGCGTCGAGGACACGCTCGACATGCTGAACGTCGGGCGCGTCAACCACGCGACGTTCGTCCCCGAGACGGACTCGTACCGCGGCATGATCACGAAGGTCAACGACGTCGTCGCGTTCGGGGAACCGAGCGTCGAGGCCGTCGCGCGAACGATCGCGCGACGCGGCGAGCCTCTGGAGGGCTCGGCCGACGTCGACGACGAGTGGATCGACGACAACACCGACTACGCCGACCTGGAGGCGCTGGCCGCGGCGCTCGTCGACGAGGAGACGACCCTGCGCGAGCAGGGCCTCTCGCCGACGCTGCGGCTCCACGCCCCCCGCGGCGGTCACGAGGGCATCAAACACCCCGTGATCGAGGGCGGCGAGCTCGGGAAACACAGCACCGAGGAGATCGACAGTCTCCTGGAGGCGATGCGATGACGAGCAAGAAACGACGACAGCGCGGCTCTCGCACGCACGGCGGCGGCACGCACAAGAACCGGCGCGGCGCCGGGCACCGCGGCGGCCGCGGCGCGGCCGGTCGCGCGAAACACGAGTACCACAACTACGGCCCGCTCGGCAAGCACGGGTTCAAGCGGCCCGAGGACGCCCAGACCGAGGTCCTCGAAGTGAAGGTCCAGAAGCTCGACGAGGACGCGGCGCTGTACGCCGCGGACGGCCTCGCCGAGGCGGACGGCGACGCGTACGTCTTCGACGCGCGCGACGTCGTCGAGGACGGCCACGAGGCGGACGTCGTGAAGGTGCTCGGCGGCGGGCAGGTCCGGCGCGAGCTCCGCGTCACGGCGGACGCGTTCACCGCCGGCGCGGTCGAGCTCATCGAGGAGGCCGGCGGCGAGGCGACGCTCTCCGAGCGCGCCGAAGAGCCCGCTGACGAACCGGAAAACACTTCCGACGACGAGAACGACGAGGCGTAACATGAGCTGGAAGGAGGCCGCCGAACCGGTGCTCTCGCGGATGCCCGTCGTGGAGCGGCCCGCGGGACACGTCCCGTTCAAACGGAAGCTCACGTGGACGGCCGGAGTCCTGATCGTCTACTTCTTCCTGACCAACATCAACCCGTTCGGGTTGGCGGTCGGGCAGGGGTCGGACTTCTTCGGGCAGTTCCGGTCGGTGCTCGCCGGCTCGTCCGGGTCGCTGTTACAGGTCGGTATCGGACCGATCGTCACGGCGTCCATCGTCCTCCAGCTGTTGGGCGGTGCGAACCTCCTCGGGCTCGACACGGAGAACGACCCGCGTGACCAGGTCCTCTACCAAGGCCTCCAGAAGCTGCTGGTGATCATCGTCTCGGCGCTGACGGCGGCGCCGATGGTGTTCACCGGGAGCTTCCTTCCGGCCAGTAGCGAGGTCGCGAGTTCGCTCGGGATCGGTATCTTCGGCGTACAGGTGCTGATATTCGCGCAGATCTTCGTCGGCGGTATCCTCATCCTGTTCATGGACGAGATCGTGAGCAAGTGGGGCGTCGGCTCCGGCGTCGGGCTGTTCATCATCGCGTCGGTGAGCCAGCAGATCGTCGGCGGCTTCTTCAGCTTCTCCGCGCTCGGTCCCCCCGGCTTCTTCGCGAGCTGGTACGGCGTCATCGTCGGCGACGCGCCCGCCTCGCTGTCGCCGTTCACGGCCGAGGGGCTCCAGAACCTGCTGTTCGACCCGGGGAACATTCTGGCCCTTTTCACCACGGTGTTCATCTTCGGGATCGTCGTGTACGCGGAGTCGGTCCGCGTCGAGATCCCGCTGTCGCACGCCCGCGTGAAGGGCGCTCGCGGACGCTTCCCGGTGAAACTCATCTACGCGTCCGTCCTGCCGATGATCCTCGTTCGCGCGCTGCAGGCGAACATCCAGTTCCTCGGCCAGATCCTCTCCTCGCAGTGGGCGGGGATGCCGGCGTGGCTCGGAACCTACAGCGGAGGACAACCCATCTCCGGGCTGTTCTACTACCTGAATCCCATTCAGGCGCGGACCCAGTGGATGTGGTTCCTCGGACAGCTCGAGTCGGCGTCGATCGAACTGTGGATGATCGCTATCCGACTCGGCGTCGACCTCACGTTCATGATCGTCGGCGGCGCCATCTTCGCGATCTTCTGGGTCGAGACGACCGGCATGGGGCCGGAGGCGACCGCGAAACAGATCCAGAACTCCGGGATGCAGATCCCCGGGTTCCGCCGGAATCCGCAGGTCGTCGAGAAGGTCATGGAGCGGTACATCCCGCAGGTGACCGTGATCGGCGGCGCCCTCGTCGGGCTGCTCGCCGTGATGGCGAACCTGCTCGGCACCATCGGCGAGGTCTCCGGAACCGGACTGCTGCTGGCGGTCTCTATCACGTACAAGCTGTACGAGGAGATCGCCGAAGAGCAGCTGATGGAGATGCACCCGATGATGCGCCAGATGTTCGGCAACGAGTAGCGCCTCGCAACACCCATTTTTCGCGTCCACCGACCGCAGAGCGGCGCGTCTCGCGGCCACCGGTGCGCCGCTTCGCGTCCCTTCCGCCGCCGGATCTCCCCGTTTATTGGTCCGGCCGTCCAAGCGTGCGCCATGGCCGACACGATCCTCGTCCCGCTCGAACTCCCGGACCCCGAGCCGCTGTCGCCGCTGCTGATCGAGGACCTCTCGTCGCTCGACGTGGTGGTGCTCGGGCACTACGACCTGCCCGAACAGACGCCGGCCAGCTCCGCCCGCGAGCAGTTCGGCGAGGCGGCGCAGGCGACGCTCGACGAGGTCGCCGCGTCGTTCGCCGACGCGGGGGCCTCCGTCCGGACGCGGCTGGTGTTCGGGAAGGACCGCGCCGCCGCGATCCGACAGGTCGCGGTCGAAGAGGACTGCGCGGCCGAGCTCGACCCCGCTCCGACCGAGGGGGTAGAGCGCATCCTCGTGCCGCTTCCGGACGTCGCCGAGTTCGACCGGCTCCCGCGGTTCATCCGCGTCCTGAGCGAGGACTCGACGCAGCGCATCACCCTCTTCCACGTCGTCGAGGGCGAGGAAAGCCGCGAGCGCGGCGAGGCGGTGGTCTCGGAGACGCGAGACCGCCTGGTCGACGACGGGTTCGACGCCGACGCGGTCGACACCCTCGTCGTCGAGGGTGACGAACACGACGAGGAGATCCTCCGCGTCGCGGCCGACTACGACGCGGTCGTGATGTACGAGCCGCAGTCGCGCCTCGGCGATCGCGTCTTCGGAACGCTCGCTGACCGCATCGCGGACGAGACCCGCGATCCGGTCATCGTCGTCGACCGGGACTACTGACGCCGCCGCGGCGGTCAGTCCTGCTCCGTCGGCGCGACGCCGTCGTCCGCCTCCCCGCGACGGGCGCGGATGATCGTCCCGACCGCTCCGGTCCGGTCCGTCCGCGACCGGCCGTACGCGAAGTAGACGAGCGCGCTCCCGACGATGATTCCTCCGGCTCCGAGGATCGGAAGGGTCCCCATCTGCGTGAGCAAGGCCATGCCGCCGAGGAACCCGAACACCTGAACGTACGGGTAGCCCGGCGCGGTGAACTCGGGGTCGTATGACGGGAGGTCCGCAACCCGAAACGCCACGAGCGCCATGTTCTCGAAAGAGAAGACGAGGATCTGGAACGCGCTCGCCAGCTTCGCCAGCTCGATCACCGGGACGAACGCGATGAGCAGCAGCAACAGGACACCGGTGAGGAGCACCGAGTTCCGCGGCGTCTTGAACCGCACGTCGATGGTGCGTAGCGCCGGCGGGAGGAGGTCGTCCCGACTCATCGCGAGCGGGAACCGCGACGAGGAGAGGACGCCGGCGTTCGCCATGCTCGTTAACGCGACGACGGCGATCACGGAGATGAGCGCTACCCCGACGCCGCCGAACAGCGCCCCCGCTCCGTCGGCCATCGGCGTGAGCGACGCCGTCCCGCCCGGACCGCCCGTTTTCAGCACCTCCGGATCGCTCAGTCCCACGACCGCGCCGACGACCGCGACGTACAGCACGGTCATGATCCCCATCGACCCGAGCATCGCGCGCGGCAGGTTCTTCCCGGGCGCTTTCACCTCCTCCGCGACGCTCGCGACCTTCGTCACGCCCGCGTACGAGACGAAGACGAAGGCCGCGGCCGTGACGACCCCGCCGCTCCCGTCCGTCGTGAACGGCGCGTACCGGGCGGTGTCGACGACGAACCCCGCGTTGACGACGTACCCGAGCAGGCCGGCGACGACCAGCGAGACGATGACCGCCTGGATCTGTCCGCTCATCTTCGTCCCGGAGACGTTCAGGGCCACGACGAGCGCGCCGAGCCCCAGCGCGACGTACACCACCGCGCCCTGCGAGAGCGGCGCGAAAAGCAGCAGATACGCGCCGAGGCCGACGAGCGCGAACGAGCTCTTGAACACGAGCGAGAACCACGCCCCGATCCCGGCGATCGTCCCGAACAACGGGCCGAGCGCCCGGTCGATGTATAGGTACGTGCCGCCGGACTCCGGCATCGCCGTCGCCATCTCGGCTTTCGACAGCGCGGCCGGTAAGACGACGAGCGCGGCCAGCACGTACGCGAGGACCACCGCCGGTCCGGCCTTCTTGTATCCCAACGCCGGGAGAACGAAGATCCCGCTCCCGATCATCGCACCCATACTGATCATCATCGTCGGGTACAGCCCGAGACTCCGATCGAGGTCGTGGTGGCCCATTCGACTATGTACGATTATTCGCTCTCACGGTTTATCACCGTCGGAATCGACGGATATGGGCACCCGAGAGCGCCCACCAGACCACAACGTCTCGGCGGCGGACGGCGTCGCCGATCGCGACCGATCCGACTACGAGTCGTCGCGTCGCCCGGTCGCCTCGCCGTCCTCGTCATCCCCGTCGCCGACGGTCTCCTCGACGGTCTCGCCCACCTTCTCCTCGACGGTCTCCTCGACCTTCTCGCCCACCGTCTCTTCGACGGTCTTCTCGACGGTCTCCTCGACTTTCTCGCCGACGGTCTCCTCGACGGTCTTCTCGACGGTCTCCTCCACCTTCTCGCCGACGGTCTCCTCGACGGTCTCGCCAACCTTCTCCTCGACGGTCTTCTCGACGGTCTCCTCCACCTTCTCGCCGACCGTCTTCTCGACCGTCTCGCCGACGGTCTCCTCGACCTTCCCGGTGACCTCCTCGCTGACGGTGTCGCTGACGTCGTCGGCGACCTCGCTGACCTCCTTGTTGACGGTCTCGCCGACGCTCTTCTCGACCTCCTTGCTCACGGTCTCCTCGACGGTCTCGCCGACGGTCTCCTCGACGGTCTTCTCCACTTCCTTGCTCACCGTTTCGCCGACCGTCTTTTCGACCTCCTTGTTGACGGTCTCGCCGACGGTCTTCTCGACCTCCTTGTCGACGGTCTCGCCGACGCTCTCCTCGACCTGCTTGCCGACCTGGTCCGCGACCTCGCGGGTCATCCAGTCCGGGTCGAACCGCGCCATCTTCCAGACGACGTGGATCACGTACGAGGCGAACACCCCGATCCCGAACGCGATGGCGACGTTGTTCACCTGAAACGTCGCGATGAGCACGATCGACAGGGCGATCAGCGCGCCGTACGCGATGTCGGTTATCGCGTCGACCCGCGCCGGACTCACCATCCTCGGCCCTCCGTCTCGTCCTCGACTGCGCCGGACCGTCCTCGCGTGGCGTCTCCGTTCATACGTTCACGTTCCGAGCCGACGGCGTAAAAGCCTCCCATTGTCGCCGCCGGTCGCCGCGCTCGACGCGTCCGCGACCTCCCGCCCCGGAGCGCGGTCCTTTTAGCCCGGATGGCCGAACCGAGCGTATGGACATCGAAGAGGGCGGACTCACCGTCTCCGTCCCGGAGGCCCGCGACGGCGCCAGCGAGGGCACCGGCGGCGGCGTCTTCTTCAACCCGACCCAGGAGCTGAACCGCGACGTGACCGTCGCGACGCTGCGCGCCTACCGCGACCGCGAGCCGCGAGCGGCCTCCTACCTCGACGCGATGGCCGCCTCGGGAATCCGGGGCGTCCGCGCCGCCGCAGAGGGGTACGACGTCACCTGCGCCGACGTCGACGACGAGGCGGTCGAGCTCGCCGCCGCGAACCTCGACGCCAACGGCCTCGACGGCGAGGCGGTCCACCGCGACGTCAACGCCCTGCTGTACGACGAGGGCCCGTTCGACGTCGTCGACCTCGATCCGTACGGCACGCCGATCCCCTTCGCGGACGCGGCGTTCGCGAACGGCCGCAACCTGGTCTGCGTCACCGCCACCGACACCGCGCCGCTGTGCGGCGCCCACCTCAACAGCGGGATCCGCAAGTACGGCGCGGTCCCGCGCAACACCGACTACCACCCGGAGATGGGGCTCCGGACGCTGATATCCGCCTTGGTTCGGACCGCCGCGCGCTACGACAAGGCGGCGACGCCGATCCTCTCGCACGTCTCCCGCCACTACGCGCGGACCTACCTCGAGCTGGAGTCGGGCGCCCGCGCGGCCGACGACTGTCTCGACGGCGTGGGGCACGTGGATCACTGCGAGGACTGCCTCTGGCGCGCCGCGACGCGCGGGCACATCGCCGACCCGGTCGACGCCTGCCCGGAGTGCGGGAGCGACCGCGTCCTCACGGCGGGCCCGATCTGGCTCGGCCCGGTCGCGGATCCCGACTTCGCGCGCGCGGTCCGCCGCGAGGTGACCGACGACATGGGCGAGGCGAAGCGCGCCCGCAAGCTGCTCGGCACCGTCGCGCGCGAGCTCGACACTCCCACGCACTACGACCAGCACCGGCTGTACAAGGAGTGGGGCGAGCCGGCGATCGGCATGGAGGAGTTCGTCGAGCGCCTCCGCGGCGCCGGCCACGAGGCGAGCCGTGCGCACTACCGCGGCACGGCGGTGAAGAGCACGGCGTCGATCCCCGAGATGCGCGAGGCGGTCCTCGGCGGCGACGGGGACTGAACCCCTCTCGCCGTCGGCACCCACTCGTTTTTGTCGCGCTCGGTCGAAGGGCGGAACGTGTCCAGACACTCGCGCACCGCGTTCGGCACGGCTCGGCGCGTCGTCGACGTCGCTGTCGACCGGCAGGTGACGTTCCTCGCCGCCGCCATCGCCTACTACGCGTTCGTCTCGCTCGTCCCCGCGCTGCTGCTGCTCGTCGTCGTCGCCACCGCCGTCTTCGGGGAGACGATCGCCGCCGAGCTGGTGGCGTCCACGGGCGAGTTCCTCACGCCGGCCGGCGAGGAGGCGGTCGTCGGGGCCGTCTCCTCGGCCGGCGGGCGGACCGGCGCGAGCCTGCTCGGGGTCGGGCTGCTGCTCTGGTCGACGCTGAAGGTGTTCCGCGGGCTCGACACGGCGTTCGTCTCGCTGTACGGCGGCGAGGAGACGCCCGGCCTCCTCAAACAGGTAGCCGACGCCGCCTCGGTCGTCGGCGGCGTCGGCGTCGGCCTCGGCGTGATGGTCGCCGTGGGCGCGTTCGTCGCGGCCGCGGACGCGCTCCCCCTGATCGAGGCGGCGAGCGTCCTCGCCCTGCCCGTTCTCCTCGCGGTCGTGTTCCTCCCGATGTACTACCTCCTGCCGCAGCCGGCGATCGCCGTCCGCGAGGCGCTGCCGGGCGCGGCGTTCGCGGCGGTCTGCTGGACGCTGCTTCAGGCCGGGTTTCAGGTGTACGCCGCGGGCGCCGCGCAGTACGAGGTGTACGGCGTCATCGGCGGCATCCTCTTGCTGGTCACGTGGCTGTACCTCGCCGCCGTCGTCGTCGTCCTCGGTGGCGTGGTCAACGTGGTGCTCGCGGGGCGGGGGACTGGCGGCGACGACTCCGGGGAGGCCGGGGGCGGCGGTCCCGCCGCCGCGTTCGACGGCACCGACCACGCCGCGGACCGGCAGTTACAACAGGACCGCGACCGACCCACGGGTATGAACGGCGAGTCGGATCCCGACGGGGACGACGGCGAACGGCCGCGCGGTGCGCCGGACGTCGCCGCCCTCGAAGCGGAGGTCCGGGAGCTTCGGTCGCAGCTCGACGAGTTCGAGGACGACGTGGAACGCCGCACCGTCGACAAACCCGAGGTCGAGTCGGAGCTGAAGCGGTACGTCCGCTCGCGGATGCGGCGGGGCCACGCCAGGGGCTGGGGGCCGTACCTCGTGCTGCTGTACGGGACGGTGCTGACGCTCGCGGCGCTGACGTCGCTTCAGGGGATCTACGCGGTCGGCGCCATCGTCGTCCTCGGGCTGTCGACGCTCGGCCTCTACACGATATTCGTCGTCGTCGGCATCGGCCTCAACCTGATCGAGACGCCCGGCAAGGCGCTCGACTACGCCCGCCGCCGCGGCGATGACTGACCGGGTGGTCGAGACGTGACCGGACTCGTCGCCGCCGAGCGCGGGGTCGGCGAGTTCGCCGTCGTCGACGCGCTCCCGGAGTTCGTCGTCGTCGCCTTCGCGGCCGTCACCCACCTCGCCGACCCGTGGTTCCTCTTCGCGCTGCTCGCGGTCGGCTACTGGTTCGCGAGCGACCGGACCGCGGGCTCGCCGCGCCGCGCCGGCGCGACCGCCATCGCGGCCGTCACCTGCGCGTACGCCGCGACGGCGCTCGGCAAGGCGTGGTTCGCGGTCGCCCGGCCGCCCGGCGCGATGCCCCCCGCCGACGTCCCGACGTGGCTCCCCGCGCTCCTGTCCGGCTGGTACGAGGCGCAGGTGCTCTCCGACGGGTTCGGATTTCCGAGCGGCCACGCCACCGGCGGCGCGGCCGCGTACCTCGCCGTGGCCCTCCTGTACGACCGGTTCTGGACGGACCGCGCCCGCTACCTCGCGGCCGGGGCGGTCGCCGTCGCCGTCGCGGCCTCGCGGGTGATCATCGAGGTCCACTACCTCGTCGACGTGCTCGCTGGGCTGGCCGTCGGCGCGGGGACGGTCGCCGTCGCCCTGTGGCTCGCCGGCGACCCGCGCGTGCGGCGCTCGGCGAGCGCGGAGACGGCGGCCGGCCCGACCGGTGCGCTGAACCCCGCCCCGGCGTTCCTGCTCGCGGCCGTCGTCTCGACCGGCTCGCTGGCCGTCGCCGTCGCGGGGGGACACACCGGCGAGGTGGTCGAGGCGGGGATCGGGATCGCCACCGGCGCCGGCGGCGCGGTGGGCTGGCGGCTCGTCGAGGGCGACGAGCCCGCGGTCCCGGTCCGCGTTGCGGTCCCCGCGCTCGCGGTCACCGGCGGGCTCTGGGTCGGCGCGTACGCGCTCGCGGGGACGCTCCCGGTGACGCTCGTCGCGACGACGGCGGCCGTGGTCGCCGTCGTCGCGCTGCCAGCGCTGCCGGAGCGGATCGGGGCGACGAGCGGCGCCCGGAACTGAGTCGTTTTTCGAGCGGTCGTCGCGACGCTGTCGCGGTTCCCGCCCGACAGCGCATCCTCGTCGACCGACGAGCGCAGCGCTACCGGGCTTCGGAAAATGGAGAAGAGAATTCGCCGACTCAGTCGTCTTCGAGCGCCTGCGCGATGCGCTGGAGCTGCCGGGTCGCGTCGCGGACCTCGTCGCGGAGCTGGCGCACCTCGCGGACGAGCTCCTCGTTGCCGCCGTCGTCGCCGCGAGCGCCCTGCTCGCCCTGCGCGCCGGGGCCGCCGCCCATCCCGGGCGGGCCGCCCGCGCCGCCGGGACCGCCGCCGCCGCCCATCATGCCGGACATCATCTGCGCGAAGGGGTTGCCGCCGCCTCCGCCGCCCATCCCCGGCGGGCCGCCGCCGCCCATCATCTCCTCGGGGTCGGGCCGGTCGCCCTCCTCGCGCTCCTCCTCGCGTCGCTCGCGGATCTCCTCGACGCGCTCGCGGAAGGACTTCTCCTCGCCGTCGTCGCCCTCGGCGGACGCGTCCTGTTCGCCGGCCTCGCCGTTCTCGGGGTCGGTGGCGTCGTCGTCTGCCATGCGCCACGCTTCGGCGGCGCCGCCGAAAAGGGTTGTCGTGGCGTCCGCGACGGTGCGTTTATAAGTCACGGGCGGGCGGCGGCGACCGAACGGAGCCGTACCCGCCACGCGACTGGGCGGCGGTCGCCCCCGCCGTCACGCGCGCACGAGGCGGTGGCAGTTCGGACACTCCGCGGGCTCCCCGTCGCCGCCGGCCGCCGGGACGCGGTCGCCGCAGTTCGGACAGCGCGTCCGGGTACGCGCGTACTCGGTGCGCGACCGGACGGCGGATCGGTCGGTGTCGTCGCTCATGTGTGGTTGACACTCTCTGTCACACAAATAGGTTACCGACATATCCCTAAAACACCATTTAGGCCGTTGCGGCGGCCACCGCGCGCCGCCTACTCGTGGCCGGAGACGCGGACCGGCTCGTATGGCTCCTCCAGCCACTCCAGATCGGAGTCCGAGAGGTCGACGTCGAGCGCCTCGACCGCGTCTTCGAGGTGTTCGACGCTCGTCGTGCCGACGATGGGCGTGTCGACCGACTCCTTGTGGAACAGCCACGCCAGCGCGATCTGGGCCATCTTCACGCCCTTCTCGGCGGCGAGCTCCTCGACGCGCTCGTTGACGGTCGGGCCGCCGCCCTCGCGGTAGGGGTGCGCGTAGAGGTGGTCCTCGGTCTGCCCCCGGAGCGTCGCGTCCACGTCCTCGTGCGGGCGGGTCAGGTAGCCGCGCGCGAGCGGGCTCCACGGCATCACGCCGACGTTTTCCTTCTCACACAGCGGGAGCATCTCGCGCTCCTCCTCGCGGTACGCGAGGTTGTAGTGGTTCTGCATCGTGGCGAACCGCTCGTACCCCTCGCGCTCGCTCGCGTGGAGCGACTCCGCGAACTGGTGGGCCCACATCGAGGAGGCGCCGATATAGCGCACGTCGCCGCGCCGCACCGCGTCGTCGAGCGCGGCCAGCGTCTCCTCGATCGGCGTCTCGTCGTCCCAGCGATGGATCTGATACAGGTCGATCGTGTCCATCCCCAGGCGGTCGAGGGAGTGCTGGAGCTCCTGTTCGATCGCCTTCCGCGAGAGCCCGCCGGAGTTCGGATTCGACTCGTCCATCTGGAAGTACCCTTTCGTCGCGACGACGAACTCGTCGCGGTCGTACCCGTCGAGCGCCTCGCCGAGGACGCGCTCGCTCTCGCCGTTCGAGTACATGTTTGCGGTGTCGAAGAAGTTCACCCCCAGATCGATCGCGCGCTCGACGAGCTCCTTGCCTTCCTCCTCGTCGAGGACCCACTCGCGCCAGTCGGGGTCGCCGAAGCTCATACAGCCGAGACAGATCTTCGAGACGGTGGTGCCGGTGTTCCCGAGTGTCGTGTACTCCATACGCGTCCCAGTTCGAGGCGAGACAAAAAGCTACGCGCGGCGGCGGGGATCGCGGGGAGTCGACCGGATTGGCGGGGCAGGGGACCGCCGGGAGTCAGGCGGATCGAAGACGCGGACGCGGCGGGGCGTTAGTCCCGAAACGACGCGGTGTACACGAGGAACGCGCCGGTGAGGATGACGAACGCGAGGAAGGTGACGAGCGCGAGCACGTTCGCGACCGGCGCGAGCGAGGCGAGGAAGGGCTCGCCGGTCGAGTCGAGCACGAGGACGGCGAGGAGGGCGGCGATCAGGCCGAGCAGCCAGTTCGTGAGGATCTCGTCCATGACTCGCCCGACACGCGGGGGCGACAAAAAGCCGCGGATGCCGCGGCGGTGCGAGGGGTCGGAGGCGACGGCGGCCGCACGGCCCGCCGCCGGAGCTATGTCGCTTGCGCCCCACCGACTTTTCGTGAGCGACCGGACGACCTGCTGGCTGCTCGGCGACCAGCTCAACCCCGACCTCGACGTCCTCGACGCGGCCGACGACGTGCTGCTGATCGAGGCCCACGGGTTCGCCGACCGGAAGCCGTACCACGCCCACAAGCTGACGCTCGTGTTCTCGGCGATGCGGCACTTTCGCGACGAGCTCCGCGAGCGCGGCCGCGACGTGACGTACGTGCGGGCGGAGTCGTTCGGCGAGGGCCTCGACGAGTTCTTCGCGGAGCGCGCGGGACGAGGGGCCGGCGACGGCGGCGGCCCGCGCCTGCGGCTCATGCGCCCGGCGAGCCACGGCGCCGGCGAGCGGCTCCGCGAACTGGTCGCCGAGCGCGGCGGCACGCTCGAGCTCGTCGACAACGAGCTGTTCTGGACGACGCCGGCCGACTGGCGAGAGTGGGCCGGCGGGGAGGAGACGGCGATCGGTGCCGACGGTGCCGCCGACAGAACCTACCGACAGGAGAACTGGTACCGCCACGTCCGCCGTGAGGCCGACGTGCTGATGGACGATGGCGACCCGGTCGGCGGGGAGTGGAACTACGACGACCTGAACCAGGAAACGCCGCCGGACGAGTGGGAGCCGCCCGCGCGACCGACGTTCGAGCCGGACGCGCTGACCCGCGAGACCCACGCGTGGGTGTGCGAGCGGTTCGACACGTGGGGGAACGACTCGCTCGACGGGTTCGCGTGGCCGGTCACCCGCGACGGGGCGCGCGAGGCGCTCGACCGGTTCGTCCGCGAGGGGCTCCCCGCGTTCGGTCGGTATCAGGACGCGATGGTCGGCGGCGAGCCGTTCCTCTCGCACTCGCTGCTCTCGCCGGCGGTCAACCTCGGGCTGCTCGACCCGCGCGAGCCGGTCCGGGCGGTCGAACGCGCTTATCAGGAGCGCGGGGTCGAGCCGGGCGCGTACGACCCGGCCGAGCACGACAGGGACGGCGCGGGATCGACCTCGCTCGACGACTTCGGTGACGGCGCAGAGTCGGAGACACCGTCAGAGCCCGCCCCCGTCCCGCTCAACGCCGCGGAGGGGTTCGTCAGGCAGGTGATCGGCTGGCGGGAGTTCGTGCGTCACGTCTACCGCGAGGCGATGCCCGAGTTGGCCGACGCGAATCGGTTGGAGCAGTCGCGGGACCTCCCGCCCGCCTACTGGGACGGCGAGACGGACATGCGGTGTCTCTCGGAGGCGGTCGGCCACGTCCGCGAGCACGGGTACGCCCACCACATCGAGCGGCTGATGGTGCTGTCGAACTTCGCGCTCGTGTACGGCGCCGACCCCGCCGAACTGAACGAGTGGTTCCACCTCGGCTTCGTCGACGCCTACCACTGGGTGACGACGCCGAACGTCGTCGCGATGGGGGCGTTCGGGACGGACGTGCTCTCCTCGAAGCCGTACGCCTCCTCGGGGAGCTACGTCAACCGGATGAGCGACCACTGCGCGGACTGCCCGTACGCCGTCTCGCGAACCACGGGCGAGGGCGCCTGCCCGTTCAACGCGCTCTACTGGGACTTCCTGAAGGAAAACGAGGAGACGCTGCGGGGTACCGGGCGGATGGGACTGATGTACTCGCACGTCGACGACAAGGACGACGCGGAGTGGGCGGCGATCCGCGATCGCGCGGACCGGGTACGCGAGCTGGCGGCCGAGGGGGAGTTGTAAGAGTCCGGAACTGCGGGCCTACTCGCCGCTCGCGAGCCGGCGCAGCCGCGGGAGCGCCTGCTCGTAGCCGAGCCCGACGAGCCCGACGTACAGCGCGAGCAGCCCCATGCCGACGGCCCAGGCGCCGAGGACGAGCTCGCCGCCGGAGACGGCGGAGAGCCCGAACCGTTCGAGGACGACGCCGACCGCGGCGGCCGCGCCGGCACCGAGGGTGACGGCGAGGAGTTCGACGAGTTCGACCGCGACGGCAGGTACTTCGACCATACCCGAGGGGAACGGTCGGCGGTTATGACTCTTTCGGGAGCGCCGTGAACGCCGAGCGGGCGTCGACGACGGCCGGAGCGCTCGGGTCGCGCTCGCGGGCTACTTCAGCCCGAACGAGCGCATGGCCGTGTCGACGAGCCCCTTCGCGATCAGGGCGAGGCCGGCGATGAGAAGCATTACGGCGCCGGCGATGACGGGATCGCGGACGGCGATGATGCCGACCGCGACGAAGACGACGAAAACCCCGGCGATGCCTTCGAGACCGAGCGTGTCGCGCATGTCGTCGGGTGGTTCTCGGCTGTCCTTAAAAGGAGATGATCTCGCAGCGGAGAGCGGCCCTTTTATTTCCGCGAACGCGTATCACCGCGTACGCATGAGCAACGGAGACGGCGGCGGTCGGAACGACCTCCGGATGCCCGACGACGACGAGGTGTTCGCGGAGGTCGTCGAGATGCTCGGCGCGAACCGCGTCAAGGTGCGCTGTGCGGACGGGAAACAGCGGACCGCGCGCATCCCCGGCCGGATGCAAAAGCGGGTGTGGATCCGCGAAGACGACATCGTCCTCGTCGAGCCGTGGGACTGGCAGGACGAGAAGGCCGACATCTCGTGGCGCTACGAGAAGAGCGAGGCGGAACAGCTCCGCGAGGAAGGCCACTTACAGTGAGTCAGCGAGCGCGGATCGGCAGTTAACACCGCCGGATCCTCAGCCGCTCATTTATAAATAGCTGGCTCCAGAACGACGTCGGACACCTCCAAAGCCCCAGCCGCTCGCTTATAAATAACCGCTCGTGGATCGGCGGCGAACGCAAAGCCCCAGCCGCTCGCTTATAAATAACCGCTCGTGGATCGGCGGCGAACGCCTCCAAAGCCCCAGCCGCTCGCTTATAAATAACCGCTCGTGGATCGGCGGCGAACGCCTCCAAAGCCCCAGCCGCGAGGCGGGCGCACACTCGCTGTGCTCCTCGGTCGCTCGTTTCACTCGCTCCCTGCGGTGCTTACTTCGTCTGCGCCCGCCTCGCGGCTGCCCCTTTGAGTCCCGCCCCGCACGGCACCGCACAGCACCTCACACCTCCCCAGCCTCGCCGCTCGCTTCGCTCGCGGCGTCCCTCGCGCGGTGCTGTCTCGCGGCCGCCGGGGGCGGCCGCTCGCAGGCACGCGCCACCGCGTATCGTACCGTGTCGCTGCCGTCGCGCCGCTCTCCCCGTTTTTAAGTCCGAACAGCCCCCAACACGGCTATGCTCCGGCTCGCGATGACCACCGACGCGGAGACGTTCGAGCGCGTCCGCGAGCCGCTCGCGGACCGCGGGATCGAGGTGGGTCACGTTCAAGCGAAAGAGCGGTCGCTCCGGGTTTCCAGCGGTGAAACCGGCGCTTCGCCGGCGGCCGACCCCGAGGAGTTCGACGGCTTCGACGTCGGCCTCGTCTACCCGACCCGCCTGATGGAGGGCGCGGTCGTCAACGAGCGGCTGGGGGTCCCGTGGGTGAACGGGCGCGACGCGGTCGTCGCCTCGCGCAACAAGGCGGGCGTGCTGGCGCGGCTGTCGGCCGCCGGGCTCCCGACGCCGAAGACGACGCTCGTGTCGAACCCCGTCGACGAGTCGGTCGTCGTCGACGCCGTCGAGGAGTTCTCCTACCCCGTCGTCGTGAAGCCGAACTCCGCGACCCGCGGCGTCGGCGTCGCGACCGCGACCGACCTCGACTCGCTTCTGGGCGTCGTCGACTACCTGAACCTGATCCACGACTACCGCGCCACCGGCGACAAGTCGTTCCTGATCCAGGAGTTCCTCCCGGACGCGCGCGACTACCGCGCGATGGTCGTCGACGGCGCGTCCGCGGGGGCGGTGGAGCGCGTCCTCGACGACGACGCGCTCGCGGCCGGCCGATGGAAGCACAACGTCCACCGCGGCGCGACGGCCGAGGGGGTCGACCTCGACCCCGCGGCGCGCGACCTCGCCGAACGCGCGGCCGAGACGCTCGGGATCGACTACCTCGGCGTCGACCTGCTCGCGACCGACGACCGGCTCGTCGTCAACGAGACGAACGCGCGCCCGACCGTCGACGCCGCGACGAAGTACGCGGACGACTTCTACGACCGGTTCGCGGCGCTGATCCGACGGACGGCAAAAACGGAATAAAACCCGACGACCGCCTCAGACGAGGTCGATCGACGCGCTGTCGTCGTCGCGGTCGAACGAGACCTCGAGGACGCCGTTGTTGAACGTCGCGTCCGCGGAGTGCTCGTCGACGGGCGCGGGGAGCTCGACCGTCTCGTCGTACTCGCGCCGGTCGGAGACGGCCGAGATGGTGAGCGCGTCGCCGTCGCAGCGCAGCGAGAGGTCGTCCTTCGAGACGGCGGGGAGGTCGGCGACGAGACGCACCGACTCCTCGGTGGTGTACGCGTCGACGTGGGTGTCGGAGCCGAACCCCGCGTCGTCGGCCGACGGGGCGTCGCCGCTGGCCATCTCGTTCATCATCCGCTCGATCTCCTCGAAGAAGTCTCCGAACGGATCGTCGCGGTCGTCTCTGTCCATACCTCTCGTGAAGTCGGTGACCCCGATAAGCCTTCTGTCGGTCGCCGTTTCGGCCGCTATCCGCCCCGCGCCGAGGCGGCGACGAGCGGGCAACGAGCGGTGGCGAGCGACGCGAGCCGACCGAGACCGACGACGATCGCCGACACCGACCGTAACAAATTCGAACGATTATGACGGTCTCGACGTGACTGGGCCGGATTTAAGTAGTTGCGGCTCGCTTTTTTCGAACATGAGTAAATCGTATCTGGCTGCCGGTGACGACGTGAGCGACGACGAGGTCGTGCGGGTGGGGCTCAACGGCTTCGGTCGCATCGGGCGCAACGTGTTCCGAGCGGTGCTTGAGAACCCTCGGATCGAGCTCGTCGGGATCAACGACGTGATGGACTTCGACGACATGGGGTACCTCGCGAAGTACGACACCGTCATGGGTCGGCTCGACGGCGTCGAGCGCGACGGCGACGAGCTGACGATCGGCGGCACGTCGGTCCCGCTGTTCAACGTCCAGGACCCCGCCGACCTCCCCTGGGACGAGCTCGACGTCGACGTCGCCTTGGAGTGTACGGGCATCTTCCGCACCCGCGACGACGCCAGCGCGCACCTCGACGGCGGCGCCGACACCGTGGTCATCTCGGCGCCCCCGAAGGGCGACAAGCCGGTCAAACAGCTCGTCTACGGCGTCAACCACGACGAGTACGAGGGCGACGACGTGGTCTCGAACGCCTCCTGTACCACGAACTCCATCACCCCGGTCGCGAAGGTGCTCGACGCGGAGTTCGGGATCGACGCCGGCACCCTCACCACCGTCCACGCCTACACCGGCTCCCAGGGCCTCATCGACGGCCCGATGAGCAAGCGCCGCCGCGGCCGCGCGGCCGCCGAGAACATCGTCCCCACCTCGACCGGCGCCGCGGGCGCCGCCCAGGAGGTCCTCCCGCAGCTCGAGGGGAAGATCGACGGGATGGCGATGCGCGTCCCGGTCCCGACCGGCTCGATCACCGAGTTCGTCGTCAGCCTCGACGAGGACGTCACCGCGGAGGAGGTCAACGCCGCCTTCCGCGACGCCGCCGACTCCGGCCCGCTCGCGGGCGTCCTCGGCTACACCGACGACGAGGTCGTCTCCTCGGACATCGTCGGCCTCCCCTTCTCCAGCTACGTCGACCTCCAGTCGACGAACGTCATCGCCGGCGGGAAGCTGGTGAAGATCCTCACCTGGTACGACAACGAGTACGGCTTCTCGAACCGGATGCTCGACATGGCCGCGTACGTTCACGACGAGGCCTGAACGCCCGATCGCGGCTGACAAGCGAAGCCCGACACCCGGGCGGCAACGTTCCCCCGGAGCGCCACCCATTAACTATCTCATCGACGACCACTCACCCATGCCCGCCTTCGACACCATCGACGACCTCCCGACCGACTCGCGCGTCCTCGTCCGACTGGACCTCAACTCCCCCATCGAGGACGGCGACCCGCAGGACAACCGCCGCTTCGAGCGCCACGCCGAGACCGTCCGCGAGCTGGCCGACGCCGGCCACCGCGTCGTGCTCATGGCCCATCAGGGCCGCCCCGGCCGCGACGACTTCACGTCGCTCGCCGGTCACGCCGAGATCCTCGCCGACCGCGTCGGCCGCGACGTCGGCTTCGTGGCGGACACGTACGGGGACGAGGCGCTGGCGGCGATCGACGCGCTCGCAGCGGGCGAAATCCTCCTCTTGGAGAACACCCGGATGTGCGAGGACGAACTGCCCGAGGCGTCGCCCGAGGAGAAGGCCGAAACGGAGTTCGTCCTGTCTCTTATACACATCTCT